>JAAETH010000510.1 GCA_024228575.1 Actinomycetes bacterium
CCCACCACCTCAAACACCGCGAACACGCAGGATGCACAGACCTCAGCAACCTCGCCCTGCTATGCCCCTACCACCACGACCGACTACACCAACTCAAACTCCACCTCAAAATGGGCGAAACAGCCAACCACTGGCAACTCAAAGACATCCACGGACAAACCGTCGATCAATGGACCAAACCCACACCACCCTGGGCAAACCCGCCGGCCGCCAGGACCGACCGCCCCTAGGGACCGCTGGCCACGATCCAGCCCCTGCCGGGCCTACGTCGCGCCCTATCAACCCCGGCGACCACACCCGATCGCTTGTCCAGGATCGCATGCAGCCGACTCGGCTGTTGTTGCTCGCCGGTGGAACTTCGACTTGGAGCGGTGGGCGCGCCAACCGCAGACGCGGTGGGACCACACTCAGGAGCATCGGTGATGACTGCCCAGGGCCTGGCCTTCTTCGGCATCAACGAGACCAATCTGCGCACTCGCCAAGAGTTCATCCGGCTCGACGCCGATGACGCTGCTGTTCTCAAGGAACTGATCCCGTGGATCCAGGACGCCGCCCCCGGGCTGGCAAGATCGTTCTACGACTGGCAGTTCTCGTTCGAGCCGACCGCTCGTTTCCTCCGCAACTACGCAACGGACAAGAACACACCGCTGCCCGAGCTGCGCAGCACACTCGAGAATACGATGACCGGCTACCTGATCGAGGTGTTCACCGGCGCCGAAACTCAATGGGGACTCGACTACTTCGAGAAGCGGCTCCACGTCGGTGTCGTCTATGACACGATCAATCTGCCGTTCAAGTGGTACGTCGGATCGTATTCGGAGTGGCGTCGCTTGATACGCGAGGCACTCACCGAGCACTACTCGTCGCCTCCCGACAGGCGGAACCCGAAGAATACGAACCCGCTTTCGAGCGAGCACGACAGGGATGTCGTGGACAAGGTGATGGTCTCGGTCGAGAAGGTGTTCTCGCTGGATCTCCAGGCCATCGGCGAAGCCTTCATCGGTGCGACCATCAACACCCTTGGACTTCAGTTCGATGCAGTGGCTACCGATGCCGAGAGCGACCGCATGGAGCACCTCGATCAGATCAAGACCTGGACCGAGGTCCTCAAGGACCAGGCTTCGATTCTGTCGGGCGCCGCTGGGAATTCCTCGACACTCGACCAGCACGTCCCCGGCGCAATCGGCGACGGTTTCGCCGCCGTCATCGACAAGGTTCGGGCCATCGCCGGGTCGGTCTCGACCGTGTCGGTCAACATCGATTCGCTCGCCGCCGCAGGCGAGGAACTCGGCGTGACCGCTTCCGAGATCGCCGAACGCAGCCTCGACATCTCATCGCGTGCCGCCGAGGCGGCGGTCATCGCCGACGAAGCCAGCCATGCCGTCATCCGTTTGGACGACAGCAGCGAAGAGGTCGGCAAGGTGGTCGAGTCGATCGCATCTGTGGCGAACCAGACCAACATGCTCGCTCTGAACGCCACCATCGAGGCCGCCCGCGCCGGAGAGGCAGGCAGGGGTTTTGCAGTCGTTGCAAGCGAAGTCAAGGAACTCGCCAACCAAACGGCCGCTGCAACCGGCGAGATCGACGAGAAGATCAAGCGAATCCGATCCGAGATCTCGGGAGCCGTTTCTCTGATCTCGTCGATAGTCGAGCACGTCCGGCAGGTGAACGACGGCCAGGACGCCATGTCATCTGCGATCGGGCATCAGACCGGCGCCGTCGAGGAACTCGGCCAGAACCTACTGACGGTTTCAAATGCCACGGGCGAGATCCGCGCTCAGGTCGAAATGGACGACGTCGATCCGGCGGGCCAGTACACACTCTCGTGAACGTCTTGGTGGGTGGTCAGTCGTCGATGGAACTCCAGACGAAGTGCACACAGGGGCACTGCGTCCTTTGAGGAGAGACAAGATTCCTGTCGTCGTAGATAGGTAGGTGAGTAGACGGGCTCCCCACATTCGGAGAGGCTCGGCATCGATGAAGACACGTTGGGGCATCGGCGCGAGTTCATCGGCCTGAGCTCTGACGACACTGCGATCCTCACACGGCTGATTCCCTTGGCCGAGTCCCGCGCTCCACTGCTCTCGAAGCGGTTCTACGACCACCAGTTCTCGTTCGAACCGACCCACAAGTTCTTCAAGAACCACGCGGCCGACAGCAATCAGTCCCTCGCCACACTTCGCTCGTTCTCGAATCCGCTCAGGAGGCCTTTCTGGTCGAGATCTTCACCGCAGCCGATGAGGCAGGAATGCTCTGAAACCCGCAATCCGTTCGCTAAACACAACTCCGTCAGCAGGGTCATGGCAACGCTCGAAAAGGTCTTCAACTACGACCTCCAAGCGATCGGCGATGCCTTCGTCGTTTCGGCCCTCGAAGGCCTGGGTGTGAGCATCTCGAACATCGAGCCGGCTCCGGGGAATGACCGCCTCGACCACCTCGGTGAAGTCAAGGAACTCGCCAACCAGACGGCCGCTGCAACCAGCGAGATCGAGAACAAGATCAAGCGAATCAGAACCGAGATCCCGGCGGCGGTCACGCTCATCCCGTCGATCGTCCATCAGGCTCGAACGGTCGACACCGCCCAGTCTCGATATCGACATCTGTGGCACATCAAACGTCTGCCGTCGACGAACTCGCTCGCAACCTGATGGTCGCCTCCGACGCAGCGATCGAGATTCGCGAACTACTCGAGATCTGACACTGACGCTTGGGGCATCTCGCCACGGCCGGGTCAGTAGAGGAACATCGGCTTTCCGCCGACGTGGCGCACCTTCGGACGGTATCCGTCAACGTCGTAGAACTCGCCCACGTCGACCCGCTTGACACCATCTCCCGTGACGCTGACGGGGACACTCGTGTAGGTGCCCGACCGCAACGCGACCATGCGGCCCGAGGTTCCTTCCAGAGCCAGATCGGCTGCCATGACCGCGTAGTTGGTCGCAACCATCAAGTCGAGGCTGTCGGGCCTGCCGGACCGCATCAGGTAGCCGAGCTCCTGAAGAATGATCTTCTGCCCGGTCACCTCCTTGAGGGCCTGGCCGGTCGTGCTGCCGATACCACCGAGCTTGCGATGGCCGTACGCGTCAGCTTCGCCGCTCAGGTGAACCTCTCCTCCGGCGACGGTTGCGCCCTCGGACACCGTCAACATCGCATAGTTGGAGGGATTGCGATTCTTGTCATCCATGATGAGCCCGGCCAACTTGTCGATGTCGAACGGCACCTCGGAGATGAGCGCACGGTCGACACCTGCCAGGTAGGCGGTGACGAGTGAGGTCTCACCGGAGTACCGACCGAAGAGCTCGACGACGGCGATGCGTTCATGTGAGCCGGTGCTGGTACGCAGATTGTGGATGAACTCGACACCTCGCGAAACGGCGGTGGAGAAGCCGATGCAGTAGTCGGTGCCGTGGACGTCGTTGTCCATCGTCTTCGGGATGGCGACGACCGGCACACCCTCGTTGTGCATACGAAGGCCATAGGAGAGGGTGTCGTCGCCACCGATGGGAAGCAAGGCGTCCACGCCCAGAGCGTCGAGGACCGCCAACACGTGTTCGGTGACATCGTGTGGACCCTCGCCCTCGCGACCCGCTCGAAGATGATCGGGGAGCTCGGAACCCGCGACCTTCGCCGGGTTGGTCCGCGATGTGTGGAGGAACGTTCCACCCGTGCGATCGACGGTCCTGACAGTCCCCGCGTCGAGGGTCATGGTGTTTCGCTTCAGCGACTCAGGGTCGTTCGGGTTGCAGTCGACGAGGCCTCCCCAGCCGCGACGAATGCCGATGATCTCCGAACCGGCTTCGAGGACCCTGTTGGCCGCCGCCTTGATACATGGGTTCAGGCCGGGGACATCGCCCCCGCCCGTGAGGATCGCTACGCGCACGAGATCTCGCTTCCTGTAGAACGCAGCCGTCATACCCGCTGCCCCTCACGACTGTAGCGTCGCACCAAGCGCTTCGAGCACGTAGTCGATGCTTGGAAACAAGCCGCGTGAACGCCCTCGGCCAGGACTTGACCACCCGGTCAAGCCGAGTCCGAAGGGCTCGCCTGACGTGCCAGGTCGAGCAGGATTGCGACCAGCTGTTCGGGATGGCTGAATGGCACGAGGTGGTGGGTGGCGATCTCGTGGAGCAGCCACGACGGCGAGGTCCTGGCCACCTCGGCCGCCTGCCAGAAAGCCGAATCGGCGGCTTCGGCCGGATCATCGGTCGCCTTGATGTACGTCAGGCTGAAGGGCCACTCTTCGAGTGGTTTCGACAGGCGCACCGGCTCGGTGAACGTGCCCACCGGTTGAGGTGTGCGGCGTGCGTCCGACCAGGCCATCTCCGCTCGGTCGTCCATGTGGCGTGGCAAGGGCGGGATCAGCCACTCGTCACCCAGCCCGTGCCCAGGTGGTGGGGTGCTGTCGACACCCTGCATGATCGAGCTGGCGCTCTGGCCGTTCTGCGGCACAAAGGCATCGAGGTAGACGAGGTGACTCACCCGATCGCCGATGTGGTCGAGCGCTCCGGTCACAACCATGCCGCCGTATGAGAACCCGAGCAACACGACATCGTCGAGATCCTCGTACAGGATCGCGTTCACCACGTCTTGCACATGGGTCGACAGGCAGACACCAGGGTGGGTCAGGTGAGAACGTTCCCCGATGCCGGTGAGACTGGGCGTGAACACTTCGATCCCGGCTCGATGCACGAGGGGGCGCACCTTGTGGAACGAGTACGAACCGCCCCACGCCCCATGAACCATGACGATCGGACCAGCTGTCATGCCAACATCCTGCACCACCGGCCGGGGCGCGGACAATCGTTCACACCACACCAGGCAAATGCGACTAGCGTCTCGCATGGCTAGTCGCTCGGGAGTACACGGGCGACCCCTTCTACAGGAGTGATCGATGAACCAAACACCAAGAGCCCGTCACTGGCGGCTCCTTGCCTTGCTCGCAGCGATCCTCGTGTTCGCCGTGGCCTGCGGCGACTCGGACGAGGACTCGACCGACACGACCGCTGCGGCGGCCGACACCGACGACACCGGCGATTCGGGCTGCGATCACGAGCCAATCGTGGCTGCGTTTGTTTACATCGGCCCCGTCGGTGACGCCGGCTGGACCAAGAAACACGACGATGGTCGGCTGTCGCTCGAGGAAGCGCTGGGCGACTGTGTCGAAACCCAGTACCTCGAGAACATCCCCGAGGGTGCCGATTCGGTTGCGACGTTCGACCGCCTCGCCCGCGAGGGAACCGATGTCATCTTCGGAACGTCGTTCGGCTACATGGAACCGATGCTCGAAGTGGCCGCCAACTACCCGGACGTCAAGTTCGAGCACGCCACCGGCTACAAACAAGCCGACAACATGAGCAACTACTTCGGCGCGGCCGAAGAGGCTCGGTACCTGTCGGGCATGGCTGCCGGCTCGATGACAGAGAGCAACACGATCGGCTACGTCGCCGCGTTCCCCATACCCGAGGTGCTGCGCGGCATCAACGCTTTCGCCCTGGGCGCCCAGCGGGTCAACCCCGACGTGGTGGTCGAGGTTGTCTGGACCTCCACCTGGTTCGATCCGGTGGTCGAGAAGGAAGCTGCCGAGTCCCTGCTGAATGGTGGCGCAGATGTCATCGCCCAGCATCAGGACACCCCGTCTGCCGGCGAAGCCGCAGAGAACGCCGGCGGATACTGGGTTGGCTACAACGACGACATGTCGAGGTTCGCACCCGACGCGTGGCTGACAGCTCCCGTCTGGGATTGGGGCCCCTACTACGTAGCAGTGGTCGAGTCGATCGCCGACGGTAGCTGGTCGTCGCAGTCGTACTATGGAACCATGGCCGACGGTTTGGTCACCCTGGCCGACGTCTCGGACAAGGTCTCCCAGGATGTGCGCGACGACATCGCCAACGTTCAGGGCGAAATCATCGCCGGCAGCTTCACCCCGTTTGACGGACCGGTCAACGACCAGGACGGCAACGCCAAGGTTGCTGAGGGCGAGAAGCCAGATCTCGGCACCCTGCTCGGCATGGACTACCTCGTCGAGGGTGTCATCGGCAACGCTGCGGGCTGACCGTGACAGATTCCGCTGCTGGCTCGGACATTGTTCCGAGCCAGCCGGCGGCCATCGCCGCCGTCAGAGTCACCAAGAGGTTCCCCGGCGTACTCGCAGCCGATCGCGTCGACTTCCATGTCGAACACGGCGAGGTTCACACACTCCTGGGCGAGAACGGAGCGGGCAAGAGCACGGTCGCCGCGATGTTGTGCGGCCTCTACCAGCCTGATGATGGCCACATAGAACTGAACGGTGCGAGAGTCGACCTTCGGAGCCCCCGCGAGGGGCTCGCCCACGGAATCGGCATGGTCCACCAACACTTCCGACTGGTCGACCGGTTCACCGTCGCCGAGAACGTCATCCTCGGCGATCCGCATCAGGCGCACGTTCTGAACCCGAGGGAGATAGAAAGCCGGGTCGCCGAGATCGGCGACCGCTTCGGCCTTCCCATCGACCCGAGGGCGACCACGTCCGATCTGACGGTTGGCCAACGTCAACGCGTCGAGATCGTCAAGGTCCTCTACCGCGGCGCCGACGTGCTGTTGCTCGACGAACCCACGGCCGTGTTGACACCACACGAGGTCGATGCACTCTTCGAGACCGTGAGCGCAATCACAGCCGAGGGAAAGGCCGTCGTCTTCATCAGCCACAAGCTTGGCGAGGTCATGGCCGTCAGCGACCGGGTGACCGTGATGCGGGCCGGAGCTGTCACTGGCGAGGTTGCAACCGCCGATACCGACCAACGACACCTGGCTGAGCTGATGGTCGGAAGACCGGTCGAGGCAGCGACCAGGCGTGGATCCAACCCGACAGAAGCAGCTCTCGTCGCAACCGATCTCACCGTCGTCGCCGACGGCCAGAACGTGGTCGACAATGTGTCGCTGACGGTGAAACACGGTGAGGTCCTGGGCATCGCCGGTGTTGCAGGCAACGGTCAGCGACCGCTGGCCAGGGCATTGGCAGGCACCACCTCAGTCGATAGTGGAACCGTTGTGATCTGTGGAAGCGACGTGACCGGCAAGGGGCCAAGGGCTGCGCGTGGTGCCGGCCTCGCCTTCGTGCCAGAAGATCGCCTCGGTACCGGCCTCGTGCCCGGGCTGAGTCTCACCGACAACATGTTGCTCACCCGTCCCCGCAGCTTCTTCGTCGACCGCAAGGCGGGCAGGACCGAAGCGGAGGCGGCAATCGAGTCCTACGAGATCAAGACTCCCGGCACCGAGGTGACGGCCGCAGTTCTGTCCGGCGGCAATTCTCAGAAGGTGTTGCTGGCTCGCGAGCTGGCCAATGTGGGAGAGCCGGGCGGACCAAGGGTGGTGATTGTATCGAGCCCCACAAGAGGCCTCGATATCGGCGCCGCCGAGTTCGTCAGGGGCCTGCTGCACGACGCACGCGAGGCGGGTGCGGCCGTGTTGATCATCAGCGAAGATCTCGACGAGGTCCGCAGCCTGTCCGATCGGGTCGCCGTGTTGTATCGGGGACGGGTCGCACTCGAGGGCAACACCGACGAGCTCGAAATCGACACGATCGGGCTGGCGATGGCCGGCGTGGACGAGGGGGAGGCACCAAGATGAGCTTCAGGCTCGAGCGGCGTCTCGAAGTGCATTGGTGGAACCAGGCACTGACACCGGTTCTGTCGATACTCGCCGCTCTCGCGTTCGGTGCCGTGTTCCTGCTGTTCGAGGGCTTCAACCCCTTCACCGTCTACAAGGCGCTGTTCGAAGCGAGCTTCACATCGAAGTTCGGAATAACCGACTCGTTGACCGTCGCCGTGCCACTCATCCTCACGGGCCTGGCGGCGGCAGTTGTGTTCCGGATGGGACTGTTCAACATCGGCGCCGAAGGCCAGCTGTACCTGGGCGCGATCTTCGCCGCATGGGCGGGCATCGCAATCGCCGACAACCTCCCGACCGTCCTCGGCGTCACCGTGGTGCTCATCGCCGGTGCGATCGGCGGCGCCCTTTGGGCTCTTCCCGCCGCGTACTTCAAGGCCTACTTCGGCACGAGCGAAATCATCTCGACCCTGATGCTGACGTTCATCGCCCTGTTCCTGATGCGGTACCTCATCTTCGGATCACACTCGTATTGGCGCGATCCAGAGTCGGCCACGTTCCCTCAAGGACGCAAGATCCCCGAGACAGCCAGATTCGAGCTGTGGGGCAACACCCGCCTGCACTGGGGTTTGCTCGTTGCCATCGCAATCGCTGCAGCGGTCTGGGTCCTCATCAAATACACGTCGATCGGCTACGACATGAACGTGGTCGGATCGGCTCCAGAGTCGGCCCGATACGCCGGCATCTCCGTTCGCAGGACCATCATGCTCGCGATCCTGTTGTCCGGTGCTCTCGGGGGTCTCGCAGGTGCCACCGAGGTCGCAGGCAGATCGTTCTCACTCGACCCGAACGGCCTCGAGCTCGGCCTCGGGTTCACGGGAATCGTCGTCGCCTCGCTTGCCAGGTACAACCCCTGGGCGGTCATCTTGGTCGCAACATTCCTGGGCGGATTGCGCAATGCCGGCGTCGCCCTTCAGAGCCTGCCCGGCGAGCGTGTTCCCGTCGAGGTGTCACTCATGTTGCAGGGGGCCATTCTGTTGTTCGCGATCGGCGGTGAGGTGTTCGCCCGCTATTCGCTGTCCTATTCCCGCTCGGGGAAGGTGGTCGCAGCGTGAACGAATCGGCACTTGTTCTCACACTTGCCGCCTCGATGGTCGCGGCGGTACCCATCGCTCTCGCGGCCCTGGGCGAATTGTTGGCCGAAAGAGCCGGCGTCCTCAATCTCGGCGTTGAGGGAATGATGCTCATCGGTGCGGTCACCGCTTTCCAGATCGGCGACTCGACCGGGTCGCTCTGGTTGGCGCTGGGGATAGGCAGTCTGGCTGGGGCACTGTTCGCCTCCATCCACGCCTTCCTGTCCGTAACGTTGCGCGCCAACCAGATCGTGTCTGGCCTGGCGCTCGTCATCTTCGGAACCGGGCTATCGACCTTCATCGGCAAGTCGATCGAGGGCAAACCCCTCGATACCGATTTCACCTCGACCCGGTGGGGTGTCCTCGCAGACATTCCCGTCCTCGGTCCGATGTTCTTCGACCAGGACCCGATGGTCTATGCAACCATCCTCCTGGCCATCGCCTTGACCTTCTACCTCGAACGTACGCGGGCCGGTCTTGCGCTCCGCGCCGTCGGCGAGTCGCCCGCCACCGCCGACTCGATGGGTGTCGCTGTCGGAATGGTCCGATATGTACACGTCATCGCTGGTGGCCTGCTCGCAGGAACGGCCGGCTCGTACCTCGTCTTGCGCCAGGTCCCGTCCTGGAGCCAGGACGCCACCACGGCGGGAATCGGCTGGATAGCACTGGCCCTTGTTGTGTTCGCTTCCTGGAAGCCGCTGCGAGTCCTGCTCGGTGCGTTCCTGTTCGGGTTCGCTCGCAGGGCGAACTTCTGGCTGCAGGGTGAAGGTGTCGATATTCCCGCCGAGTTCCTCAGCATGCTCCCCTACCTGCTGACCATCATCGTGTTGGTCGTTTGGGGAAGCCGCGACCTGCGCCGCAAGGTCGGGGCGCCAGCCTCGCTCGGTGTTCCATATGTCCGAGACGAGCGATGAGAATGCACGAGGTCCAGTCACCCCCGACACGACCCGGCCATTACGAAGCGCCCGTCAGCCTCGATGAGGTGTTCTCGTTGATGGCCCGGCACGGCGACCGGGCAATGGTGGTGGCCGGCGGGTCAGATCTCCTCGTCGAACTCGATCGAGGCGCCCACGCCGGCGTCGAGGTACTCATCGATCTGACACGCGTCGCCGGACTCGACAACATCGAAACAACCGACGATGGTGGGCTGCGTCTGGGCGCCCTGGTCACCCACAATCAGGTGGTTGCCGACCCGCGGTGCGTCGAAGCTGCCCTGCCTCTCGCCCAGGCTTGTCTCGAAGTCGGCTCACCCCAACTGCGGAACCGGGCAACCGTCGTCGGCAATGTGGTCACCGCCAGTCCTGCCAACGACACGATCGCCGCCCTCATGGTGCTCGGCGCACAGGTCGAGATCAACTCATCGACCCGAAGCCGCACCGAAGCGATCACCGAGTTCATCCGTGGTTTTCGCCGGACCAGCCTCGACCCCGGTGAGCTGGTCACCGCAATAACCATCCCACCCAAACCCGAAGGCCAACGGGCGATGTTCGCCAAAGCTGGCCTGCGCCGGGCTCAGGCAATTTCGGTCGTCAACATCGCCGCAGCGATCACGTTCGACGACAACATCGTGGTCGACGCGGCACTCACCATGGGATCGGTGGCCGCGACGGTCGTCGCCGCCCCGGTCCGTGAACTGCTCGTCGGACGCCCACTCGACGAGACGGCGATCGAGGCTGCCGCACAGGTCGCGGCCACGACGGCGACACCGATCGACGACATCAGATCCACGGCCGACTATCGCACACGAATGGTCAAGGTCATGGTGCGCCGCACCCTTCAGACACTGGCCTCTGGTGATCACACCAGCCGTTGGCCCGACGGCCAGCCGTTGTTGTGGTCAGACGACTTCGATGGCACCTACCCGGGCTCGGTCGAGTCGATCAGCCTCGGTCGAGGTGACGTGATGTCCTGCACCGTCAACGGCCACCACGTCGAAGCGACAGCCAGACCCGACCTCACCCTTCTCGACTGGCTCCGAGAGGAAGTGTCGCTCACGGGCGCCAAGGAGGGCTGCGCCGAGGGCGAGTGCGGGGCATGCACCGTCCACCTCGACGGTGCCGCTGTCATGAGCTGTCTCGTGCCCGCACCGAGAGCTTCGGGCACCAACATCGTCACGGTCGAAGGGCTGGCCGACGATGGACAACTGCACGCGGTCCAATCGGCCTTCGCCGAGTGCGGAGCGGTTCAGTGTGGGTTCTGCACTCCTGGTCTCTTGATGAGTTCCGCGATGCTTCTCGACGAGGTGGAATCACCATCTCGCGGCCAGATCAAGGCCGGACTGGCCGGGAATCTGTGTCGTTGTACCGGCTATGTGGCCATCGAGACGGCGGTGTCTACGGCCGCCGCAACGAAATCGAGACCAGACACGGGAACTCCAGACCCATGAGCATCGGCTCGTCTCCAATCCGCGAGGACGCTGCGGCAAAGGTCACGGGTCAGGCCCGATATCCGGCCGATCGAACCCCGCCAGATGCGGTGGTCGCCAAGGTCGTCTTCACCGACCAGCCCCACGCTCGGCTGGTCTCGCTCGACACTTCTGCCGCATCGGCTTCTCCGGGAGTCCTAGCCATCCTGACCGGTGCCGATGTTGCGGTGAACGAATATGGCCTGACACTGTTCGATCAGCCAGTGTTTGTGTCGGTCGAGCACACGGGTCGCAGCAGTGTTCGCTGCGACGTCAGCAGGTGGGAAGCCGACCATCTCGCAGTGGTCGTGGCCGAAACCACCGAACAGGCCGACGCTGCAGCGAACTTCATCGAGGCCGAGTGGGAGCAGCTCGACGTCGTGGCCGACATCGATGATGCCCTGGCCGACGACGCTCCCTTGCTACACGCAGAAGATGGACTCGGATCGAACGCGTACCACAACTACAAGATCCGCAAGGGCGACATGCAGGCCGGGTGGGCACGAGCTGCCGCAGTCGTCGAGGCGACCTACGAACTCCCGCATCAGGAACACGCGTACCTGCAGCCAGAGGCCGGGCTCGCCTACATCGATGACGAAGGCCGGGTTGTGGTCGAGGTCGGCGGTCAATGGACCCACGAGGACCGCGAGCAGATCGCCCACGCTCTCGACCTGCCAGAAGACCGCGTCAGGGTCATCTACCCGCCCATCGGGGGGGCATTCGGCGGGCGTGAAGACATGTCGCTGCAGATCGTCCTCGCCCTTGCCGCGAAGACACTTCACGAGTCGGGGACCGACAGGCCAGTGGTCAGCCAATGGTCGCGAGAAGAGTCGATCGTCGGACATCACAAGCGACATCGAGGTCGCATCAAGGCCCGCTGGGGGGCGGACGCAGACGGCAAGATCGTCGCCATCCACAACGAGGCATGGCTCGACGCCGGCGCCTACAACTACACATCCAACAAGGTCCTCGGCAACTGTCACATCGGCCAGGCAGGTCCATACGAGGTGCCCAACGCCCACATCGATAGTCACGCGGTGTATACCAACAGCGTTCCGGGTGGAGCGTTCCGTGGTTTTGGTGGACCGCAGGCCGCCTTCGTCGCCGAGTCCCAGATGAACCGCCTGGCCCATGAACTGGGCATCGATCCCGTCGAGATCCGTCGTCGCAACCTATTGAGCGACGGCAGCATCGGAATCACACAAACCCCGATGCCCGACGGTGTGACCATTCGCGAGGTCGTAGAAGCCTGTGCCACCGAAGCCGACTTCGATTCGGCTCTTGGACCGGCCGAGGTGTTCTCGCCATTCGCGAGCCTGCCCCCGTCGCCCGCTTCCCTGAAGCGCGGTCGTGGCATTGCGTGTGCCTTGAAGAACGTCGGCTTCTCATTCGGGTTCCCCGAACGCTGCGAAGCAACCATCGTCTTGCACGGAGAACCCGATTCCGGCACCCCCGACCGCGCCGAACTCTTCCACGCGGGCGCAGAGGTCGGTCAGGGATCACACACTGCCTTCCTCCAGATGGCGGCCGAGGCCACAGGCATCGATCTGGACAAGGTCGAGGGTCGCTTCTCCGACACCGCATCGTCGGGTGACTCGGGCTCGGCTTCGGCGTCGAGGCTCACCTTCATGGCGGGCAACTCGATCCTCGGCGCGGCAGAGGAAGCCGACAGGGCGTGGCAAGAGGGTCACCGTCCCGCTGTTGGCCACTTTCGTTATGTTCCCCCATCGACGGAACCTCTCGATCCCGAGACCGGCATCTGCCACCCGAACTTCAGCTATGGCTATGTCGCCCAGGTGGTCGAGCTGACCGTCGATACCGAGACTGGGCACATCGTCATCGATCGTGTGGTCAGCACCCACGATGTCGGCAAAGCGATCAACCCCGATCTGGTCGTCGGCCAGATCGAAGGTGCTGTTGTACAGGCTCACGGATACACGCTCAGCGAGCGCCTTCGAGTGGACGATGGTCGCATTCTGAACCCGCGCTTCAGCAGCTATCTGATCCCTGGCATCGCCGACGTTCCCACCGAGATCAAGAGTGTCGTGCTCGAGCTCGCCGATCCGCGCGGCCCGTGGGGCGCCAGGGGAATGGCCGAGATGCCCTACATGACCTATGCGCCGGCGGTCATCGCCGCCCTTCACGACGCTACGGGGATCTGGTTCGAGACCTTCCCCCTGACACCGGACACGGTGCTGGCCCGCCTCGGGACCTGACTCCGCACCCAGAACACCACGATTGGTTCGAGCGCAGGGCGCGGGACGAGATAACCTCCGGGACTTACACAAAGCCGAGCCCATACCCGAGAGTTCTCTGGGTGCCGTGTTCCAGACCGCCGGCTACAAACAGGTCTGGCTCACCAATCTGCTGTCGTCGGTTGCCAACGGCTCGAGCCGGTTCGTCTTCGTGTGGCTCGTCAAGGACCTGACCGACTGGGATCCCGCAGCGGCCCTTCTCGGCGTCGCCATGGGCCTACCCGCCTTGTTCCTCTCGGTTCCTGCCGGCACGCTGGCAGATCGCAACGCCCCCGCACGAATGGGACGCATCTTGTTGGCGCTGGCCACGGCGGCGTTCACCATCACCGCGATCGTGGCCTCGACCGAGGCCATCTCCGTTCGGCTCACCATCGGCCTCGCATTCCTGACAGCGGTCCCGCTCGCACTGCTGATGCCGATGCTGCAGGCGGTGGTTCCGGCCCTGATTCCCGCGGACCAACTGCTCCAGGCGGTCGCTCTGCAGAACATGGGGCTGATGACAGGAATGATCGTCGGCGCGTTCGCCGGTGGCGGCATCATCGTGTTGTTCGGCACCGCGGGAGCAGTGTTCTTCCTCGCCGCCGTCAGCGCCCTTGCACTTCTCGCCTTCTTGTTGGCCGAACTGCCGGATGCACCGAACAAACGAACATCGGCCCCCAACGTGTCGATGGCCGTCGTCGCTCGCGAAGCCACCTCGACAGAGCCCCTTCGGACCCTCCTGTTCCTCACGGTCATCACGGGTGTCACCATGACGGCCAACACGATCCTGCTTCCCATCATCGCCAGGGACGTGCTCGAGGTGAACGCACTTCTGGCATCGCTCATCAACGCTGTCATGGGCATCGGCATGACGATCACCTCTGTGCTGCTGGCACGCAAGGGCCAGCTCGCGCGCCCAGGCCGGGTGATGTTCATCACACTGTCGGTGGGTCTCGGCACCGGTCTGGTACTCCTCGGTTGGTCGAAGGTCTACGTGCTGACGGCCCTGTTCGCTTTCATGTGGGGAAGTGCGGGTGGCATCGCCATGGCGCTGCTGCGAACCCTCACCCAGCTGAACACGGCACCCGAACGAATGGGCAGGGTCATGGGACTTGCCACCCTCGCCCAGTTCGGCGCCTTTCCCGTTGGAGCCCTGGCCCTGGCAGCCCTGGTCAATGCGACCGGTCCGGCCGAAGCGATGATGATCTGTGGTGCATTTGTGAGCGTCGCCGTGTGGAGTCAGTGGCTTCGTCCCACCGCCCGAAGTATCTGAGCGACCACATCTATTGCTACGGTCCGTCTCCATGTCGAGACTGTTCGAGCCCACCGTGTTTCCCCGCGGATCCGCCATGGCCAACCGCTTCATGCTTGCCGCGCTCACGAACACGCAGAGCTACGCGGAGGGCACCTTGTCAGCCGACGAACACAACTGGCTCACCATGCGGGCCAGGGGTGGATTCGGAGCGGTGATGACTGCAGCGGCCCACGTACAGCCTTGTGGCCAGGGCTTCCCCGGTCAGCTCGGCATATTCGCCGATCGACATGTCACAAATCTGACGAACCTCGCGTCCGCCCTCCGGGTGGCCGGCACAATCCCCTTGGTTCAGCTCCACCACGCTGGCAATCGAGCACCCGCCGACATCATCGATGCCACGCCGGTCAGCGCCAGCGACGATCCCGAAACCGGGGCGCGAGGCCTGCCCACCCCGGAGGTGGAGGAGCTCATCGAGTCATTCGTCGCGGCGGCTGAACGCGCCGAGCGGGCCGGGTTCGCCGGTGTGGAACTACATGGTGCTCATGGCTACGTCTTGTGCCAGTTCCTGAGCGCCGAGCTGAACAACCGCGACGACCGCTTCGGTGGCGATCTCGAGGGTCGAAGCCGCATCTTCTTCGACATCCTCGATGGCATTCGCTCGCGCTGCGGCGATGACTTCATCGTTGGGGTGCGCCTGTCTCCAGAACGTTTCGGGATGAAGCTGGCCGAGATACGAACCCTCAGCCAGCGGTTGATCGATTCAGGTCAGGTCGACTTCCTCGACTTGTCGTTGTGGGACTGCTTCAAGGAGCCGGTCGAGGAGGAGTGGGCCGGTCGCAGCTTGTGTGAAGTCGCCACCGATCTCGATCGCCGACACGACCCCTCGGGCCGCCGGGTGCCGCTCGGCGTCGCCGGCAAGATCCACGACCCCGCAGATGCCGAGCGTGTCCTCGACATGGGCGCAGACTTCGCCATTCTCGGTAGGGTCGCGATCTTGCACCACGATTACCCGAGACGGTTGGCTGCCGATCCCGAGTTCGTCGCGAACCGGCCGCCGGTGAGCCCCGAATACCTGGCAGCCGAAGGTCTGTCACCGGCCTTCGTCGAATACTTGAGCCGGCCGGGCGGTCTCGTCAAGACTGACCACATGGAGTAGACGAGCGCCGACGGTGTGCTCGAGCTGGGGTCCGCTCGATCGGGTCGTGTACCCCTCCCGCCCTTGTTGGCCCTCCTAGACCGAAGTCAGGGCCACCCAGCCGTTGTAGCCGCCGATGACATCGCTGACGTCGGAGAAGCCGTTGGAGCGCAACCAGCTGGCGGCGACCGAGCTGCGCACACCGCTGGCGCAGTAGATGACGGCTGGTTTCGACGCGTCGATCTCGTCGGCGGCACGCACATGCAGCTGGGCGAGGGGGATGACGGTGCAGCCAGGGATCGTCCCATCGGCGGTCTCGCCCGGATTCCTGACGTCGAGAAGCTGGATGTGATCGAGGTTCATTCCGGCGATGTCGGAGGCGAGAACACGAGGTGCTTCGGCAACCAGGCCGGGGTGGGTCAGCATCGACTGTTCGTAGTACGAGACGTGACCGACAACCCGGTCGAAGCCGATTCGAGCCAGACGGATCATCGCCTCGGTGTGTTTGCCATCGTCACCGACCACCACAACATCCTGGTCTGCGGGAACGACCATGCCAGCCTGTTCGGCATACCGACCCTCGAGCGGAACATTGACTGCACCGATGAGATGGCCAACTGCGAACTCGAGCGGCGAACGTGTATCGATGATGACAAACTCTCCCTCCGCCGAGCGGCGGTGAGCATCCTCCATCGGGATCTCGGGAATCTGTTGGTTCTCGTCGAACACCTCGTGGATCTTGCGGTTCGTTATGGCGTCGTGCAGGAAGTAGGCCGGTGCCGCTGGCTGACCCTCGGTGACGACGTCGATGAACTCTTCCTTGGTCATCGCCTTCAGCGCATAGTTGTCGCGCCTCTGGGCACCGATGGTGGTGTGAGGATCGCTGCCCAGAGCCTTGCCACAAGCCGAACCGGCACCATGGCCCGGATACACGACAACCTCGTCTGGCAGCGTCATGACACGAGCGAGCGAGTCGTAGAGCATCCCCCCGAGCTGCTCGGCGGTGAATCCGATGGCCCCGAGCAAGTCGGGGCGCCCGACATCGTTCACAAAGAGGGTGTCACCTGTGAACAGTGCAGCGGGTACGTCGTCGTCGGTGTTCTCGAACGCGAGGTAGGTGGTCGACTCTGGGGTGTGGCCCGGCGTCAGCCAGGCTTCGATGACAACGTCGCCGAGAACGATGCGCTCTTGGTCGGCGACATTGCGGATCTCGAACTCGGCAGAGGCGGGCTCGCCGAGGACGATCTCGGCGCCGGTGGCACGAGCGAGACCGAGATGACCCGATACGTAGTCGGCGTGGAAGTGGGTGAGCAGTACGTGCTCGATCCTGAGATTGTGATCCTCGGCGTCGGCGAGGTACTGGCCGATATCGCGTTGTGGATCGATCACGACGGCCTTGCCGGTTGTTTCGTCACCGACGAGATAGGACGAAATCGACAGACACGGAAGTTGATACTGCTCGAGGATCATGTGGCCTCCCCCTTAGGACGGTAAAGGTAATGTACAATTGTTCGTACAATTGAGCAACTCCGACCGACTGTGGACTGTTCCCGGGTGTGAACTAACGTCGCCGATACCCCACACCGAGGAGACCAGCATGGCCGAGGCCTACATCATCGACGCGTGCCGCACCCCACGTGGTATCGGCAAGCAGGGAAAAGGTGCGCTGGCACACCTTCACCCAGGACACCTTGGGCGAACCGTTCTCGAGGCACTCGTCGACCGCAACGGATTCGACACCAGCGACGTCGACGACGTCGTGTGGGGAACCAGCTCACAGGTCTGTGAACAAAGCGGCGACCTCGGCCGCATGTCGGCTCTTGATGCCGGCTACGACGTCACCGCCAGTGGAGTCACCCTCGATCGATTCTGCGGCTCGGGCATCACCGCTACAAACTTCGCCGCGAACGCGATCATGGCCGGCATGGAGGACCTCGTAGTCGCCGGCGGCACCGAGATGATGTCGCTGCCGAAGAAGGGCATGCTCCCGATGGGAGCCGGCAACACCCACCTCGAGGAAGTCCACCCGCAATCACACCAGGGCGTCTGTGCCGACGCCATCGCAACACTCGAAGGCATCTCCCGCACCGCTCTCGACGCTCACGCAGCCG
This sequence comes from Actinomycetes bacterium, assembly GCA_024228575.1. GTDB lineage: Bacteria > Actinomycetota > Acidimicrobiia > Acidimicrobiales > Poriferisodalaceae > JAAETH01. The sequence goes on from JAAETH010000510.1 coordinate 17,857, forward strand.
AGTCGCAGCGTCGCGCAGCCATCGCCATCGAGGAGGGCCGCTTCGACAAGAGTCTCGTCCCCGTCTACAACCTCGACGGGTCGCTTGCGCTCGACGCCGAACAGTTCCCGCGACCGGGCACGACCGCTGAAAGCCTCGCAGCGCTCGCACCGAGCTTCCCGGCGGTCGCCGACTACCGGCACTCGCCCGACGCCAAGACATTCCGCGAGCTGATCAACCAGAAGTACACCGACCTCGACATCGGGCACGTCCACCACGCGGGCAACTCGTCGGGTGTCGTCGACGGCTCCGCCGCAATCCTGCTGGCGTCCGAGGACTACACAAAAGCCCACGGGTTCGAGCCCAGAGCTCGAGTGGTTGCCACCGCCAACATGGGCGACGATCCGACCCTCATGCTGAACGCACCGGTCCCCGCGGCCCACAAGGTGCTCGCACGCGCGGGCCTGACCCTCGACGACATAGACCTGATCGAGATCAACGAGGCATTCGCCGTCGTCTCCGAGAAGTTCATGCGCGAGCTCGATGTCGACCGCGACAAGGTCAACGTCAACGGTGGAGCGATGGCTCTGGGCCACCCAATCGGCGCCACGGGTGCAATCCTCATCGGCACGGTGCTCGACGAACTCGAACGCCGCGACGGACAGTTCGGTATGGTGACCATGTGCGCCGGGGGTGGAATGGCGCCGGCCATCATCATCGAACGGCTGTAGGGCCACCCATTGGTTCCACAGCCACAACCGGTGCCGTCGAGGACGATCAGCTCGGGACGCGCCGGCCCGTGATCGCCGTGGGAATGATGCGCAGAAACCTGCGCTTGTCGCTGTCGGCCCACGTGTCGATTCCAAGGCCTTCTGCCTCGATGACGTCGTCGAGCGACTCGATCTCTGACGCCACGCCGCGAAAGACGACGCTCCAGCCGGTGTGTGAGAACTCGTCCAGTGCGTCGACCTCGAAGGCAACACCGGGGCCGATGGTCGCAGCCGCCAACTTGAGCCCGGCCGCCGTCTTGACGATGATGGTGCGCTCGTGGATGACAAAGTTCACCGGGAACACGTCGGGTTTGTTTCCAATGGCTACCGCAAGACGGCCGACAGATCGCTGCGAAGCCAGACTCCAGCATTGATCTTCATCAATTTCCTCGAGGCCGGTGCGGTCGTTGACGCTCATTGGTCCAATCCTCATGTGTTGACTTCAGACTAGTGCCAAGGACCGCGGAGGACGAAGCCGTCCCGGTCGGTCAGGTCGACAGAATACGGTTGGCCCCGTCTCCCCAGTAGCGGTCGCGAAGAGCCCTCTTGTAGAGCTTGCCCGTTGGCAGTCGCGGCAGTTCGTCCTCGTAGTCGACAGAGCGGGGAACCTTCTGACGCGAGAGGTGTTCGCTGCAGAACGTGAGCAACTCCGCGGTGAACTCGTCGTCGGCATCGATCCCCGGCATGACCTGAACCACAGCCTTTACCTCCTCACCAAGGTCGGCATTCGGGACTCCGAACACCGCCGCATCTGCAACCTTTGGGTGAGTGATGAGAAGGTTCTCGGTCTCCTGGGGATAGATGTTCACTCCACCGGAGATGATCATGAACGTCTTGCGATCGGTCAGATAGAGGTAGTTGTCCTGGTCGATGTAGCCGACATCGCCGACAGTCGTCATCGTGCCGTCCGGCGAAGTCGCTTCTGCGGTCATGGCCGGATCGTTGTAGTACTCGAACTCGGTGGCCGTCTTGAACCAGATGGTCCCAGGCACTCCCACCGGAAGGGGCTCCATGTCCTCGTCGAGGATGTGCAGATCGCCCAGAATGACCTTGCCGACCGAACCCTTGTGGCTGAGCCACTCCTCCGAGTTGCACGCCGTGAAACCGAGACCCTCGGTAGCGCCGTAGTACTCGTGAACAATCGGCCCCCACCACTCGATCATCTGCTCCTTGACCTGAGGAGGACACGGCGCGGCCGCATGAACGGCGACCTCAAGGGAGGACAGGTCGAAACGGGTACGTACCTCGGGGTCGAGCTTCAGCATCCGGCTGAACATCGTGGGTACCAGCTGGGAATGGGTGACCTGGTACAGCTCGACGAGACGCAGATACTCGACCGGGTCGAACCACTCCATGATGATGACGGTTCCACCCCGGCGCAACGTCAGGTTCGCCGCTGTCTGTGGAGCCGAGTGGTAGAGCGGTGCAGGCGACAAGTAGATCATGTCCTCGCGGAATTGCCACAGATCGTCGAGGAACGTGAACAGCGGCATGATCTCTGACGGCGGCTGCTCGGGAAGTGGGCGGATGATGCCCTTGGGCCGACCGGTCGTACCCGACGAGTACAACATCGCTCCCCCCAGGACCTCGTCGGCGATGGGGGTCGGAGGCATCGACGCCACCGCTTCGTCGTAGTCGACGACCTCGCCAGTATCGACCGTGGCGCGCGATGCCACCTGGCTACCGCCACCGACGACGAGGATCAGCTCCAGTCGCGGCACCATCGCCGCTGCATCGAGGGCGACATCGAGCTTGGCTGAGGAGGTGATCAGCACCTTCGACTCGGAATTGTCGAGGATGTAGGCGAGTTCTTCCGCGGTCAGGTACGAGTTGACGGCGGTGTAGAAATGGCCCGACCGTTCTCCCGCGGCACAACACTCGAGATAGCGGTTGTTGTTCTCCATGAAGACGGAGTAGTGGCCCAAACGTGCGAGACCGCGTCTTCGCAGCAGGTGCGCAAGCCGGTTGGTCCGCTCCTCGAACCGGGCAAAACTGACCGATTCACCAGTTGAGGCCATGATGAACGCCGCCCGCTCGGGGTTGGCAATTGTGTGGTTACCTGGGTACACGAGATCCCCTCTCCGCTCCCCGCCCGAGCCTAGGGGACACACGAAGCAGCACCGAGGCCACATCACTCGTAGCATCGTCGACGATGTCCGATTCTTCTCCTCCCCCAGGCCCACTCGCTGGTGTGCGCGTCGTAGACCTCACCAACGTCGTCATGGGACCGCTTGCCACCCGAATGCTCGGCGACATGGGCGCCGACGTCATCCGGGTCGAGGAGCCAGGTGGCGACGTCATCAGGGCCTACCCACCGATGCGCAACCCGGCGATGAGCGCGTTCAGCATCAGCTTGAACCGCAACAAGCGCAGCATCGTGCTCGACCTCAAGACCGATGATGGCAGTCGAGCCCTGTTCGAGCTGATCGCCACCGCCGATGTTTTCGTCACCAACATGCGACGATCGGCCCTCGAACGCCTCGGCCTCGACGAGGACGGGGTCAGAGCCGCCAAGGACGACATCATCTATTGCATATCGAACGGGTACGGCAGCGACGGGCCCTACGCTGATCGCGCCGCCTACGACGACATCATGCAGGCTGCGTCGGGTCTGGCGTCGACGTTCAAATGGTTGGGCGATGATCCCAAACTGGTCCCTAGCATCTACGCGGACAAGGTCACCGGCGTACACATCGCCTTCGCAATAGCCGCGGCACTGCACGGCAGAGCGACCACCGGCAAGGGCACCTTCATCGAGGTCCCGATGGCCGAAACCATGGCTGCATTCAACCTGATCGAACACCTCGGTGGCTCGACGTTCGAGCCGGCGTTCGGGGGTTTCAGCTACTCGCGCATCAAGACCGCCAATCGTCGGCCTCGTCAGACAACCGACGGATGGATCGTGCTCCTGCCCTACAGCAGGGCCAACTGGGAAACCTTCTGGGATTACGGTGGCCGATCGGAACTAGAAGACGATGAACGCTTCGGGACCGCCGCGAACCGGGTCAGGTTCGCTGACGACCTGTACCAGATCATGGGCGAGATCATCGCCGACCGTTCGACGGAAGAATGGCTCTCGTTTTGTGCAGAGAATTCGATACCGGTTTCCGAGGTGCTCGATCTCGAGTTCCTCGGCGATGACGAACACTTCGCTGCGGTGGAGCTGATCCAGGACGGCGTGCACCCCACCGAGGGCGCCTACCACTGGGTGCGTGACCCGATCATGTTCGACGGCGAACACAGCCGGCTTCGACAACCGGCACCCAGGTTGGGCGCCGACACCGCCGAAGTGCTCGCCGAGCTGGGATGGACCACCGACGAGATCGAACCGCTGACGGCAAACGAATAGGCGAGACCGATGTGCTGACATCTCGCTGATCAGGCGTGCCTCCGAGGTGAACCTCGTGGGCGATACGCTCACCCCATGCGCAACAGATGGCGCTTCGCGCAATCCTGCAGGAACCGATGAGGCTCATCCCCCTCGAAATCGGGCGTGTCGAGGGTGACCTTCGCGCCATCACAGGCGAGGACGGATGGGTGACGCTTCCCGTCGCCGGCTGGCTGATCGAGCACAGGCACGGACTTGCCCTGTTCGACACAGGCATGCACGCCGATCTCCAACACACCACCGCACGTATCGGTCGCAATGCCGAGGTCTTTAAGCCCGATTTCAAGCCGGGCGAGGAGTTGACCGCCCAGCTGAGTCGGCACGGTATACATCCGGGCGATGTTGCTCATGTGATCCTCAGCCATCTGCATTTCGACCATGCGGGCGGAACCTGCGAAATTCCCGATGCTCGGCTGGTTGTTCAACGAGCCGAATGGGAGGCGGGCCACAACCAGCAACTCGTCGATGCCGGGGTCTACACACCAGACGATTACGACCTGGGACACGACGTCCAGCTGATCGACGGAACCCACGACCTGATGGGCGATGGCTCAATCGTCTGCATCCCAACTCCGGGACACACGCCGGGGCACCAGTCGCTGAGGGTCGAGCTCGATTCGGGACCCGTGGTTCTGGCCGCCGACTGTATCTACTTCCAGCGGATGCTCGACACGATGACGGTTCCTCGGTTCGGCACTGATCTCGACCAGCAATTCGATTCGATGCATCGGCTCGCAGCAATGCAGACCGATGGGTGTCGGCTCATCTTCGGTCACGACCTCGAACAGTTCCGCGAGATACCGATCGCCGGACTCATCTGACAACAGCGATACCCAAGACAGATTCCCGATGTTTCATCACGTGTGTCTCCGCGGCCACGGTCCTCTCACATCCGCCGGGAAGTTCCTGGCTCCCCGATCGGTTTCGAGTTGTTGATGAAGCAGAATTCGAGTCGGACAACACTCGCCAGGCCGGCCCTGGGAGAACGCGCTCCTGCGGTCGACCTCACCGATATCGACGGTCGGACATGGACCCTGGCCGACCAACGCGGTCGCACCCAGATCCTCATCTTTCACCGTCACATCCATTGACTTCCCTGTGCAGCTCATGCCGTCGCCGTGCGCGAACGGTTCGCCGATCTGGGTTCAGACACCGACGTCGTCCTCATCACCTTCACCAAGCCCGAACGACTCTCTGCGTACCGGGACATGAACGATCTGCCGTTCACGATGTTGATCGACAAGCACCGGCGCACGTATCACTCGTACGGTCTGGCTCGGGGCAGCTTCCGCGACGTGTGGGGATGGAAGGCAGCGAAGCGTTATTGCGAGATCATCAGACAAGACGGCCTTCGCAACCTTCGACGACCCGAAGAGGACACCCGCCAGCTCGGCGGCGACTTCGCGGTCGGCCCAGACGGCGTGCTGGTGTACGGCTTCTGGGGCGAGGGTCCCCATGACCGGCCTTCGGTCGACGATCTGGTCGAGGTGGTCGAAGGAACACGATGACGAGCAGGCACACCCGGTGTCCGCCTACCCGCTAGCTGTGCCGACCTGGGACATCAGCGTCACCCATCGATATCATCCGACCGGTGAAACAACGGCGAGGCACTTCGACGGAAGTACTCGCCCTGGGTTTGGTGACGATCACCGCCTACGGGTCGTGGATGTACGGCTTCGGCGTCTTGATCGACGCGATCAGCACCGACACAGGCTGGTCGATGACCATACTCGGGCTGACATACGGCCTCGCCCAGGTGATCACAGCCCTCGGAGCGTTCGTCGGAGGGCGCTTGCTCGACCGGATCGGGAGCATCGGACCTTTCAGCATCCAGGCCACCCTCGGAGCCGGGCTGCTCATGACCGCTACCTGGATGACCCATCCGGTGGCTTTTGTGCTCGTGTACGGGGTCGGCGGGGGCATCGTCGGGGCGACCGGCTTCTACCACGTCACCACCGTCGTTGCCTCCAGGTCGCGTCCAGACGAACCCGAGCAGGCGATCGCCAGGCTTACCGTGATCGGCGCGTTTTCCAGTCCCATCTACCTTCCGATCACCGCCTGGTTGTTGTCGCAGTGGCACTGGCGCAGCGTTGGACGGGTACTGGCGATCTCGTGTTTCGTCGGAGCGGGACTGGCCATCGCGTTCGCCCGCGGAGGACAAACCGTCGGCGAGCTCGGCCCATCTCCCAAGCCGCTGCGCTCGCTGCGCGCAGCGATGTCGCGCCCCGACACAAGGAGGATGTTGCTGGGGTTCGTCTGCGCCGGGATCGCGTTCTCATCCGTCATCGTCTACCAGGTGCCGATCCTCGCGGCGACCGGGTTGACCCTGAGCACCGCCGGTTCGGTCGCCGGCTTTCGAGGCCTGTGCCAAATCCTCGGTCGGGTAGGCCTGATACGAATGGTCTCACGTTTCGGAGCCGGACCACTGTTACGTGCTGCCTATTGGACGACGGCGGCAGGGATGGGCCTTCTCCTCGTGCGGTCGCTCGCGGCTGGCGTCGCGTTTGCCATCATCGCGGGCGCAGCCCTTGGGGCAACAGCACCGCTGCAAGCGATGTACGCCCGCGCCAGGTTCGCGGGAGACGACCTCGGCTTGCTGATGGGGATGCAAGGGGCTGCCCTCGGACTGGCCGGAGCAACCGGACCGCTGCTCGGAGCGGTCATACGAGACAGGACGGGTTCGTGGGGACCGACGATCCTGATCGGGATAGTCGGCCTGGTCGCTGCAGGTGTACTGCTCACCGGCAGCGGGCACGACGAGTCAGAATCTGCGATACCGGCTACCTCTCCCGACGACTGACATCGTCCCGGTTCGCCGATCTTCGTGGCGACCCCGAGGGTCCGCGATCTTCTTCCTGCTAGATATCCCAGCCGGGCAGATCTGGGTCGGGCTGCACACCAAACGAGTTGAGCGCCATCGACACCAGGTTGTACTGGCCAACCGTGAAGACCAGGTCCATCATCTGCTCCGTCGAGAAGTGTTCGCTGAGCGCAGCCCAGGTTTCTTCCGCGATGAAAGCATCGGCGTGTAGCTCATCTGTGGCCCTCAACACGAGCGACTCGACCTCTGCCCAGCCATCGGCTTCTGGACCCATCTGCACTCGACGAATCTCGTCATCGGTCATGTCGGCGGCACGGGCGATCAGGACGTGCTGGCCCCATTCGTAGCCGGAGCGACACAACCACCCAATCCGCAGGATCGCGATCTCGCGCTCGCGAATACCCAGCGATGACTTGCCCATGATGTGGTTTGCGAACACCATCCAGCGGCGAGCCAGATCGGGGTGGTTGGCCATCGTTCGGAAGATGTTGAGCACCCGGCCGGAGTCGCCGAAGGGAACCATCAGCTTGGCTGCATCATCGCTCCATTCGTCAGGGCCGAGGGCGGGAACGCGAGGGTGTTCGAGTCTCATGCGGGCCATTGTCGTCCGTGGTTCGGTGTTCGGTTGAATCCGCCGAGACAAGAACGTGCTTTACAGCCCGACCGAAGCGGTGGAGTATTCAACCGACGGCAAGCCGGGGGGTAGCCGAATGATCAAGCAGGGTGATGCGGTTCGAGATAGTCCAGATGGTTCGGGCCAAACGGCAGCGCTGCGGGTCCTGGGGATCGTCGGCGCGGTCATGACCGTTGTGGGTGCACTGCTGGCCGGCAGCCTCAACGAGCTCCAGCAGGCCCTCGACGGCAGCCGCTTCGAGACGGCTCTAGCCTCGATGCCAGATGCACGAAGGAATGTGTGGGCCGACATCGTCGTGATGGCGCCCGGATATCTTGGGCTCTGTGTCGCACTGATGGCCACCAGAACCCGGGAACCGAAACGGCGTGTGGGAGCCGGGTGGTCGATCGGATTCATCGCCGGAGCGTTTGTGGCTGACCAGATCGAGAACATCCTGGTCCTGTCCGCCATCTCAGAAGGTTCGCCAGACGACGGTCTGGTGTCGGCCATCCGCATGTTCGGAAGCATCAAGTGGACCCTCATAATCGGTGGCGTCATCGCTGCGTTCGTCGCACTGATACAGAAGCCCGATGCGGACGATCACTTCTTTCGTTGGCGTAGCCGCTGGCACCGCGCGATGGTGGCTACCGGCGCAGTCTTGGTCATCGCCGGCAGCGCACTGATGGCGATCGACGGTGGGGTCAACGATCTCCAGACAGCGATCGACGAAACTGCGTTCGGGCTGTTCGACCGCGCACGTTCCCCCGCGAGGGCATCGTTGTACGACTCTCTGGTGTTCGTTCCCGGCTACCTGCTTCTGGGCGTCGGCGCGTTCCTCGGTCTCGGTCAACGACAATCGAGATCGCGGACCATCACCTCGACAGCCGACGAGCCGGAAGAGGGAAACGAGTTCATCGTTCTCGGCGACTACACCAAACTCGGGGTTGAGCAGAGGCTTGATGTCATCGTTGCGATGAGTCCAGAACACCTCGAGTTTGCCGAACAGTTTGAGGCCACACAGGCCAACGACCTCAGCAAGAGCCGACCCGAACGGAGCGCAGCGGCCCACAACGCCGCCAACATCGGCTCAGCTCGACTCGCCAACAATCGCCGCGCACACCGAGCCATTGGCGGCATGGTCTTGGTCGTGCTCGCCGCCGTCGCCGACTGGGTCGAGAACATCACCTTCGTGGGACTTGTGGATAGCCCAGATGCGGCGAGCTTCGAAGTCATGCGAAGTGCCGGCACGGTGAAGCTGGCCATGTTCGTGCTGGCGCTGTCGACATGGTTCTGGTTCATCTCGCACCGGCCGGTCCCCCGTCGTCGACCCCGACCACACGACTCGATGCCAGACTCAGCGATGGATGACTGGCATCCGTCCCAGAACCGACGAGGTGTCTGTCTGTCGGGGGGCGGGATCCGCTCGGCCGCGTTTTCGATGGGTGCGGTTCAGGCCCTGGACGACGACGCTCTCGCTCCACCAAGCGAGAAGTCGTACGTCAAACGATCTCGATACCTCGCCGCCGTCTCCGGTGGTGGCTACTTCGGCGCCGGGTTTGCTGCCAGCAACTACCCGGCCGACCGTTCGGGCGCAACAAACGGGTGGGCCACGGGATCGCCGGAGGAACGTCACTTTCGCGACAACTCGTCGTACCTGGTCCCCGACCTGTGGCAGGGGGTGAGAGGGTTCAGTCGACTGGCAGCCGGCGTCGTCGTAAACGTGGCCGTCATCTGGCTGGCGCTGTTCGTCGTGGCACGACCGGTCGGTTGGCTGATGAACGATATCCATCCCCAGCTGGCAACCCCTGGCTCGACGATCTTCACGCCCTCAGAGCCGATCGAACTCGGAACCTCGTTGACCATCATCGACCCCAACGGCGGTGCAGCCCTCGAGGACGGCGACGTCCTCGAGTTCCAGCTGCTCACCAGCTCCGGTTGGACCGTGTGTTTCGCTCCTGGTGTTCGAGCCAAACCATGTGAACACTCCGCCGTACCGGCGACACCCGACCCCGGGAAGAGCGAGAACGTCGGGGCGTTCACGGCGACCGTCGAGCCGCTGGTTCCCGGTCTGGTCCGTTGGGAGGCCGGCACGGTCGAGATCACCCGCCAGCCCCTGCTCGGACTGTCACTCGACTCCGCCGACTCGGACACTTCCTCCCACGGATCCGGATCGGACTGCAACGACGGCGCTCTCATCCGACCGCTCGCGCTTGTCGACGGTGAGGCCGTCTTTGCCCCGGGTACAGGCGACGACGTGTCGGTGCGCAATGCCCGCTTCTGCGTCGAGCTGTCTCACGACGTGGTGCTGCTGGAGGACACGGCGAGGTCGGTTGACGACATAGGCAAGCTCCTGGTCATCGACGGCGACGCCCAGGTCGTTCCTCGCTCGATCAGCGGTCTGGCCATCCGCCCGGGATTCACCCCTCGCGACTGGATGTGGGCCGGCTCGATCATCGTCCTGGCCATCGGACTGATCGCATCCATGTCGGTCATGTTCGGGCGCTTCACCGGGCGCATCAGGTGGGCCGGACGTCTTGTCGGCACCTCGAGCATCGCCGCCGGCCTCCTCGTGTTCATGCTTCTCGTCGGACTGCCGTGGATGGTCACCGACGGATTGAGAGCCGTCGCAAGAATGGTCTCGTTGCTGCCTGGTGTCGACGGCACAGAATCGGCCCTCGGATCCGGGTTGGTCGACTATGTGCTTCCCTCGGGTGGCTTCTTGGCAATCATCTACACGGCGCTACAGGGATATCTGGCGTCGAACAAGGGTGCAGCGGGATCCGATCCGACCGCAGGGACCGCCAGAAGGATCTGGAATCGTTTCCGGGGACTCGACGACAAGCTCGGGTGGTACGAGCTCTCGATCAGCAAGATCGTCGCCACCGTAGTCGCAGCGGTCGTGCCGTTCATCTTGTTCGTCACGATGGTTCAATACGCCAGCGCCAACGGCCCGAGCGGGCGCCTGATGGGGTTTGCGTTCATCCGCGACAGCCTTCCCGATTCGCTGGTGCTGCCGGAGCTGACCAAGTTCGTGCTGGTCGTCATCGGCCTGGGGTTGTTCCACCTCACAGCCGATGCCAGCAGTTGGTCGTTACACCCCTTCTACAAGCAGCGCCTGTCGAAGGCCTACCTGGTGGACAGAGCCGATCCCCTGGACACGACGGCACCGGTTCACGAGCGGCCCTACGACCAGCCACTCACGTTCCAGCCGCTCACCAAAGACGCCGCGTCGCCAGGCCTGCTGAAACGAACATCCGACGAGGGGGAGACCGGTCCTCAGCTGGTCGTGTGTTGTGCGGTGAATCTCAGCGACGAAGGCGCCGTTCCTCCGGCACGGCGGGCTGCGTCGTGGACATTCTCCGCCGACTACACGGGCGGGCCGGTCGTCGGCTGGCACACGACCAGCGACTACTGGGAAGCCATGGACGGCCTGAAGGCAAGACAACTCGATCTGACGGTTCCGTCTGCAATGTCGATTTCGGGGGCGGCATTCTCGCCGGCGATGGGCAAGTTCAATCTCGGTCCCCTGGGCACTGCCCTCGCTGTGGCCAACCTCAGGCTCGGGGTGTGGTTGCCCCATCCCGCCGTGGTCGACAAGAGGCCATCACGCTCCTGGTGGCGCATCAATCGGCCAGGTTGGGGGTGGTTCCTGCGCGAATATCGCAACAAGTACAAGTTCGACAGCGACTATCTGTACGTGTCCGACGGCGGCCATTGGGAGAACCTCGGGCTGGTCGAGCTGTTGCGTCGGGGATGCACCGAGATCGTCTGTATCAACGCCGGTGGCGACAGCCAGGAGAAGTTCACAACCATCGGCGAAGCGATCGCCCTTGCTCGAGAAGACCTCGGCGTCGAGGTGACGATCGATCCATCACCTCTTCGACCACCACAGGACCCCGGAGATTCCGATCGCGAGTTACGCCGCCCTCAGGGGCAGAAGGCAATGTCGGAGGCTTCGTTCGCTGTCGGCACCATCCAGTATCCCGCCCGAAACGGTAGGCGGGACTACACAGGCCGGCTATTCCTGATCGAGCCGGCCCTGACCGACGACATCCCCTTCGACGTCCACAGCTACGCCGAGTCGGTGACGATCTTCCCCGATGACAGCACGGGCGATCAGGTCTTCAACCACCGCCAGTTCGAGTCGTTTCGTGCCCTCGGACACCACCAGGCGGAGAGGCTGCTCGATCATCTGAGACTCGAATGGTTCAACCGTGAGTTCGGATCGAACGCCGCGCCACCAGGCGACGACGGCCAGGCACCAGATGGATTCACGGTCAAGGGCAACATCGTCGAATCAGCCAACAACGAGGTTCGGCGTTATCACACGCCGGGCAGCCCGAACTATGCGGCCACCGATCCCGAGGTTTGGTTCCGCTCTCCGAGCGACGCAGAGGCCCACGGATTCGAACGCTCGGGAGGTTTCTGATTCAACACACGCGCCGCTCCGAGGCGACAATGGGAACCATGATCAACATCACCGATCACGAAGACGTCGATACGTTCACAGATCCGGTCGGTGTCGCTACCCCGAGTTCTCCGCACCCGGAGGTCGCTGGATGACCGGCCATGGATTCATCACCGACCCACTCGATCGTTGGGCGGTCGAGCGCCCAGACCAGGCAGCGCTGGTGTTCGGCGACAGGGGCACGGACTACGCGACGTTGAAGAGTGAGGTCGATCAGCTCGCCAAGGCTCTCATCGCCGCAGGGGTCGCCCGGGGCGACCGGGTTGCGATGCTCAGCTCGCCCCGCCCCGAGTTCTGGATCAACCTGCTGGCGACAACCTCGGTCGGCGCGATCTGGGTCGGGCTCAATCCCAAGTACACCGACGGAGAACTCGACCACGTCATCACCGATGCGGAACCCAGGCTTGTCTTCGCCCTGTCGATCATCGCCGACGAGGACCAATCCGAGAAGCTGAGCGGACTCAGCCTGCGTCACCCGTCGGTCCAGGATTTCATCGTCGACGAGTGGTCGGGAGCCAGCGAGCTCGCGTTGACCACCGACGATGCGGCCCTGGCGGCGCGGCGGTCCGAGATCGACCCCTCCGATCCATGCATCATCGTCTACACCTCAGGTTCAACCGGTAGGCCAAAAGGGGCGATGCTCACCCACACGAGCTTCACCATGTGCAACGAGATCGCCCTCGAGCGAAAGGGGCTCGAGGACAGAACCATCATCTGCAATCTGCCCGTGAACCACGTCGGTTGTATCGGCGATATCTGTGGGCGCACCATGACCGGTGGAGGGACCATCCACTTCCAAGAGTCGTTCAACCCCGACGCGATGATGAGAACGATCGAGAGCGAACACCTCAACACGTGGGGAGGTGTACCCACGATCTTCCATGTGTGTGCCAACCACCCGACATATCGCACAGCGGACCTGACTTCGGTCGACCTGCTGGCCTGGGGAGGTGCAGCAATGCCTGCCGATCTTCTCGAGAGCCTGATGGAGGTCACCGAGTGCCGCAGAGCCACGATGGGCTACGGGTCGACCGAGCTGACGGGTGGAGTCACCTACAGCGATCTCGAGGACTCGATCGAGAACTACTGCACAACCATCGGCACCGGCGATCCCCGCCAGGAGATCCGAATCTGGCATCCGGACGGGAGGCTCGCCGGACCGGGCGAGGCCGGCGAGATCCAGGCCAAAGGCGACTTCGTGATGGCCGGCTATTGGCGCAACCCCGAAGCGACAGATGCGGCGTTTGTCGACGGTTGGTTCAAGACGGGCGACCTCGCCGTGCGGCGCGACGATGGCTACCTGTCGATCGTCGGACGGCTCAGCGAGATGTACAAGAGCGGCGGCTACAACGTGTACCCCCGCGAGGTCGAACTGGCCCTCGAGGAATACGCGGGCATCGGCATGGCAGCCGTCGTGAGCGTGCCCGACCCGATCTATCAGGAGGTGGGGCATGCATACGTCATGACAGACGGTGAGGAGTCGGTCGATGTCGACGAGCTACTCGTTTTCGCGCGGGACCGTCTCGCCAACTACAAGGTTCCCAAGAAGATCACGGTGGCAGTCGAACTCCCGATGCTTGCGATCGGAAAGATCGACAAGGTCGCCCTACACAAGATGGCCAGAGGGGAATGACATGACCGAACCAAGGATCGACACCACCCGCCTGCAGCGTCTCGCCCGCGCATACACGGAGTCGGCGGTGTTCTACGCAGCGATCGACCTCGACTTGTTCACCCACGTATCGGGGGGTGCCAGATCGATTGCCGATTTGGCGACCGCCATGGGCACCAGCGAACTGAACGCGGAACGACTGGTAGTGGTCGCCCTGGCGATGGGCCTGATCGAGTACGCCGGCGATGGCAGCATCGTCAACGCAGCCGACTGCGAGAAGTTCATGGTGAAAGGATCGGGTCGTTACGCCGGCCCCTGGATGACGTTTACCCGCCACGAGGTACCCGACTGGTTCACTCTGACGGCCAAGCTGACCGACCCCACTCCCCCGTCGGAACTCGGCATGTACGACGATCTCACCGTCGAACGAGCACGCAAGTACCACAGCGCCACGTACAGCATCGGAATGGGAGCCGGACGCCGGTTCTGCCGCACCGTCGACCTGGTGGGCAAGAAACACCTGCTCGATCTCGGTGGAGGTTCAGGTGCATACTCGATCAATGCCGTGCAGGTGTTCGAAGGTTTGAAAGCAACCGTGTTCGACCTGCCGCCCGTCACCGTGGTGACCCAGGAGTACCTGGATCGCAACGGCGTCGCCGATCGCGTCGACACGTGCGGAGGCGACTTCATCAACGACCCTCTACCGACCGGGTGTGATGTGGCAGTGATGGCATCGAACCTGCCGATCTACAGCGCCGAGAACATCGCCAAGGTCGTCGCAAAGACCTTCGCCGCCCTCGAACCGGGTGGCGAGATGCACCTCATCGGCGAAACGTTGAATGCCGAAGGTGTCGGACCGCTCGATGCCGCCCTCTGGGGAATGGCCGAAATCAACTTCGGAAGTGGTGGCCGGTCGCACACCGTCACCGACTGCATCAACTACTTCGAGGCTGCCGGGTTCGTCGATGTGGGCAACACCGACTTTGTACCCGGCACCCTGACCCGCACGACGGGCCGCAAGCCCACAGCCTGACCTCTAGGGCTCCCAGGGACGCATCGCGGGACCCCAGGGGTCGGGTGTGGGGCCCATTGGAACATCGATCAGCGCAGGACACCTCGCATCGATCGCCGCGGCGAGGATCGCCCTCAATTCGTCCGGAGTTTCGGCACGGTAGCCCGGCATGTCGTAGGCAGAAGCGAGTGCGAGCATGTCGGGGTTGTACAGCTCGGTACCGTGATGATCGCCATCGAACTGCTGGCGATGCATTCGCTGCACGTTGCCGAAGGCGTCGTCTCTGAACACAACTCCGATCAGTGGAATGTTGTGGTTCATCACGGTTGCCATCTCTGACATGCCGTAGCCGAACCCGCCGTCTCCATTGATGGAGATCACCGGCCTGTCGGGGTTCCCCACGGCTGCGCCGATGGCGGTCGGGTAGCCGTACCCGAGCGTGCCTTGATAACCCGGGTCGACATAACTGCGCCGATGGTGAACCGGGAAGGCATATCGCGACACGTATCCGACCTGGGTCAACTCGTTCACCAGGACGGCATCGTCGGGCATCGCGTCGCGAAGCGCCCTCGAGTACGACAGCTGAGGCTCGAGGCCGGCGAGCCGCTCGTGTGCACGCGCCCTGACATCGTCGAGATCGTCGACCCAACAAGCCCGTTGGTCACCACCGATCTGGCCTTCGACCAGCGACGCGAGCGCAGCGACGCCGGTGCGGGCATCGCCGGTGATGGTGAGATCAAACTCTCTTGGTGCAGTGAAGGCATTCGGGTCGGTGTTCAGAGAGATCTGGAAGGCGTCTGGGTGAATCTTCAGCGCCCCTGCCCGTGGGCTGACGGTGCGACTGCCGACGACCAGAACCAGGTCGGCGCGCCACATCATCTCGTGGTGGGTCAGCGGCAACAGGCCCAGCGGGTGCCGCTCGTCGAAGCCGCCCTTGCCGCCGGTGCTGGCGACCAGAGGTGCACCCAGCTGCTCGGCGAGTCGATGCAGTTCATCCCACGCGTCGGCCGCCCGCGCTCCACCACCGACATAGATGAGCGGTCGCGACGCACCCAACAATCGTTCCGCCGCGGCACCGAGGTCGGCCGCGTCGCCGGGAGCAGGGGAACCCGATGGCTCGGCACCGATCGCCGAACCCTCGGTTCGATCGGACAACACGTCGGGAGGGATCTCCACAGCTACCGGACCGGGACCCGATCCGAGCTGGACAAATGCTCCATGAAGCGCACCTGCAACCTGACCGGGATCTGTCACAAGAGTCGATGAATGGCACAGCCCTTCGAGAACACCCGACTGGTCTGGGATCTCGTGCAACAGTCCGAGGCCCTTGCCGATGCCCCTGGTTGGGATCTGCCCGGCGACGAGCAAGATCTTCGACGAACATGCCAGAGCGGTGGCCAGCCCAGCTGTCGCGTTGAGAACCCCTGGCCCGGGGACCACCAACGCCACACCAACCCTGCCGGTGGTGCGAGAATATCCGTCAGCCGCATACGTGGTGGTGTGTTCGTGCCTGACGTTGATGAAGGTGATCTGGTCGCGGTAGGCAGCGAGACCGTTCGTCGCGTAGTCGAGCTGAACCCCGGGGATTCCAAAGATGTGGGAGACACCTTCTTCGGCCAACTGTCGTGCCATCGACACTCCACCGGTGACCTCGAAATGTGGGACATCTTCCATTCTGCTTGACAAGACCATGTGACCCCTTTCATCTGCGACCGTAGTCCGAAGGCGACAATACTTCTGCGAGACTTGCGGGATGGAACCCGGTTCGAACGAATGGCTCGCCCTTGTCACCGAGGAGATCGTCGATCCCTCGCAGCGGATCATCGACCCGCACCACCACCTCTGGGGATCTCACGGGAGCATCCCCTACACCTTGGCCGACCTCCACCGCGATACCGAATCGGGTCACAACATCGAAGCGACCGTCTTCGTCGAGTGCCGATCGAGCTACCGAACCGACGGTCCTGAACATCTGAGGCCAATCGGTGAGACCGAGTTCGTGACCACCAGCGCGGCCGCCAGCACCGACTCGGGCAAGGCCGAGATACGCGGAATCGTCGCCCACGCCGACCTGCGGCTCGACCAGCTGGACGAGGTTCTGGATGGCCACGTCGCGGCGGGTGGCGACCTGTTCAAGGGCATCCGCCACGCCGGGAGCCACGCCATCGACCCCACCGGGATGTACATCCCTGGCAGAGCCCCGGCCGGCTTGTACGAGGACGTGAATTTCCAACGAGGAGTCGTGCGGCTGGGTGAACGAGGCCTGACATACGACACATGGCAATATCACTACCAGCTCGACGAGTTGACCCACCTTGCAGCGGCAGCGCCGGAAACGACCATCGTTCTCGACCACCTGAGCACCCCGCTGGGCGTGGGCCGCTTCGAGGGTTGTCACGACGAGATCTTCCCGGTGTGGAGGGCTGGCATTGCCGCTCTCGCCCGGTTCCCGAATGTCGTCGCGAAGCTGGGCGGCATGGCGATGCCGGACAACGGGTTCGGGTGGCATCAGGGCGAACGACCGCCGACCTCAGACGAGTTCGTGGTGGCACAGCGACGCTGGTATCTCGAGATGATCGAACACTTCGGCCCTCGACGTTGCATGTTCGAGAGCAACTTCCCTGTCGACCGCTGGTCGATCTCGTACCACGTGATGTGGAACGGCCTGAAGAAGATCGCAGCAGATTTCACCGCTGATGAACGCGACCAGATGTTCTACCGGACCGCGTCAGACATCTACCGCCTCTGATCGGGAGCCCGGGTCGGTGCCGGAACCGCAGGGCTCATCAGGCGCGGTCCTCGAAGCTGGCGAGGGCTGCCTCCAGCTGGCTCCATCCGACCGTCATCGCTCCCTGGTCTGATCTCAGGGTCTCCAGGGCGGCTTCACGCAGCAGGCCCGCCATGTCGGCAAAGGAATACCCCTCGCATCGTCGGGCCAGATCGTCGAGAACGACCTCGTCGGCGAGGGGTACATCGGACATCTCGAGCATCTTCATGCGAGCCGACACCTCTGGCAACCCCAGCTCGATGTGGACCTCAAATCGGCCGGAGCGACGCAGTGCGGGATCGATCAGGTCGGGCCGGTTGGTGGCGGCAATCACGGCAACCTGACCACGCTCGGATACACCGTCGAGTTCGGTCAACAGGGCGGCGACCACCGAGTCGGAGACAGTCGACGACGACCTGCCGCGCACAGGAGCGAGGGCATCGAACTCGTCGAAGAAGATGATCGACGGCGCCGCGGCTCGCGCTCTGGCAAATACCTCTCGTACACCTCGTTCACTCTCTCCGACGTATTTGTCGAGCAGTTCAGCACCCTTGACCGAGAAGAATGCCGCCCCGGCCTCGTGGGCGAGGGCTTTCACAACAAATGTCTTGCCGGTCCCAGGCGGGCCGTGCAACAGCACACCCTTGGGCGGTTCGATGCCCAGCTGGGAGAAGCGGCCCGGGTTGGACACCGGCCAGATCACGGCCTCGGTGAGCCTCTGCTTGACCGTGTCGAGATTCGCGACCTTGTCGAAGCCGAAAGAGGTCATCTCCCCGACGGGAACACTGCCCAACGAGGGTGTGACACCACGTATCGATTCGAGAACCAGGTCGGTATTGAGCGATCCGCCGGCACGCGCCAACACTGCCGAGGCCTGGACAACACTCGCCATGATGTCGGCTCCAGAGAACCCCGAGGAGGCCGCCGCCAACCGCGAACTGTCGAGATCGGTCGACGGGAGGCGTGCGGTCGCGGCCTCGTAGAGCAACCGTCGTCGGTCGATGTTGGGGGGTGGAATTGTTATCGAGCGCGGAAGAAGGGGGGAGGTGGCGACCGACTGGTGCAGCTGACCGAGCGAAGTGACCCCAAGAACACACGCCAGGTGGGGTGCCTCGGAAACAGCGTCGAGAAACCATCGAAGGATCGCCGCGGCCCGTGTCCTGAACGTGATGAGGGTACCGTCGCCCGTGACGGCCTCGAGGCGATCGACGTGGATGACCGTGGGGCCCGATGCGGCGCCGATTGCTGCACTCAACTTGTCCAGAAGACTCTCCGCCTTGAACACGAGTGTCAGATCTATGTCGACGACCTTGCACCGGGCAGCCTCGGCCGCAGCGGCGACCAGCTCGGACTTGCCACAACCGTTCGGCCCGGCGAGCAACACTCCGGCGACCTCTGGTAACCCCCAAGCACCGGCGAGGTCTCTCGGGCCGGCCAACAACGAGAACCAGCCGGTCAGCAGATCGACCTCGTTCTCCAATCCGGCCAGCAGCGCGGTTGCGATCGTCGGAACCGATGCAGCGTTGTGATCGCGTCCGGCAACAGAACCTGCGGCCGGTCCGCCACGCGTCGCCATGGCCGTCGATATCTGGGTGTGGGCTCCGACGAGGCCAACACCGTCGGGCTCGACCGAAACAACCTCGAGCGAGAATCCCTGGCCCGATGCCATATACGACCCGTCCACATCGACGGTATCGCCGTCGGTGGCGGGTCGGCCGTGAAGAGCGTGCAGGAGCCCGTGGATATCGCCGGGAACTTCGCGGACCACCACACGTTCGGCAGGGCCCAGGACCTTTCGCCGCACGGCCGCGGCCGATCCAACCGACACCCCCGAATTGAGCAGATCGTGGGGCCCGACAAGGAGGTCAGAAGGACTCGCAACCTCGCCTGGTTTGACCAGGACATGGGTATCGCCCAGCGACACAACACCGCCGCCGGGGAGGCCGAGCGCCCGCAACATCATCGAGTCGGCCCTCGCGACATCAACATCTCCCGAACGAACGACAAACTTCACGTCGAAGACCCTGCCATGTGCATACAAACAGTCTGGCGCGCCAAGACCAGGAGCGTGACCCGGCCTCGACCAAGGAACCGTTTGTGCACCGGTAGGGTCACGCCATGGCCGAACACAGCGACTACGACCTCGACTTCTTCTGGGACCCCGTGTGTCCGTTCGCGTGGATCACCTCCAGATGGGTGACCAAGGTCGTCGAGCAGCGAGAATTGAGTGTCGACTGGCGATTCATCTCGCTTCGCATCATCAACAAGGACGTCGACTACGACGCCCATTTCCCGGCCGGCTACGAGGCCGGCCACACGGCGGGCCTGCGCATGTTGCGTGTGGCGGCCGCCGTTCGGGCCAACGTCGGGCGCCAGGCCATGGCATCGCTCTACACGGCGTTCGGTTCACAGGTGTTCGATCACGACCCAGCCGTCGTGCGCGACACCGAGATCGGTACCGTCGCGTCCATCACCGATGCCCTGGGTACCGCCTCGCTCGACACCTCGTTCGCCGAAGCCGCAGACAACCTCGGTTGGGACGACGAGATCGAAGCGGAGACCAACCTGGCTTTCGAACGCACCGGTCGCGACGTCGGAACGCCGATCCTGTCACTGAACCCACCCGACGGGCCCTCGTTCTTCGGCCCGGTCATCAGTCGTGTTCCCACCGACGACGACGCCGTTCGTCTCTGGGATGCTGTCACAACACTCGCTTCGTTTCCCAGTTTCGCCGAGATGAAGCGCAGCCTGCGCGAACGTCCACAGCTACGCACATTTGGTGTCGAGCCAGGCGAGCAGGGCATCGTCGAGGATTGGAAGTCCGGAAGCCGTCGCTGGAACTGAAACGAACGGCCGACGACGGGGCCGTCGGAGAGGGTTGACCTCCCGATTCGGCGTACGCCGAGCCGGGTGGGAGGACTGACATGGTCACCGAACCGGGGGGTCTGCCCACGAGCCTCGCGCCATTTGGGCGCGCGTTTCAAGACCCATTTCCTGACGCGTCAAATTGTGCCACGTAAACGAGTGCCCTCGACACTCGCCCCACACGATGATGAACCACTCCGAGGATCCTGCGACTGGACAGTCGCAGGACCTCAGAATTTGGCTTCGTCGATGAGTTCCTTCATGACCTGAAGACGCTGATCGAGCTCTCGCAGCCGCCCCTCAGAGCGGGCGAGACGATCGACGACTTCTTCGGTCGTGGCAGACAGAACGAAGGCTCGAAGCTCCTCGATCACGTCAAAACCCAAAGTGCCCTCATCGACAGCAGTGACCATACGGTCCTCCCAGTTGCCAGCTGAGAGTTGGTTCGAGTCGAATCGGGGACAAATTCCCGCGAAAATCACTCCTTGCGTCGACAGAGCGAACGAGACTACGGTGCGTGATCGCCAGAGCTGGGTGGGACCAATCTGGAGGATTTCGCTATGAGGCGATACCTACTGATCGTGGCGGCACTTGCCGTCGCAGCTCCCCTGCTCGTGATCAACAACAATTCGTGGTCGTCAGCCGACGAGGCCGAACACTGCATTGCAGTCGTGCTCTACCAGACCGATGACGGCGAGTTCGTCCTCTCGGATCCCGAGTGCACGACCGGCTCATACGATGACCTTGCGATCTCGATGGGCATCGGCAGCTTCACCAGCGACGGCGAGGTTGCTGCGGGCTCGCGCTACGCCACCCTTGCCCGCCACTACGACGGCGACTGGTACTCCGGCTCGAGCCTCTCGATCGCAGGCAGCAGCTGCGGTGGCGGCTGGCTGAACCTGTCGAGCAGTTGGGACAACCGGATCAATTCGACGTGGACGTTCAGCGGCACCTGCGCACGTGTCAAGCACTTCGACGGCAGCGGCCTCACCGGTTCGTATCAGAGCACCTGGCCTAGGGGAACGCTCAGCTACATGAAGAACAGGGCCAACTCGATCCAGTACCTCGGCTGAGGCCGTCACTTCAGTGACAGTTCTCGCTCCCAGACCCTGCTCCGAAGAACACGATGAGTTCACGGCCGTTGGTGACACCGTCCGCGACGATCGAATCGTCGTCGTACTCGGGCTCACCGCTGGCAACCCGAAATCCGTATCCGGCATCGGCAGCGATGGCCCGCACCTCGGCAATGGTCCTGCCGACGATCTCGCACCGCAGATCGTGTCCGGGGATAGATTGCTCCATGCTGCTGCTGGCGGCGACCGTCACGACGATCGTGCCCGTCGCTCCCGGCTGGAGCCGGATTTGGGTACCGGTGTTGTCGTACCAGAAATCGCTATCGAGCAGGTGCATCTTGTCGTCGCCCTCGGGAAGGAGCCGGCCCGCCACGGCGGGTCGCGCTCCGAGCATCATGACGTCGATGTCGCGCTCGTTGTCGTCGAGGATCTCGCGAAGTCCGTCGATGACCTCGCGCTCGGAAGCGTCCCCCGAAACCGTGATGACGCCCGAGCCATCGGCGCCGGCCTCGTAGGTGACGGCGGGCGGAGCCTCGGCTCCGAGGCTCGATACCACAAACCACGAACCCATCGCGGCGAACACCGCAGCGATCGAAAGCCTGGCGACCAGGCGCCGTCGGCGTGCGCGCTCTACACGCGGGGCAACGGTCTGGGTGTGGTGTTTGGCGAGGGCCCATGTGAAGGGATCGGTGCGCAGTTCATCAGCAGCCATCGGTTGCTACACCCCCTCGCCCGACACGAGACGCCGCCGGACCTTGGCCTTGGAGCGCTGCATCATCTTCTTGGTGGCCTCGTGGCTACGCCCGATCGTGGACGCGACCTCGTC
>JAAETH010000511.1 GCA_024228575.1 Actinomycetes bacterium
ACGATCACCACACTGACGACGCAACCCATCAGACAACACCCACCCAAAACCACGCGACCCCAAAAACCCCACACCAGAATCAGCAACAAACCCAGACGGAACAGGCTTGCTCCCAGGCTGGAAATTCACAGCCAAAGACGTGCTTGCCGTCCTCTGGTGCTCCGGCACCGGCCCAACGGTCGTCATCGACGAAGCGACGAAGAACATGGCTGCAATCAATGGTGCCAACGAAGGGCGCGATGACGTCATGGGAACTTAAGTCGACTGCTCCGTTCCGCCCCTAAGTCACTGGCAGCCCACTCTGAGCGGTCGCCCTGATACGTTTCGACAGAGGATTGAGTCGAACACCGAACCTGTGCCAGCTCACGTCAATCGGGGTTGCCAATTCCCCAGGGTGGCTGACCGTTGAACAGCGGACTCCTAGACTTGGTGGTTGTGCGCATCACAATCACGTCCCACGCCGGCGGTCTGATCGAGACATCCGGCGGTTCGATCCTGTGCGACCCGTGGTTCAACCCAGCCTTCTTCGGCTCCTGGTTCACCTTCCCGCGAACCGACACCCTCGATTTCGATCTCATCGCCGAACCCGACTACCTGTACATCTCGCATCTACATCTCGACCACCTCGATGTGGACTTCCTCCGCGACAACACCTCGAAAGAAGCTCGCGTCCTCCTGCCCGATTTTCAGGTGTCCGATCTCGAGAACGAACTACGCGATGTCGGCTTCAAACACTTCATTCGCACTCGCAACGATGAACCCGTCGAACTCGACGGCGATCTCAGGATCGCAATCCGATCTCTGAGAGCTCCTCATATTGGCCCTATGGGCGATTCGGCGCTGGTCGTTGCCGACCCGTCGGCGGTCCTGTTGAACCAGAACGATGCTCACCCCGCCGACCTCGACGTCGTCAGCCAGTTCGGCGCGTGCGACGTGCACATGCTTCAACACTCCGGGGCGATCTGGTACCCGATGGTCTACGACCTCGATCCCGACGAGATGGTCAAGCTCGTCGGCGAGAAACGATCTCGTCAGATGAGGCGAGCCGTCGAGTTCATCAGAATGGTCAACGCCCGGTTCGTCGTCCCGACAGCGGGCCCTCCGTGTTTCCTCGATCCCGAACTCTTCCAGTTCAACGATTTCTCGAGCTCCGAACCCGACACGGCTCCCACGATATTTCCCGACGCGTCCGTGTTCATCGACCACATGCGCTCGATCGGCCACGACGAGGGTGTGCTGATGATCCCAGGCTCCTCGCTCGAGGTCGGAAACGACGCGGATGGCACGGTGGCCCATCCGATCACCGACGACGAACTCCATGCGATCTTCGCCGACAAGCGCAACTATCTCCTGCGGTACCAGGCCGACAGCAGCGAGCTGTTGGCCCGCGAACACGGCTCGTGGCCGACCGACAAGACCGACCTGGTCGCCGAGTTGGCCGACTGGCTCGACCCTGTGTTGGCGATCGCCGATCACACCGCCGAGGGCATCGGCGCCAACATCATTTTCGAGACCGACGATGGCCTACGCATCGTGTTCGATATGCAGCAGAGATGTGTGCGAGAAGCCGCCGACGGCGAAGCGGCACCTTTTGTCTTCTGCGCCCACCGGCCCCTGGTCGAATCGAGCGTCAGACGCCGTATCGGAGACTGGTGCAACGAGCTGTTCTTGTCGTGCCGCTTCTCGGCTCATCGCGACGGTCCGTACAACGAGTACGTCTACACCTTCTTCAAGTCGCTGTCCCTCGAGCGAATGCAGGTCGCCGAAGCACACTACGGCTCGATCGTCACCGAGACCGACTTCGAGTGGACCGAGTGCGATGGATGGATCGTCCAGAAGCGGTGTCCTCACCAGAGTGGGATCCTCGATCGTGTCGGATCGGTCAAGGACGGGGTTCTCACCTGCGACCTCCACGGATGGAAGTTCGACCTGCCATCGGGTCGCTGCATCAACAGCGAGAGTGTCAATCTCGAGGTGAAGGGCCCCGCCGACGAGGCAAGTGCCTGAACCGAACGGCCCCGGACACTCGGGGCCGCGCCTTGGCTACAGCCCCGCCATCGACGGTTTCAGGGCGATAGCGGTCCTCGCCGTCATCGCCTATCACCTCGGTTTCGCATGGGCCGCGGGCGGCTATCTCGGTGTCGAGGTGTTCTTCGTCATCAGTGGATTCCTCATCACGGCACTGATGGTCGCGGAATACCGTCGCGAAGGTCGCATAGACCTGTCCAACTTCTGGCTCCGCAGAGCACGACGTCTGCTGCCAGCCCTGTACGTATTGATCGTCGGCCTGGTCGCGTTCATGGCGCTGGGACCAAGCGACGAACTCGTCGACATCAGAGACGACGTGATCGCCGCCCTGACATATGTGACCAACTGGTTCCTGACTCTGAGCGACCAGTCGTACTTCGAGGAACTCGGACGACCATCTCCGTTGCGCCATTTGTGGTCTCTCGCGATCGAGGAACAGTGGTACCTCGCGTGGCCCCTTGTCTTCGGCGGCGCGATGTGGGCGGCGAGGGGAAGAGCCGAGCGGTTGATCGTTCCCATGGCACTCGGTGTCGTCGCCTCCACGGCGCTCATGTGGATGCTCTACGAGCCGCTGACAGACCCCAGTCGTATCTACTTCGGTACCGACACGAGGGCATCGGGCCTGCTACTCGGCTCGCTGCTCGCCGTCGTCTGGTCCCCATGGCGCCTGAACCCCCACGTCGGGCCCAAGGTGCCCGCGATCCTCGACGGCACGGCTCTTGTCGCCCTGTTGTTGTTGGTGCTGATGTTCTGGCGCCTACATGAACTCGACTCCTTCCTCTATCGAGGAGGGCTCCTGGTCACCGGCCTGTTGACATCGATCGTCATCGCCGGTGTCGTACATCCTGCTGCGAATCTCGCGCCGAAACTTCTGGGGCTCAAACCTCTCGTGTGGCTTGGTTTGCGTTCCTATGGCCTCTACCTGTGGCACTGGCCCATCATCGTCTTCACCCGGCCCCGGCTCGACTCGACGCTCGACGGATGGCAACTTCATGGGCTGCGCCTCGCATTGACCCTCGTGCTCACCGAGCTGTCCTACACCTACATCGAGACACCAATCCGGGGTGGAGCACTTGGGCGCTGGTGGAAGCGATGGCGACAGGTCGGGGTTGACGGTTCCACACGACGCCCCATTGCCCTGGCGAGTGTTTGTGGGGTCCTTGTGCTGCTGCTCGCAGTTGCCCTGTGGCGGGCCGAACCTCCCGAGGCCGAGCTGGCGACGACCGCCGATGTGGCCGACCTGATCCGACGAGACACAACCTCGACCACGGCGACCCAGGCCGACAGACCGACGAGCTCGACTACAACAGAGGCGATCGTCGAATCGACGGACGACGGCCGGGGTTCCGGCGCGGCCGCTATCTCTGACACCACCTCGTCGACAACGACGACGACCCAACCAGCACCCACGACCACAACAACCGAGCCGCGCCTACCGCGAACGATTGCAGTGACCGGCGATTCGGTCGGCATCACGATGGCGATCAATTTCCCCCGCGACATCACCTCGATCCGAGTCGACAACGCTGGTGTCGAGGGTTGTGGCGTAGTCACCGTGGGCGCCCTCCAGTCCCAAGGCCGAACGATTCGCAACCTCGAGGGGTGCGTCGGAGTCGCCGAGCGCTGGGCCAAGGGCGCCAGAGGCAACGAGGTCACCCTGGTCACGATCGGGGCGTGGGAGGTCTTCGACATCGTCATCGACGGCGACGATGTCGCGCTGGGGACAACAAGACACGACGAGCTCATCATCAACGGACTGTCGGCGGGTGTCGACGCCCTTCTCGCTGAGGGCAGCGAGGTCGCACTGCTCGAAGTGCCATGTTATTCACCAGTAGACGGTGGAGGTCTCAGGGCCCTGCCCGAGCGGGCCGATCGCACCCGAACGGGACACATATCCGAGCTGATCAATCGTGTGGCAGCGAGCCACGCCCAAGACGTTCATGTCCTGGTACCCCCAGACGAATTCTGCACCGATCCCGACGTGGGCGACGATGTGAATCTCCGGTGGGACGGGGTTCACTACGGACCGCTGGGAGGCGCCTTCATCTGGGCTCGTCTCGAGGCCGACCTGTTGGCGATACCGGTCGACTACTCAGCCGACCGAGGGTTCCGCGGCCCAACCATCACCTCGACGCCTGTCGGACCAAAAGTCCGGCCTAGGTCGCCCATCCCACCCGCCGGCGACGTCAACAGCAGATCGAGGCCGTCGAGGCCGAACGGTTCTCCCTCCAGCCTGAGCGCCTCGGGTGGATCAAACTCGCCGACTTCGACGGTCAACTCGGTGCCGCTCTCAGCCACCTTGACCACGTGGGTACCCTCGTGAGTCGAAAAGACCACCATCGCAACACCCTCGTTCGGAACGGCCGTCAGAGACTCGACCCAGAATCGGCTGGCCAGCTGGACACCGACCGGACCGTCGGCCCGGATCGTGACGACGATGGCGGGGGCCGGTCCTTCGAGGACCATCACCTCGACCTCTTCCACGTGCAACCTCACAGCCTCGGGGAGGACCAGGACGAGATACTGCGACACGGTCGCTGCCGGGCTCTCGACAGCCAAGGCACCGGTCGACGCCGATTCCAGCAGGGCACCCAGCACCTGGTCGGGTAGCCGAACGCCCGACTCGATCAACAGGGCCGCCACCCCTGCGACGTGGGGTGCCGCTTGGGAGGTTCCCGACATGTTCCGCGTACCATCTGTTGTTCTGGCGTTTGCACCTTCGATGCCGAGTCCCGGAGCGGCAATATCGACGCAGGGCCCCTTGTTCGACCACCGGGCGTAGACATCACTTCGTCCTACGGCGCCGACGGTGATGGCCTCGGGCGCTCTCGCCGGAGATGTGACGCACGCATCGCCCGAGTCGTTTCCGGCTGCGACCACCACAACAAATCCTGCGGAGTGGGCCCGCGAGATCGCCGCGTCGAGCACCTCGCTGCGAGATCCACCGATCGACAGGTTGACGACTCCCGGTGCTTCGTGTTCGGCGACGATCCAGTCGATGGCGCGCGCCACACCAGAGGTGTGCCCAGCACCCTCGCAGTCCAGAACTCGCACCGGCACGATCGTCGCGGCGGGTGCCACACCCAAGGTCCGCCCAGCGACCACCGATGCCACATGTGTTCCGTGGCCGTGACAGTCAGTCGTTGCGTCAGCCTGGTCGTCGAAGAGGTCGAGACCGGGCACAACCCGATGGCCGAACTCGCCATGGTCGGCCTTCACGCCGGTGTCGACGACAAACACGGGTACTCCGGCACCGGTCATACGTGCTGCGAAACGTCCATCTAGTTCGGAGGACTGCTGGTCGATTCGGTCGAGCCCCCAAGGGACCTCGTCGATGCTGACGGGGAGATCGGGTTCGACGATGAGATCCGAGTCGAGCGCGAGAACTGCGGCCTCGGCTGCCGTCAGTTCGACGACCGCTCCGTCGATTGCATCGAACGAACTGACGATGCTCCCCGATCCGGTCAGATCATCGATCGTCTCGACAACACTCGCCGACGGGGTCTGCACCACAACGCTGCCACCTGGTGTATGGATCGCCGCCTCGTCGGGTTCGACCGCAATGACGACGTATCGCTGTTCCGGCTCATCGGCGCCACCGGGTTCGGCCATACCCGAGCTCGCAGCGACGAGCACCGTGGCGACCACGAAGACGCGATGAATCGGGACGCGACGCAACATCGTCTCCCATCGGAACTTCGGACCCGGCCGTGAACCCTTCGGGTTTGTCAGTCGCGCAGTCGTGCAGGGTGCGTCGACTCGACCGCATCGATACAGCGCTGACGGACAACGGCAATATCGGCGTCGGTCATCGTCCGGTCGCGAGCCTGTAGGCGCAGGGCCCACGCGACGCTGCGGGCCGAATCACCGACCTGCTCGCCGCGGTACACGTCGAACAGACGGATCGAGGCGAGGTCATCACCACCGGCTTCGACAAGGGTCGCCTCGATCGCCGAAGCTTGAGTGTCGTCGGGGACCATAAAAGCGAGGTCGATGTCGCTGCTCGGCTGGGTGCTGACGACCCTGTACGGCTTCGATTCGATGCGAGCGGCAAGCAGGTCGTCTACCTTGACCTCGAGCCAGGCCACTCGTCCCGAGATGGACCACGCCTCGAGAGCGCCAGGGTCGACCTCTCCGACCCGACCGATGGTGCGGCCATCGAGTTCGATCTCGGCCGCCCTGGTCGGGTGTAGGCCGGGAAGATCGTCACGGTTCACCAGGGTGGCGGTCTCGACACCGACGCTGGCCGCCACGAGGTCCCAGCCGGCCTTCGCCGCCGTCGCGTCAGAACCGGTGACCGCGACGGCCAGCCATGTGTTCTCGTCTGGCAAGGTCTCGCCCGCCAGGGGTACACCAAAGGTGTGGCCCATTTCGAACAAGGCCAGATCGCCGCTGCGATGTGACTGGTTGTAGGCGATGACCGACAACACCCCTGGCAACAGTGAGGGTCGCATGATCGATTCTTCGGCCGCCAGCGGGTTGCGCACCTCGACCACGGCGTCAACATCGAGTCCCGACCGGATGACGTCATCGGGCGAGAGGAACGGAGAGGGCACAATCTCGTTGAACCCGGCTCCGGCCAAGGTTGCCTTCAGTTCCCTCCTGGCAGTCTGCACCGAGGTCAGATGACCAGCGTCTGGTGATTTGGGAACCGTCTTGGCGATGGCCTGATAGCCGTGATGCCTGGCGATCTCCTCGATGATGTCGATCTCGAACTCACAATCGGGCCTGAACGTCGGGACGGTCGCCGTGACCACGTCGTCCGAAACACAGCACGAGAAACCGATCGGCTCGAGCAGGGCGACGATCGCATCGGCGGATAGGTCCGTGCCCAACATCGCGTTCACCCTCGGAACCCTGACGTCGACGACGGGGGTGTCCCGCAAGTTGCCGCGCACATCGATGATCCCCGACACAACCGTGGCGCCCTGGTCGCTCAGCAAGGCGCAAAAACGATTCACCGCTCTTGTGTTGACGTCCCAGTCGGTGCCGCGTTCGAACCGGGCCGACGCCTCGCTGCGCAGGCCGAGCGATGTCGAACTCTCGGCGATCGATCGCTCATTCCACCATGCCACCTCGAGTAGGACGTTCGAAGTCGACTCGCCGATCTCGGTGGAGGCACCACCCATGACTCCGGCGATGCCGATGGCGGTGTCGGTATTGTCGACGATAACGCCGTCGCTCGCACGCAGCGTGCGTTCGGAATCGTCGAGGGTGATGAGCTCCTCACCCTCGACTGCACGTCGGACCCCGAGATGGCCGTTTGGAACCTTGTCGAGGTCATATGTGTGGTTGGGTGTTCCGAGTTCGAGCATCACATAGTTCGAGACATCAACAACACTGCTGATAGGCCGCATGCCACACAACGTGAGCCTCATCTGCATCCACATCGGCGAAACACCGACGTCCACGTTGCGAAGAACCCTGGCCACGAAACGACCGCAAAGGTCGGGCTCGTGGATGACGACGTCGGCCACGTCGTCGATACTCTCCGACGTCTCCTCGACCGACCAATCCGGCATCACGAAAGCGACGCCTTGGTGTGCCGCCAGGTCTCGAGCGACGCCCGCCACCGACATCGCGTCTGGCCGGTTCGGATTGATCTCGAGGTCGTACAACACGTCTCCGGCCAACCCGATCTGGGCCATGAGGGGTTCGCCGACCTCCAGCTCGCCTGACAGGATGAAGATGCCCTCGTGATCGCTGCCGAGGCCGATTTCGGCGGCCGAACACAACATGCCGTTCGACGTCTCGCCACGCATCTTGCGCTTGGCGATCTCCATGCCGTTGGGCATGACGGTGCCGATCGTCGCAAGGGGCACCAGGTCGCCAACGGTCATGTTGAAAGCCCCGCAGCAGATCTGAAGTGGCTCGCCATCACCCGGATCGACATCGACCAGCTGGATGCGATCGGCGTCGGGGTGGGGTTTGAGATCGAGCACCCTGGCCACAACGATGGACTCCATCGGGTCGAAGACGTCGAGTGACTCGACAGCCATACCCAACATCGACATCTGGTCGCCCATCTCCGCAGGCGTACCCTCCACAGGGGCGAACTCGCGAAGCCAGCTCAAGAGAACTCTCACTATCGGTTCCTCAGAATTGGGTCAGGAATCTGACGTCGTTGGTGAACATGTCGCGTAGATCGCTGATGCCGTGCCGCATCAAGGCGAGGCGGTCGATGCCAAAGCCGAACGCAAAACCCGAGTAACACTCGGGATCGATTCCGACATTCGACAGCACGTTTGGATGAACCACACCACAACCGCCCAGCTCGATCCAGCCGGTACGCGCACAGGTCTGACAGCCCGCCCCCTCGCAGATGGTGCACGTGATGTCGAACTCGGCCGACGGCTCGGTGAACGGGAAGAATGATGGGCGCAGCCGGCTCTTGATCGACTCGCCGAAGTAGGCGGCCGTGAACTCGTCGAGGGTTCCGGCGAGGTCGCCGAACGTGATCCCCTCGTCGACGACCAACCCCTCGATCTGGTGGAAGGCTGGGAGGTGCGAAGCGTCGGCGGTGTCGCGCCGAAAGACTCGGCCTGGGCAGACCGTGTAGATCGGTGGCCTCTGCTGCTCCATGACCCTGACCTGGACCGGCGAGGTGTGGGTTCGCAACAAGACGTCCTCGCCAGACCCGAGGTCGAGGTAGAGCGTGTCCCACATCGAGCGTGCCGGATGCCACGACGGCAGGTTCAGGGCCGTGAAGTTGTACCAGTCGGTCTCGGCTTCGGGGCCCTCGGACACCGTGAACCCCATACCGACGAAGACATCCTCGAGTCGTTGGGTCGTCTGGCTGATCAGATGCAGGTGCCCCAGATTCGGGGCGCAAGGGACCTCGGTGAGATCCATACGTTCGGTCTCGAGCTGTTCACGCCTCATCTCTGCGGCCAGGGTGACGCGCACAGAATCGAACGCCTCACGCACCGCCTGCTGGGCAGCGTTCAGGGCCTTGCCGATGGCGGCGCGCTCGGAGGCATCGACCTGCCCCATCAGCCGCTTCAGCCCGCCGAGGGTCGACTTTTTCCCGAACAACGACGGCTCTATCGCAACCAGGGCATCGAGGTCGGGGGCGTTCTCGACCCTCGACAGCGCCTGGGCGCGAGCGTCTTCAATCTGATCGTGCACTGACACGTCCAAGATCCTACGCGTCGCTCGGCCCTCGGCCTCGCTTCCCGGGTTGTCAGGCGCGCTTCGCTCGTTCCTCGTCGCGAAGGAAACGTCGGAGGATCTTGCCAGACGCGGACTTGGGGATCTCGTCGCGGAACTCGACGATGCGGACCTTCTTGTAGCTCGTCACCCGTTCGGCCACGAAGTCCTGAATGTCATCGGCTGTGGCCTCGGCATCGGATTTCAGCACGACAAACGCCTTGGGCAGCTCGCCCGCCTCGGTGTCGTCGACGCCGATCACGGCCACATCGGCGACGGCCGGATGCGTCACGATCAGTGCCTCGAGTTCGGCAGGCGGTACCTGGAAACCCTTGTACTTGATCAGTTCCTTGACCCGATCGACGATGTAGGCGTGACCGTCGGAATCGACCTTGGCGACATCACCTGTGTGCAACCAACCATCGGAATCGATGGTGTCAGCGGTGGCGGTCGGGTTGTTGAGATATCCCTTCATCACCTGCGGACCGCGGATCCACATCTCGCCTTCGGCATCGATACCTAGATCCTGACCATCGTCGTTGACGATCCGCACCGACGTGCCTGGCATCGCCACACCGATCGAACCAGCCTTCTGATCCCCGACGAGGGTGGCATGGGTGATCGGTGACAGCTCGGTCATCCCGTATCCCTGGATGACCGGGCATCCAACCCTCGCCTCGCACTCTTCCTGAAGTTCGGCACCCAGTGGAGCGGCGCCCGAGAAGATGAACTTCAGCGACGACAGATCGAAGTTGTCGATCACGGGCTGCTTTGCGAACGCCAACACCATCGGCGGAACGGCATAGAACGCCGTGACCTTGTGATCCTGGATCAGCGTCAGCGCTTGCACCAGATCGAACCGGGGAAGTGTGATCACCGTGCAACCCTCGGCCAGGACGCCGTTCATCAGTACCTGCATCCCGTAGATGTGGAAGAACGGCAGGACCGCCAGCGCGACATCGGTCTCGTCGTAGACCAACGCAGCGTTCGCCTGAACGAGGTTCGCCACCAGGTTGTGGTGGGTGAGCATCACACCCTTTGGCAAGCCCGTCGTTCCCGACGAGTACGGCAGCACGACCACCGCCTCCTCGGGGTCGACCGGAACCTGTTCGATCGGGTCGCCCATGAGAGTCTCGTACGACGCACAATCGTCGGAAGCTCCGATCGAGTAGACCTCGCGGACGTCCGTGCCCTCGATCGCCTCGAGCACCGTCGGGATCGCATCGGCAAACGCCACAGCGATCGTGGCCTCCGAGTCGTTCAGCTGGTGGCGGATCTCAGCTGCGTTGTACACCGGGTTGACGGTCGTGACCGTTCCGCCAGCACGTGCCACCCCGTGAAACACGATGGCGTAGTCGGGCATGTTGGGAGCGATGAGAGCCAGGGTCGAGCCGGGCCCGAACCCCCTCGCAGCAAGCCCGCCCGCCAGACTGGAAACGAGGCGTTTCAGCTCGGCGAACGTGACCACGCGCCCTGAGGCGCCGTCGATCATGGCCGGGGTGTCTGGTTTGTCGTCGGCAAGTCGCAGCACGAAGTCGGTAACCGAGACCGGGGGGGTTTCGCGGTCTGGAAGTGTGCTCGGATGAACGATCATCTTGACCCTCTGTGTGGTGGTGGCCAACGATCCTAGTGCCACAACCTTCAACGTTCAGTCGGCGCGCAACAGTTCGACGGCCGCTGTGCGCATCGACGGAGCGGCAGCACCGATGCCGACCACAGCCCCGACCGCCACACAGATCGGAGCGATGACGAGTGCCGGAACAACAACGGGCACGGTCGCCACACCAGCCCCGATTCCAACGAGGTCCATGATGGCGGCGAGCATCGCCTTCGACACGACGAAACCAAGCGGAATCCCGACTACTGCGGCAACCACCCCGACCACGGCCCCGGCCACACCCGCCTGGGCGAGGAGCTGGCGTGAATCGAGACCGAGTGCCCGCAGCACACCGGTGCGACGCTGACGTTCGCGAACGGTACTTGCCATTGTCGCGGCCAGGTTGCCCGCGGCCACGGTGACGATGATCACGGTCAGGATGATCAGCACCGCCGTGACAAAACCAGGGCCTGCGACATCGGGTTCGAGCACCATGACGGACGCACCATCGGGGAGGCGCTGCTGCAACCCAGCCTTGACGTCGAAGGGATCGACACCGTCGGCGACCACAACTCGCCACAGCGGCAGGGTGACCTCGATGCCCGCCTCACGAAACGTCTCGACGGGGACCATGAGCACAACACCAAGATCCTCGGCGTCCGAGTGACGGCCGGCCAGCTCGACATCAAGGCTCCTGTCGGCAAACTCGAAGGTGATGACATCGCCGATTTTGTGGTCGTACTGCTCGAGGAATCCATGGGCCGCGGTGGCCTGGCCTGGCGATGCCTTCGCTCCCTCGAGCAACACGTGGCCTGGGACCTGGCTCCCGGACGCCACGACAAAGGTGGTCACCTGGTCGTCGTCGAAGATGACCGACGTTTGCCGCTCCCTGTACCAGCCATCGACGCCGATCTCGGCCCTGAGAACACTGTCGACGTCGGGGGCCTCGCTCATCGAGCGCGGCTCGATGGTGATATCCCACGGATCGCCCGCCAGCGCGGCATCACCGAAGATCTGATCGACCGTTCGCGACAGATTCCACGACGCGTACACCGAGGTGGCGGCCAGAGCCAGAGCTGCCGAGGCGAGCAGCACCCGCGCTGGGCGAGCCAGGGCCAGCCTCGTTCCCAGGACGGTGTTGGCCGACCCGGGCATCTGGTCGATGAGTCGTTGAAGCCGAGCGCCCGACCGTGACGGTGGATTGCGGATGGCCTCGACGATCGGGTCTCGACCCGCCCTCGCCGCGGGCACGACGGTAGCCATCGCGAGTATCCCGAGCACGATGGTCAGGGCGATGACCAGCAGGAACGGATCGAGCCTGACACCCGAGCGCCCGAGCGGTCCAACGAGTCCGATCTCGAGGCTCGGAGCGATGAACGACCCCGCGACCCAGCCGACGAACACAGCCGGAGCGGCGACGATCAGGTGCTCGACGAGGATCGCAGCTGCGATCTGGCCCGGGGTCGAACCCATCGTCTTGAGCAAGGCAAAATCGCGACGGCGCGACACGACGGCCGTCACGGCGGTGCTGGCGACCACAAGGGCCGAGGCAACCATTACAAACACCCCCAGACCGCTGACGAAGTAGCTGGAGATCTGCGATGTGACGAGCAGGTCCCCCCTGGTATCGGTCCACGAGCCGACATGGATGCCTGGGTTCGTGTTGACGATGCGGCTGGCGACGGCTTCATCGTCGGCCCCTGGAGCGAGGGTTGCGAATCCGCTGGTGACCACGTTGTCTGGTTTGAGAGAAACAAGTGTTGCGCTGGTCACCCACCCTGGCACGGGGGTGCAGTTTGGATAGAAACAATCGCCGAGATCCACAGCCGTTCCGACGGCGACCATGTCGGTTGGCTTTCCGTTCAACTCGACCGTGACCGTCGCTCCAACGCTGACGCCGAAGCTGCTTGCCCAGGCCGCATCGACGACAATCTCGTCGGGCCCCGAGACCCAACGCCCAGATCGAAGCTGCGGCGAGCCGACTCCCGCAGAGCTCGGGTCGTCCAGTGCACCCAGCCGGGTCGAGACACCCTGGTTGCCCGAGGTCGCGATCGTGACCCGAGCACCCGAACTGGGCGTTCCGATCGCTACGACCTCCGGCTGGCCGCTGAGAGCACGGTGGAACAGATCGGGATCCGACCCGACGACGAACAGATCGGGTTGGCCACTGCTCATATGGACCTCGTCGATGCGATCACCCGAGTTCCCCAGAACCGACGCACCGGCGACGACCGCCGCCGACGCCAGCGTGGCGACAAGGGCCAACATCACGATGCCACCCTTGCGACGGTTCCGGAGCTGATCGAAGGTGAGGGCGAGTATCGCCTTCATCACACACCATCCAGTGAAACCAGGTTGGTGAAGTCGGGCGAACGAGTCTCGAGGAGTGAGTGCTCCTCGACGAACCGGCCATCGCTGACAACAAGTATCCGATCGGCCTGAGCAGCGACTCGGTGGTCGTGGGTGACCATTGCGATCGTCTGGCCTGCGTCGTTGCGCGCAGCCAACTGCCGCATGACGGCTGCCCCGGCCTCGGTATCGAGAGCACCGGTCGGTTCGTCGGCGAGCAGCAGCGCCGGCCCTGTCGCCACTGCCCTCGCCAGGGCAACCCTTTGCTGCTCGCCACCAGACAGCTCGGCCACACTGCCGTCGGCCTGGTCGGTGAGGCCCAGCTCGGCCAGCAGCGTCCGCGCCCGAGCCAACGCAGCCTTTCGACCGACACCAGATATGCGCAGAGGCAACGCCACGTTTCCGACCGCCGTCAGTTCGGTCAGGAGGTTGTACGACTGAAACACGTATCCGATATCGGACCTGCGAATGCGGGCACGTTCGGCCTCTGAGGCTTGGTCCAGACGTCTGCCCGCCACCGTGATGCTTCCCGAGTCGGGCAGATCGAGTCCACCGAGGAGGTGCAACAGCGTCGACTTGCCGCTACCGCTCGCTCCCATGATCGCGACCCATTCGCCCTCCTCGATGACGAGGTCGAGGCCCCTGAGAATCTCGATTCGACGGGTCCCTGTGTCGACACATCTGTGGACGTCGTGGGCAATGACGATCGGTGTGGTCATGATCGCTCTCTCTCGATTCTGGCGACGGAGGACCCCGGCGCCGAATGGTCGATTTGTTCGGTCAACAGGTCGAGCCAGCGAAGTTCGGCCTGAAGATGGAGGGCCGCAGCCTGAACGATCAGGCCCGAAGCATCGATCGAAGGCCCGACCTCGACGGCACGACGGTCGAGGTCGCGAAGCGCTGCGAGGCAACGGCGGCGGTGGGCGGCGACAAGGGAGCGCAGCTCGTGATCGCCGAGTTCGAAGGCCACCACGATCTTCAACAGGGCGGCCGAACGGACCTGGGGAACCGGGCCGGACGACTCGAGCCACCCTCGCAGCTCCTTCTCGCCCAGTTCGGTCAGCGAATAGACCTTGCGATCCGGACCACCCTCGTCGGACTGTTCCGATCGATGATCGACCAGCGAGTCTTTCTCCAGACGCGAGAGCGTCACGTATATCTGTCCGACATTGATCGACGATGCCGAGACCGCGAACAGCTCGTCGTGACGTCGCTTCAGCTCGTAGCCGTGAGCGTCTCCCTTGGCCAGCAACCCCAGGAGTACGTGTTTCACGGTCCGCCTTACCTAACTGTTATATACATAACGGTTAGGTAGCTGGAAGTCAAGAGGTATCCCTCGGTTTCGGAAACTGGAGGTTGCCCTGGGGGTTACCGCAGGGTGTGCATCACGATGCCGCCCGTCACGGCCACATTGAGCGACTCGACCGGCGCTGTCATGTCGACAGCGACGATGTCATTGAGAAGGTGTCTGGTCTCTTGGCTCAGTCCCTGCCCTTCGGCACCGAGCACCAGTGCGAGCGGGCTACTGGTGTCGATCTCGCCCAGGTCGACGGTAGGCGACATGTCAGCACCAACCAGCCTGATCCCGGCGGCTCCAAGGGCGGCGACCGCTTCTGCTGCGCCGATGTCGACCACCACGTCGACCATGCCCACCGTTCCCGCCGACGCCCTCACGGCCTTCGGCGACCAGGGATCGCCCGAACCCTTGCATGCAACGACGGCATCCCACCCGAGGGCCGCCGCGACCCTGACGATCGCTCCCACATTCCCGGGGTCCTGGACCCCGTCGAGAACCACGACCCGTCGCCGATCTGCAATGTCGCCGAGCGAGCACGATCTCATCGCCACAACAGCCAGGACACCCTGGGGGGTTTGTGTATCGGCCACCGACTCGAGCACCGAACGGTCGAGCACGAACACCGCGGTCTCGTCACCGAGCATGGCATCGTCGACCAGACCCTCATCATCGACAAAGATCGCGTCGACAACACAACACGTCTCGACGATGGTCGACAACGCACGAGGCCCGTCGACGACGAACAAACGCTCGTCGTGACGGGCCTTGCGGCTGTTGATCAGTTTGCGAAGTGCGGTGACACGTCGATTCGACGAGGCCAGATGTTGCACTGCACTGCTCACCTTCGAACTGGAATCCCCGGTTGAGGGATCAGCCCTGAGCGTTCTTGGCAACCTCGACCAGCTTGGCGAACGCCGCCGGATCGGAGATGGCGAGATCGGCGAGCACCTTGCGATCGACCTCCACCCCAGCGGTGTGGAGGCCATTGATGAATCGCGAGTAGCTCATGCCGTTCTCGCGGGCTGCGGCATTGATGCGCTGGATCCAGAGCTTGCGGAACTCGCCCTTGCGCGCCCGACGATCGCGGAACGCATACTGACCCGAGTGCAGGAGCTGCTCGTTGGCAGCCCGATACGAACGGCTCTTGTTGCCGTAGTACCCCTTGGCCTTTGCGAGAGTGGTGCGGCGGTGTTTCCTCGAGGCCACAGAACGCTTCACACGTGCCATCAGAGGTTCCTTTCTGTGTTGTCGCTGCTAGTTGCCGCTCGGACCTTGGTCCTCGCTAGCGCCTTTCGCCTGCGGCGAAACGTTTGGCGCCGAGGGCAATCGCAGATTCAGTATCCGGTAGTGAGTGGTTGGTATTGACTGGGTGGCATTTCGCCGGCGCCCTTGGCACCGGGTAGAGCTTCAGCGGCGGCCAAGCATCCGGTTCATGCGGTCTTCGTCTGCCTTGGCGAGATCGGCCTCGCCTGCCAGACGACGCTTGCGTCGCGAGCTCTTCTTCTCGAGGATGTGGGCGCGGTTGCGCTTGCGACGACGGAGCTTGCCAGATCCGGTCGTCTTGATGCGCTTCTTCGCTCCACTATGGGTCTTCATCTTGGGCATGAGCGTTTGCCTCTGTCGGTTGCTGATGGACGGCCGAGGACAGCCCGGCCTGCTGGGAACGTGGTCCCTACGTTGTCGATCCGGCGGACGTGAAGGACACATTCCGCCGGATCTGTCTTGTTTGAGTACTGGAAGTCTCAGTCGGTGGAGGCTGGTGCCGCTTCGGCCTCGACCTGGGGTGGCTCGGCAGTGGGGGCTGTGGCCTCATTTTCGTTCGCCTTCTTACGGGCGGACGCCTGCTGAGCTCGCTTGTCGGGGCTGAGCACCATCGTCATGTTGCGACCATCGAGACGGGGGTACTGATCGACCTTGCCGACTTCGCTGACGGCTTCGGCGACCCTGTCGAGGATGTTTCGCCCGAGTTCGGGATGTGCCATCTCGCGACCGCGGAACATGATCGTCAGCTTGACCTTGTGACCATGGGACAGGAACTTCTCTACCTTGCTCGTCTTGGTGTTGAAGTCGCCCACGCTGATCTTGGGACGGTACTTCATCTCCTTGAGTTCGGCTGCACGAGATTTGCGGCGAGACTCCTTGGCCCGCTGCTCGGCTTCGTACTTGTACTTGCCGTAGTCCATGATCCGACACACCGGCGGGTTCGCCTGCGCGGCAACCTCGACAAGGTCGAGTTCTGCTGCACGAGCGATCGCCAGAGCCTCCGGAAGAGGCTTGATGCCGATCTGGTCACCGTCGGCACCGACCAGCCGGACCTCGCGGGCCCGGATGCGTTCGTTGCGACGGGGTTCGTCGTCGTATGGGGGTGCTATGACAAGACCTGCTTGACCAAGGGACGCCTCCTGCGTTTCCTGTGTGATTCTCGACGCCTGCAATCGTCGAGGCTCGCGCACGAGGCGCGGGACCCATGAAACGACACAGGCGGACTTCCGAATACACGAAGTCCGCCCACAACGATCTGTACGATCGCGCGTACCGTACATCGGTGCCATGGGCACTTCGTACAGCTGACCTGACGCACCGTTGCCCGAGAACAAGCTTGTTCGTGAGCAATATGGCCAGGTGGGGGCGCGGCCCCGCTTTCCTCGGTTGTCCAGTGGCTACCCTAGCACCAACACCACCCAAAACGATCTAGGAACAACCCATGAGCTTGTGGACGCCAGATGGAGAACACGAAGTCCCTGCCGGCGGCGGTGACATCGACCCCGGTCAGGGCGAACCAGAACTGTCCCAGGACCAGGCCGACCAGCTCGAAGCCGAGCTTGCCAGGGCCCAGGCAGAACTCATCGCCGCCCCCGTCGAGCAGGTCGTGTCGAACCACGTGATGGGGCTCTTCGAGCTCGCTGCCCTTCATCTGCGGACAGGCGACCTCGACAAGGCCCGCCTGCCCATCGACGCCATGGGGCTGCTGGTCGACGGCCTCGGCGACCGCTTGGCCGAACATCAGACCCTGACAGCGGCACTCACCCAGCTGCGGATGGCCTACGTCGAGGTCTCGAACGCCGGCAACGACGAAGACGAGGATGACGACAGCGAGGTCTGACGGCGATCTTCAGCTGGCGTGGCGCCAGCGCCGAGTCACGGAACGATCTTGGCGATGCCCATCTCGAGGATGTCGGATGCGCCGCGTTCGCGCAGTTCAGGGATGAGGATGTTGATCTCGTTCTTGGCGACCACGGTCTCGACCGCGTAACCCGCACCGCCGAACAACTCGTTCACGGTCGGCATCTTGGCCGACGGTAACAATTCGATGATCGAATCGAGAGCCGCTGTCGGCACGTTCATCTTGACGAGCACCCGGCCACGAGCGTCGAGAACACCATCGAGGAGTGTCTTGATCTGCCCCATCGCCTTGCGTTTGGTGGGGTCGTCGTAGGACTCGGGGTTCACGACCAGCTCGGTGTAGCTGGTGAGGATCGTGTCGAGGATGCGTAGGCCGGCGGCCCTCAGTGCCCGCCCGGTCTCGGTGATGTCGACCACCACGTCGACGATGTCCGGTGCCTTGGCCTCGGTAGCCCCGTACGACAGACGGATGTCGGCTTCGATTCCCGCCCGCTCGAAGTAGCGCCTGGTCAGCTCGGGGTATTCGGTCGACACTTTCACGCCCGAAGGCATGTCGGCTGCCGATTGCCACGGCGAGTCCTCGGGCACGCCGATGACGATCTGAACCGGTTTGGATGTGTTCTTTGAGTACTTCATCTCGCCCAGGGAGATGACGTTGGCCGAGGTCTCCTCGATCCAGTCACGACCGGTAATACCCATGTCGAACAGCCCATCGGATACGTAGCCGCCGATTTCTTGTGGGCGCAGGATGCGGACCTCGGCAACACGCGGATCTGAGATAGTGGCCTTGTAGTCGACAGCACTGCTGCGAGCCACGGGCAGGTCGGCTTCTTCGAACAACTGAAGGGTCGCCCTTTCGAGCGAACCCTTGGGGAGCACCAGCTTGAGCATGATGAACAACGCTACCGGCTGGTTGGCGCCCCACCGCCTGAGTAGGTCCACGATCGGGACTGGAAAATGTCGGTTGGCACAGATTGATCTCCTCTGGTCAGGTGCCAGATGATTTCTTCAGCTCTTCTTCGTTTCTGTTTGTGATCGAACGTATGTTCTGGTAGTGTTCTGTGGGTGAGGGAAATAGTTGTGCCCTTCTACGGGGCCGAAGAACTCGACAACATGGAACGCCACACACTCGACGCATTGTTGGGCCGTCAACGTTTCGTGCGGGCTCGCATCGACGGGCACGAAGCATTGTTGTTGTCGGCTATCGACCGCGCTGACAGGCGTGCCGCTAGCTCCAAACGCGGCAAACCCGACCCCGACCGAGAAGAGACCGACCATCAGGCTTCGGGCAGCGGCGAAGATGAGGACGAGTCGACACCACCTCCGTCGCGAAAG
>JAAETH010000512.1 GCA_024228575.1 Actinomycetes bacterium
GACGTGCTCGAGTCGTACATCCACAGCGTGTCTCGCGCTCTCGACTGGTGGTACGGGCCGAT
This sequence comes from Actinomycetes bacterium, assembly GCA_024228575.1. Lineage (GTDB taxonomy): Bacteria > Actinomycetota > Acidimicrobiia > Acidimicrobiales > Poriferisodalaceae > JAAETH01. Next base: position 63 of record JAAETH010000512.1, read on the forward strand.
CATCGCCCGCACCCACACCGACACGTTCGACGGCGGGTGCGGTCGGGTGTGGCTGACACAACGCCCCATCACCTCGGTCACGTCGGTTACCGTTGACGGCGCCGCTCTCAACGCCGACGAATGGCGGGCCGGACGGTCGATAGCCGACAGGTCGACGCTCTCCGGGCATGTCGAAGCGCTCTCAGGGTCGGCCGTGTCCACGTTCAACGCCGGTCTTGACAATGTGGTTGTTGTCTACACGGCCGGCCGGTACGCCGACCGGGTCAACCTCGACCCCCGATTCCGTCAGGCCGCGGTCATCACCCTCCAGCACGCATGGCGCGCCGAACAGCACACCGTGTTCGAAGACCCCGACGGGTTTGTCGCCCCACGGTCGGGCTACCCGAAAGAGTGGGATCTGAACGCAGTCAAAAAGATTCTGTCGGGTGAACGCCGGCACCGTCACGGGTTCGCCTGACATGGCACGTACCACAGGCACTACCGCACCGGCCACGAAACGTGCGCTGTTGACCGCTCTGGCGGCACGCACCCCCGCGCTCACCGGTGTCGACCTGCTGTACGCACCGTCGCGTCAAGGCGAGGATTACAGCGACGACACGATCTGGTGGGACCCCGAAACGACCTGCTCCACCCAATACCGGTGGATGCAGGCAGGCACGAAACCGGTCAAAGAAGAATGGTCAACGTCGCTGCACATCCAATGTTTGCGCAAACCGGCCGATCTTTCACCCGGCGAAGACTCGGCCGAACAGGCCGAACTGCGGGTGCGGGAACTGTGGGTCGAGGTGCAACAGGCGATCGCTGAAACCCCAGAGATCCATTCGACCCTCATGTGGGTGCAGGTCGACGGGTGGGGACTCGTCACCGACCGCATGTCAGGCAAACGTGCCCGTTCGAAACTCGAGGTCGACATTTCGGGTGTCGCAGAGCTGTACCCGGACCCGTGAGAGGATCGACGCTGTGAAGATTCGACGCATAGGGCGCCCTGTCCGCTGGGACGGTGTCCCGGTCGCTACCGGCGACATCATCGACGTGCCCGCCGATATCGCCCGGTCTCTGCTCACCGCAGGGCACACCGCCGACGGGGCACCTGTGTGCCCGCAATGGCAGAAAATATCCAAGGCCGCTCAGGCCGATGACATCAAGGAGACGTCATGACTACACGTACCGGACTTGACGCTCAGGTCGGTGTCGCAGAAGAGTCCACGGTCGGCACCTTTGTGGCGCCAACCGACTATTTCCCGTTTCTCGACGAGGGGATGGAAGCGGTCAACGCCCGCATCGATTCGGACGCTATCCGCGCCGGGCGTACCATTCTCGACTCTGACGACTGGGCGGCCGGTGCTCGCACCGTTTCGGGGTCTGTCGCTCTTGAGGCGCGCACCAAACAGATAGGCATGATCCTCAAGCACACGTTCGGGGCTGTGGCCACTACCGGTTCAGGCCCGTACGTGCACACGTTCACCCCCGGCGACCTGTTCGGCAAGGGCCTGTCTGTGCAGGGCGGCCGTCCCGACGCTGGCGGTGTGGTTCGCGCGTTCACGTACACCGGCTGCAAAGTGTCCAGTTTGACGCTCAGCGCTGCTGTCGACGAGGCCGTGAAACTTGATGTCGATCTGGTCGGCCAGGACGAAGACACCGGGCAGACACTCGGCACATTCTCCGATCCTGACGCCGGTACCCTGTTCACGTTCGTGCATGGCGCGCTCACGATCGGCGGGACCGCGGTGCCGTGCGAATCGGTGAGCCTCACCATCGATAACGGGTTGCAGTCGACCCGACATCGGCTCGGGTCGGTGGTATCCACCGAACAACGTCAAGAGGCACGCCGCACAGTCACCGTTGACGTGGTCGCAGATTTCGAAGACCTCGTGAACTACAACCGTGTCGTTTCGGGCGCTGAGGCCGCGGTGGTGCTCACGTTCACATCGGGCACGACCATTCTGGCGATCACAATGAATTGCCGCACCGATGGTGAAACCCCCACCGTGTCAGGCGTCGAGGAGATCCCGCTGAACCTGTCGCTGATGGCGGTCGGGTCGACCGACGCTGCCGCCATCACATGCGTGTACACCAACGCCGAGGCCACCCCCTAACCATGCCCCGCGATCTTGACTTTCGGTTGGATGACGACGAGTGGAAACAGATCCAAAAGTCGCTGCGGAAGTACGCGCCGGAAACCAAAAAGGTGATGGTCCGACAGATCCGCACCGCCGGTAACCGGATCAAAAAGGAGGCCGCCGCAGGGTTCCGCGAATATTCGAGCCGGGTACACAAAGGGCTAGGTGTCCAGGTGACCGCCAAACGGGTAGCGATCCAGCTGAAAGCCAAGAAGACAGCACCGCACGCCCCGATATCGGAGGTCGGGGGGAGACACCCGGTGTTCGGCAACCGGAAAGTGTGGGTTGACCATCCGGCACGGCCGCGGCTCGGTCCGGCGGTGGACAGGAACCGCAAGAAAATCGCAGACGAAATATCGGAGGCGATCATCGCCGCCGCTCGCGACCTGAAACTCGTGAAACGATAGAACCAGGACACACACATCATGGCTACGCAACCTCTCGACCAGGCGCTAGAACTGCTGTCATACAATGACATGGCGATTGTCGAGTCGAAATCGGGTACCCGCATCGCGGGGCTCGAAGCGCCCGACGCGAACCTGCCCCGGTTCATGCAGGCGTTGCACTACGTGCTGGCGAAACGGGAAGATCCGACGGTCTCTTTTGATGCGTGCGGCGACATGGGGCCGGCCGATTTCGAGTCGCTGCTAGGGAGGTTGGGCGCCCCAAAAGACTGATCGACCGGCGCCGCGAACGCGAACGGCTGCAAGGGTACGCCCGGCTGTGCACCACGTTCCCGGGGTACACGATCGCAGCGTTGAACGACA
>JAAETH010000513.1 GCA_024228575.1 Actinomycetes bacterium
GGAGAGTGACGGAGTGCAACCGCCAGTTTCGGCCAACTAATCTGTCGCAATGAAGACCAGAGACTCGTCACCGTCCAAGGTTCCTATCCCGACGATGTCGGTCCCGACGCGTGGGCTCTGGTTATCGTCCGCTCGCCCTATGCCAATGCCCGGATCGTCTCGATCGACACCAGCGAAGCCAAGGCCCTCGACGGGGTCATCGCCGTCTGGACCTATGACGATCTACCGGGTCGGCTCAGTGAACCCCTACCCCTCTTGATCCCGCACCCTTCCCTGGTAGCGGCCCGCACCCAAGATGTCTTGGCTCGAGATCGGGTGCGTCATGTCGGCCAGTCGATCGTCGCTGTCTTGGCCAAGGACCGCTACATCGGCGAGGACGCAGCCGAGCTGGTCTTCGTCGACTATGAACCTCTGCCCGTCGTGATCGGAATCGACGGGGCTCTGGGACCAAACCTGGTCCATGAGGATGCCCCCGGGAATATCGCGGCCACCCACCAGGAACATGTCGGCGACGTGGATGAGGCCCTGGCTGGGGCGCCAAACGTCCTCGAGCTCGACCTCGACATGGAACGCAGTATGGGTAGTGCCATGGAGGGGCGCGCCTGCCATGCCCGCTGGGACCGCCACGCCCGCAAACTGAGGGTCCAGAATGCCACCCAGACCCCGACCAGCGTCCGTTTCGCCCTGGCCAACATCTTGGAGATGCCCGACGAGCAGGTCGATGTGGTCGCTATCGATGTCGGGGGTGGATTCGGGACCAAGATCATCCACCCCTGGCCCGAAGACATCCTCACCGCCTGGGCCGCCATCACCTACGACCATGAGGTGAAGTTCACCGAGGATCGAACCGAGCACTTCATCTCGTCGTCGCATGAACGAGCCCAGCGTCATCATGTCAAGGTCGGCTTCGACGACGAGGGGCAGATCCTGGCCCTCGATGTCGATTTCATCCACGACAACGGGGCCTACACCCCCTACGGCATCATCGCCCCTCTAATCACGGCCACCCAGCTCCCGGGGCCGTACAAGCTCCCCAACTACCGGGTCGACTTCCGCAGCGTCTACACCAACACGGTGCAGGTCACCCCCTACCGGGGA
>JAAETH010000514.1 GCA_024228575.1 Actinomycetes bacterium
ACGTCGACGTAGCGGCCCCGGTGGAGCACGAACGCTCCCACGCCGATCTCGAAGATGATGACCATGGCCATGAATGCTGTTCCGTTGGGCATGAACACGTCTCGCATGAAGTCGCTGAGGAATCCAAACCAGGCACCTTCGGCGTAGCCGTCGAGCTCGTCTGTCCGTGGCAAGGTGTAGACGACGTTGAAGCCAGCTGCGGCGAGGTATGCCAATCCGATCACGGCACGCCAGGCGTTCCAGCCCTTGCGGCCCGTGGGTCTGGCATCCAGCCCCGAGACAGTTTCGTCGGTCGTGATGGGGTCGAGGCGTCGGCGGTCTTGAGAGATGGGCGCTGATTCCACGGCCAGCGAAGTAGAGATACGTCCCTCCGCCCACGAGCCCCAGGTACGGCCATGCGGCTGCATCGGCGACCAACAGCACGCCTGCTGCGGCCATCACCCAGAGGGTCATTGCGTCCCAAAGAGCCTCAGCTCGAATGTCGGCCCAGAATGTGGGCTCGACGTCATCTTCGGCCTCCATCAGCTGCCAGCGCACCGCAGTGGAAGGAGCAAACCACGCCAGCGCCTGACCACCCCAGGCCACTAATGACAACACCACGACGACGATGCCCCAGATCACATTCATTGCGCCCAGCCCGCCATGTCAGTCGAGGAGTCGGATGAAGCAATAGATGGCCTCGGCAATGCCGAAGACCGGCCACATCCCCCAGGTGAGGACCCAGTAGCCGAAGCTGTTGCGTCGAATACCGAGGTCGC
>JAAETH010000515.1 GCA_024228575.1 Actinomycetes bacterium
ACCACCGGCACCGGGTTCGCCGAGACAGGTGCTGATGACTACACGTGGGGTGGCACCGGTCTTGCCTTCCCCCGGATCCAGGGGGCTGATCCCAGCGGCACGGTCGTCGCCGTCGGTCATGATGTCGAGCCGGCTCTGCTGGGCCGTCGGGCCCTCATCGATCCCTGGATCCGCAGTCCCGACGACCCGACCGATCGGGAACAGGCCCGCTATCTCGGCAGCGAGCTCGACGGTGGGTTCGCTGAGTATTGCGTCGTCCCGGCTCGCAACATTCACGTCCATTCGTCGCCCTTGAGCGATGTCGAGCTGGCGAGCTTCCCGTGTTCGTGGTCGACAGCCGAGCACATGTTGCAGCGGGTTGGCGTCGAGCCAGGACACTCGATCGCCGTCACCGGAGCGTCGGGTGGTGTTGGCTCCGCCCTCATCGGTCTCGCCAAGCGACGAGGGGCGCGCATCGTGGCGGTCGCCGGGGCATCGAAGCTGGAAGGAGTCCGGCGCCTCGGGGTCGAC
>JAAETH010000516.1 GCA_024228575.1 Actinomycetes bacterium
GTGAAGAACTGGGAGCGCGGCCAGCCGGACCGACGCCAGCTCAGATCGGACAACTCCCACCGTCGTGCCAAGGATTGGCGCGCCGGTGTGATGATGCAGACGCTGCTTCGAGATCCGGGTGCCGGCGTCATGCACCTGATGCTGTACTACGGGTTCTTCATCCTGCTCGGTGTCACCACCACCCTCGAGCTCGACCACCAGCTGCCCGATGATCTCAAGTTCCTGCACGGCGGCGTTTACCAGGGCTTCGCCATGGTCGGCGATCTCGGTGGGCTCATCTTCCTGGCCGGTGTCGTGTGGGCCATCGTGAGGCGCTACATCCAGCGTCCCTACCGCATCCGCATCAAGACACGTCCTGAACACGCCATGGTCCTCGGAGTGCTGCTGGCAATCGGCGTCACCGGCTTCCTCGCCGAGATGTTCCGCATCGCCGTCGACGGTCGCCCCGATCACGAGAAGTGGTCCTTCATCGGCTACCCGCTGTCGGGATTTGTCGACACTGTCGATGCCGTCGCCGGTTGGCATCAGGCGATGTGGATCCTGCACGTCGTCAGCTTCATGGCCTTCCTGGTCATCTTGCCAATAACCATGCTGCGTCACATGTTCACATCGCCGCTGAACATGTACCTGAAGGACAAGGATCGTCCAAAGGGTGCAATGCGGGCCATGCCCAATCTGATGGAGACCGAACTCGAGACCTTCGGGGCCACCGAGATCGGCGACTTCACCTGGAAGCAGCTGCTCGACACCGACGCTTGCACCATGTGCGGCCGTTGCACAGCTGTATGTCCCGCTCACGCAACGGGAAAGCCGCTCGATCCGCGCGAGATCGTGCTCAAGACCGGCGAGATCATGGCCCGCACCGGATCACCGGCGGTCTCACCACCGATCGGAGTCGACGGCGAGATCGTTGTCAGCGCCGACAACATGTTCGAGCGCATCACCACAGAAGAGTTGTGGTCGTGCACGTCGTGTAAGGCCTGCGACGAGAACTGTCCGGTCAATATCGAGATCCTCGACAAGATCCTCGACATGCGTCGTTATCTGACCCTGATGGAGTCCGATTTCCCGAGCGAGCTCGGCGGCGCCTTCCGCGGCATGGAGAACAACTTCAACCCGTGGAACATGAACAACGGCGAGCGCGGCGATTGGGCCAAGGCCCTCGACTTCGTCGACATCATCGATGGCGGTGACCCCTTCGAGGCCGAGTACCTCTTCTGGGTCGGCTGCGCTGGCTCCTTCGACGACAAGAACAAGAAGGTCTCGGAGGCGACCGCCCGCCTGCTGCACCGTGCAGGCGTCGACTTCGCCATCCTCGGCCCGTCCGAGATGTGCACCGGCGATTCCGCACGCCGGTCCGGCAACGAGTACCTCTTCCAGATGCTCGCGATGCAAAACATCGAGGTTCTGAACGAGATGGGCGTCAAGAAGATCGTCACCCAGTGCCCTCACTGCTTCAATACCTTGAGCAACGAGTACCCCCAACTCGACGGTCAATACGAGGTTCTGCACCACAGCCAGATGCTCGAATCGCTGATCGAGTCAGGCCAACTCGACATGGCGGGGGCCCGCCTCGACGAGCGGGTCGTCTACCACGACAGCTGCTACCTCGGTCGCCACAACGACGTCTACAGCGCACCACGAAACGTCATCGGTTCTCTCGCTGGAATCGAGATCATCGAAGCGCCACGCAACGGAACCAAGGGCATGTGCTGTGGCGCCGGCGGCGCACGCATGTGGATGGAAGAGAACACCGGCGTTTCGATCAACGAAGACCGTTCGGCCGAGCTGCTCGAAACCGGTGCTTCTCGCATCGCCACCGCGTGCCCGTTCTGCTACGTGATGATGGACGACGGTGTCAAGGCGAATGGGGCCGAAGACGACCAGGTCAAGGTCGCCGACATCTCGATGCACCTCCTCGAGGCAATCGAGAACGCCGAGGCCGGTGATCGACACATCGAGACCCCGACCGAACTCATCTACGACACCCCAGCCGAGGGCGAGGTAGCCAC
>JAAETH010000517.1 GCA_024228575.1 Actinomycetes bacterium
CGCCGGACCTGGGATGGCTCTGTTTCGTTTGTGGCGGCGGTGGGTCGTTCTGCTGTCGCTCGCGTTGCTCGGGCGATCAAAGTGCGAGCAGACTTCCTGGCGTGACTCCGCTTCGTGAAGCCCTGTCCGGGCCAGGCCGGTCCGCCGGGACTCGCGTTCGTCGCCCGGTGATGGAGGTGGACTGTCGATGGCTCGTGACCTTTGGTTGAAACAACTCCGTATCGCGGGCGCCGACCCCCGAGCAGTCGAGGACGTGTTGACCAGCGACGTTCCCGCCGACGGGCTCCAACATGCCGGCAGCGCAGTCGTGCGCGCGGGACACACCGACCTCCTCGCCACAATCGCTGGTCTGCTGATCGAAGGGTTGGGCGGCCGGGGCTGGACCGGCGACGCCGAACTCATCGACGAGCTCAACCACTATGTGGACCACACCACCGCGGACCTGGTTGGGTTGCCGGTCGAACTCGACCAACTCGGCGAGGCCCTCGACCAGTCCGCCGGAACCGAGTCCTTCATCGACCTAG
>JAAETH010000518.1 GCA_024228575.1 Actinomycetes bacterium
GAAGCTCCAGTCAGGGTTGCCGTGCATCAACACCAGGGGGCGTCCCTCACCCTCGTCGATGTAGTGCACGGGCCCGACCGAGCTGTCGAACCACCTCGACTCGAATGGGTAGAGCGCCTTGTCTGGCGTGAACTCCACATGCTTGACATCGGCCATCGACCTTCACCTTTCCTTCTGGCGGGTGGGCTCAGACGATCCGGCCCGTCGCGTCCTGCGATCCGCGTATGATAACTAGCAGGTAGCTAGATTGATTAGCTACTAACCAACCTATACCATGAGCCCCGTGACCACAACCAGCAATCACGCGAACCCGATCGACGTCGGTCTCGGAGCCCAGATCAAAGGCCGCGTCGTTACCGCTCACGAAGCACTCGACCAACTCGTGGCCCCCGAGTTCACCCGCCTCGGCCTGACCCCAGGCGAAGCCGACGTCCTGACCGTGTTGCTCATTGCCGATGACCAATCCCTGGCCCCGACCGAACTTGCGGGATGGCTCGGACTGACCACGGCAGGACTAACCGCACGCCTGAACGCCCTCGAAGAACGAGCCCTGATCGAACGTCGGCTACATCCCACCGACGGCCGCCGCCGGACCATCCACTTCACACCCGATGGCCGACGCCTCGCTCAAACCGTCATCAAGCTCAAAGACGACGTCGTCAACCAGCACATCGTCACCGCC
>JAAETH010000519.1 GCA_024228575.1 Actinomycetes bacterium
GTCACCTGCGCACCGCAAGGCGCGTACCCGTGCACAGGCGAGGATCGCTGGGTCGTTTTGACAGTCGACACCGACGAGGCTTGGGTCGGGCTCCGGAGAGCGATGGGTTCACCCGACTGGGCCGCCGCCGAACGCTTCGCAACAGCTGCTGGACGTCATCGCCACCACGACGAGCTAGACGACCGGTTGGCCGAGTGGACTGCATCGCTTGATCGCTGGGAAGTAACCCGCCGCTGCCAGGCCGAAGGCGTCGCATCGGGCCCGGTACTCGATGATGCCGACGCCGTGAACGACCCCCACCTGCGAGCCCGCGGCTTCTTCCGGCGAAACGGTTCAGACGAGGTCGGCTGGCACGACTACCCGAGCCACCTGTGGCACTGGGACGGACCCACAATGCGACACGAAGGCCTATCCCCATTCGGCGCTGCCAGCGAGGAGGTGTGGCGAAACGTCGCCGGCCTCGACGACGACATGATGGCCGTTCTGCGCGACGGCGGCCACCTACTCGACCACTATGTCGACGCAGAGGGAATACCGCTCTGACCTGACGGGCAGCGGGTCGTCGCAGCTTCCCAAGCCGCGCCATGTCGTTGGCGATCGCTGGGCTGGTGTTCGGTTCGCCTGTGGGTGCCTGCTGCCTGGTTGCGGGTTGACTTCTTCTCGAACTGCCTACCGGCAGGATTCTCTCGCTGTGGTGTGGCTCGAAAGAGGCGCGAGCATCGACGGCGAGGAGAACACCGTCGACGAGCTCCGGGTTCGAGTGTTCAGACTGAGCGGCTCAGGTCGTGGGCTGAGCAGTTCGACAACACTCGGTGGTGCTCACCCGCAGGAGACGAACCGTGGGACTCGGACACGATCACCCAGTTCTTCGGGCGCCTACGCGACCGCCTGGCCTTCGATCAGCTGGGCTTCAAGAGCCTCCGACGGTTCATGGACACCTACGGCGAGGAACTTGGGTTCTCCATGGCCCCGGTGGCCATGCGATCCGGCCGTAGCTGGCAAGTACTGAACCGGCCGAGTGAACCAGGCCGACCGGGACCTCGCCGACGCCATGGCCCGCTCACTCGAACCAGCGGAGGACCAGTGACCAAGGTCGATGGGGCAATTCCTGGTTTCGGAGGCTTCGGCTCCTAGAACCAGGACCACCATCAGGCACCGATTACCTGGTCAGGGTGTACAAGCACCTGGAGCCCGAACGGAGAGTTGAACTCCGGACCTACGCATTACGAGAGTAGGCTCGTCCGTCCAATCGTCGTGGATGGCCTGTTCCAGAGCGGTATCTCGGGACTCGGGCAGTCCACATTGGCGTACCTCGTCCAATCCATCTATTGAGTCTCCGGGATGGATTCCGGGATTGGTCCGAATCGAGCACGTCGACCCGTGCACGCTTTCCAGGCGCTGCAGGTCAGGGCTGATACATCATCGGCCCCCCAAGCACATTATGCGGCATCAGTTATCGGGCACTCCCGGTACAGCTCAACGCCGGTTGTGAGTGGGTGAATCTGTCGTCGACTGTGCTGCCGATCTATTGCTCGTCGTGAGTGATCGAATGGCCTGGATCGAGCAACGGATGACGTTCGGCCCTGTCTGTTACCGGTAGGGCCTGCTGTCATGGACACTGTTGAGAGTCCTCGCCGCATGACGGCGAGGGGGAAGGCGGAGCGTGCGGTGACGCAAGTGGTCGAGCCTGAAGGGCACGGGGACTGGGTGGCGGTCCGCTCTGAGCTCCGGGCTTGGCATACTTCTTCTTGGCTCGGCCCTGTTGTGGAGTTCACCGCCGTGTTTGGCTTCTGGGTCATGGCGTTGGTTGTCGGGCTGTGGAGCGAGGATGGGTTCGTCCGTGCCCTGATGGCGTTGCCTGCGTTGGCCGCTGTTGGGCAGCTGTTCACCATGGGCCACGATGCGGGGCACGGGAGCTTCTCGACCTCACGTTTGGTCAATGGAGTGGTCGGCCGGGTGGCGTTTGTTCCGTCGGCTCATGTGTTGGGCCTCTGGCGGTTCCATCACGACGTCCATCATCGCTACACGTGTCTGCGCGGCAGCGACTACGTATGGGTCCCGTTGACGGTGGCCGAGTACCGGGCCTTGTCCCCATGGCGACGGATCCTCCATCGTTTCTACCGGCACCGCTCTGGCATCGGACTCTCGCTGCATTACGCGATCGAGATCTGGGCCCCGCGTATGCTGTGGCCCCGGGTTTGCCATGGCCTGCGAGCGCGGGGCCGGTTGCTGGCCGACACCGTCTTCTTGTATGCCGCTCTGGCCGCTCTCGCTGGGTTGGCGTGGGCGTTCGTCGCCGTGGTTCACCCCGAGCGGTCGGCCGATATCGGCTTCTGGCTTCTTGCTGGGGTGTGGCTGTTCGTGGTTCCGCTGGTGGCCGCCCACTGGATGATCGGGTTCGTGATCTACCTCAATCACACCCATCCCGATGTCGTCTGGTATGACGACCCAACCGAGTGGGCCCGCCATCGGGTCCAACTGGAAGGCTCGGTTGGTGTTCGCTTCTCA
>JAAETH010000520.1 GCA_024228575.1 Actinomycetes bacterium
AGTCCCAGACCAGTACATCCAGTGTTGAAGTCTGCGTCGTCGACGGATCGATGCCATCGACACCCCACCCACTGAGGGGAACCATGTCCAGATTGGCCACATCTACATCTACTGACTGGGCCTGCGCCTCGCTCACCCCCGAGGTGACCACCGCCATCACTGAGATGATCAGCAGCGTGACAGCCAGGAGGGAAGGCAGCGGCAGGGGCGATCGCCCGATCCGGCCACGTTGAAAGGCCGACCGCGCGGCTCTCCGCCGATGATGAGTACGTCGTGATGTCATAGTTCGTAGCCCCCTTCGGTGCAACTGGACAGGAATCCGAGTAGCACGGCAATGTCGTCGCCCGGGCTGCTCGATGCGCCGTCGAGCGTGTCGGACCAGGCCGCGATACCAGCAACGCCGGACTCACTGGCCCTGGCCGCAGCTGAGGCGACTCTCTCAACAGCGGTCTCCACCGCACCCTCGTCGATGGAGGTCAAAGCTCGTTCGACGTCGGCACAAGCCAAGGACGCCGTCTCGTCAAGCTGATTGAGGCCCCCGACTTCGTTGCGCGGACCATCAGCGGCCGGGTCGCCGACCCCGTCACGCTCGTCACGCGAATCCTGAATCTCTTCGGGGGTCGACACCTCATCAAGAGGCCCCACTACATCCAGGACCTCAGCTCCGGCCACGGGCTGGCTTTCGAGAGCGTCGTGCATCCTGGTGACGATCTCGTCGGGGCGACCGAGACCGGGCTCGGAGTCATCGTCGGCGGACTGCTGTTCCTGTTGCTCGGCGTCGGCCTGGTGGGCTGGATCGGGAGAGGTGGTGAGCTCGCCGGGAACATCGCCTCGCTCGACCTGGTTGCCGGCGAGTGCCTCCGCGGTGGACTCG
>JAAETH010000521.1 GCA_024228575.1 Actinomycetes bacterium
GAACACCGTACGACCCCTACGGATACCTCGAATCACCCCTGGTGGACAGATCATGAGCCGCACGGTGCGAGCGGTAGCGAGCCAGAAGGCGAGAGTAGGGCCATGAGCCGCACGGTGCGAGCGGTAGCGAGCCAGAAGGCGGGGGTGGACAGAGCATGAGCCGCACGCGGGTGTTGGTCGGAGTGTTGGGCATGGACCAGCACGAACTGGGTGCCGTCGGCATCGCCAAAATGTTTCGCGACGAGGGTATGGAGGTCATCTACACGGGCTGTTTCAACACTCCCGAGACCATCGTGGCGACGGCGATCGAGGAGGACATCGACGTCATCGGTATCAGTAGCCACTCTTGGGAGTACCTGTACTACATGCCAGAACTGCTCGACCTGATCGACCGGAACGAGCTGGGAGTTCCGGTGGTGCTCGGCGGTTCGGTCATCACCGACGAGGACAGGGCCACCATGCTCGATCGTGGTGTCGCCGCTGTGTTCGGTTCTGGCAGTGTCGTGTCCGAGATGGTCGACACCGTCAGGGGACTGGTGGCCGGTGAGCCGGCGACCTGAGCGATCTGTCGATGATCTCGTCGCCGGAACCATTGGGGGCGATGTTCGCTCGGCCGCCAGGCTCATCCGCCTGATCGACGACGAGAATCCCGCCGCATGGGTCGCGGTGAAGCAGCTGTTTCGACATTCGGGAAGGGCACTGGTGGTTGGCATCACGGGCCCGCCGGGTGCAGGAAAGAGCACGCTCACCGACTGCCTCATCCATCTCGTTCGCAGCGCAGGCAAGACCGTCGGGGTTCTCGCCGTCGATCCGAGCAGCCCGATCAGCGGTGGGGCCATTCTCGGAGATCGCATTCGTATGAACCGCTTCGCCCTCGACGGTGATGTGTTCATCCGCTCGCTCGCCAGCCGAGGGCATTTTGGTGGGGTCACGCCGGCCACCCGGGGTGCGATTCGTGTCATGGATGCCATGGGCAAGGATGTTGTGTTGGTCGAGACGGTCGGCGTCGGCCAGGACGAGGTCGACATCGCCCGGTTGGCGCACACGACGATCGTCGTGGCCGTACCAGGACTCGGCGACGACGTTCAGGCCATGAAGGCGGGCATCCTCGAGGTCGGCGATCTGTTCGTCGTCAACAAGGCCGACCATCCCGAGGCCGACAACACCGTCGCCTACCTCGAGAACATCTTCCGACGGTCTTGGCGTGGCGACTGGGTTCCACCGGTTCTCAAGGCCGAGGCACTTCACGACAGGGGCACCGAGGGCATCTGGCAGGCCATCGAGCGACATGCACTTCACAGGGGCGAAGGGGGTTCCTCGTACCTGGAAAGACAACACAACGACACCCTGATAGAGCTTCGGGCGTTCCTCAGGCAAGGGATGCAGCGAGAGATCTCCCGGCGACTCGACGAGAACCCCGAAATCGAGGAATCGGTCAAGCAGATCGTCGACGGCGACATCGATATCTATGCGGTCGCCGAGCAGATCTTGAGCAGTGTCGGACCGATCGCCGGGTTCGACGGCGACAGCCGATAGGAACACGCTGGCGCTGTTAGTACCGCCCTTCGCCGCGGCGTGGTTTGGGCATGCCGACGCGAACGTAGTGGTCTTCGGGGATGTCGTCGGCTTCCTTGTAGAAGTGCCATTCACACGGCTTGGCAGCATCGGGGTCGTACGCCGTGACCCAGAGGGGATGACCGCCCCAACGCATGGGCAACATCTCGTTGTTTGCACAGTGCAGGCAGTAGTAGGGCACGTTCCTCAGCCCCCAGCTCTCGGCGTGGGCGTTGCGGGTGGCACCGAAGTTGTAGGGCGGATCGAGGCGAGACGGTGTCCCCTCGACGGGGTCGCCCCGGCGCATTCGTCCGCCGCTGCCGCACGGGTCCATGACGATGGCGATGTGATCGTCGCGGTCGATGATCTCGACAGCACCGTCCTGGTCGGGTCCGCCGTAGTGAGACCGCATGATCTCGGCGGTCACCTGCACCCGTTCCTCGACGGTCATACGCAGGTAACCCTTCCATGTGCGGTACATCATCCAGGTCTCCTGTGAACCGTGGAGGATGTCGATCATCGCCCTCTCGCCGGACTCGTCTGCCACGCGGGTGAGCAGATCCCACACCCAGTCGCAGAACAAGGCGTGGAGGGCCCGCCCTTCGTCGAGTGTGTAGCGGGCCAGCGCCTTGGCTTCGTCGTAGCGGCCCTCGTCGATCGCCCGGCAGATGAGATCGGCCGTTGTCCGGCCCAGCTCGGCATGGTCGTCTTGGCGTACGGCCCGACCGCCCGCAGCGGCGAGGTCTGCGAGTTTCAACATGGCTTCTCCGACCGGGTGGATTCCCGCTGTGTCGCGCGATGGCAGGTCGTTACGGAATGGGGAGAGCCCACGCCTGGCACCGCCTCAGCTCGGGATCTCGGTCCACGGGATGCCCTTGTCGACCCTGACGTCGCCGGGCAGCCCGAGAACGCGCTCGCCCAGGATGTTGCGCATGATGTCGGAGGTGCCACCTTCGATGGTATTTGCCTGGGAGCGCAGGAAGAAGCTGGTGAGCGACCAGCCCATACGGCCGGTCTCCTCCGCGTCGCGGTCGAGCGGGTAACCCGGCTCGTGCAGCATGGCGTCGCTCGACATGAGATCCATGCACACATTCCAGATGCGCTGGTTCAGTTCGGCCGAGGCGAGCTTGCCGACCGACCCCTCGGGGCCGGGGTTGCCCATCTTGGAGTTGGCGCGGGCGCGCAATGTTGTGAGGCGCCCGACCTCGGACTCGATCCACAGCTGGGCCACACGATCCTGCATCGTGCGGTGAGCGACGGGATCGAGTGAACCTGAACGTTCGTCCCACAACTGCGTCAACATGGCGATCGTGCCCGAACCCCGCGGTGCGGTGCTACCGCCCAGGGCAACTCGCTCGTTCATCAGTGTGGTGGTCGCCACTCGCCAACCATCGCCGACGCCGCCGAGCAGGTTCGAGTGAGGAACCCTGACATCGGTGAAGAAGACTTCGTTGAACTCGGCGCTGCCCGTGATCTGGTACAGCGGACGAATCTCGACACCGGGCGAATGCATGTCGAGGATGAAGTACGACAAGCCCTTGTGTTTTGGTGTACTCGGGTCGGTGCGGACCAGCAGCATTCCGTAGCGCGAGACATGGGCACCGCTGGTCCAGACCTTCTGTCCGTTGACGATCCACTCATCGCCGTCGCGGACGGCGCGACTCGACAACCCGGCGACATCGGACCCGTGGCTCGGCTCGCTGAACATCTGGCACCAGAAGTCCTCGCCGGTGAAGATGCGTTTCAGGTACTTCTCGTGGTGTTCTTCGCTGCCGTAGGTCAGCACGGTGGGAAGGCCCATCCCGATGCCGATGGTGTTGATCGACAATGCGTGGAAGTTGCGACCGGCGTCGCGAATGGTCTGCTCGACCACGGTCTGGAGTGTGGGCGCCGCGTCGAGACCTCCCTTGCCGATCGGGTACTGAACCCGGGCCAGACCCGCGTCCCACAGAGCGCTGCGGAAGGTGACCTCGTCGGCGTCGATACCGACCTGGTCGATGACTTCACGGGTCAGTTGGACGATCTCGTCTTCGGTCATTCCGCCAAGTTATGCGCAACGTCGGGCCGACACCCAATGGCGCTTGTCAGTCGGGGCCGAGGGCGCTGACCGGCTGCGGTTGTCGGTCGCTAGAGTCCGACGGATGGAGGTTGTTGTGGAGAACCAAGCGGCGTCGCTGTGGCTCGGCGATCCTCTCGGCCTGGCCGAGCTTCGGCTCGACCGTCTGCGCCAAGTCATGCGTTCGAAGGGTGTTCCCGCGCTGCTTACCGCTGACCCGATCAACATCGTCTACGCGACCGGTGTCAGGAACATGACGGTCTTCTCACAGATGGGAGCGGTTCGTTTCGTTCTCGTATTGGCCGACGGGCCGGTGGTCCTCTGGGAGTTCGGCGGGAGTGAGCACCTGGCCGAAGCCGCCGGAGCGGTCGATCAAGTCCGCACCGCCGCAGGCATCACCGTGCTGGCGGGGCCCTCTCACGGCGCGGCGATCGATGACTTCGCCGCTGAGGTTGCCGGGCTCGTCATGTCATCGGGGCACACGCTGGGAGTGGAGCGCTTCGACCATCCCGTGACCGACGCCCTGCGGGCAACCGGTCTCGATCTCGTGTCCGCGACCGGTGTGTTCGTCGCCAGTCGACTGGTGAAGCTGCCCGAGGAGATCGAGGTGATCAGACACGCCGTTCAGGCGGTTGAAGGCTCCGTCAGCACCATGCGACCGCACCTGGTCCCTGGCGCCACCGAGGTCGAGGTCTGGTCGCATTTCCACCAAGCGCTGATCGCAGCCGATGGCGAATATGTCTCGACACGCCTCGTTCAGTCGGGTTCGCGAACGTTTCCCTACTTTCAGGAAGCCGGCACTCACGAGCTTGCCGATGGTGATCTGTTCTGCATCGACACCGACGCAATCGGGGTGGGTGGGTACGGTGTCGACTTGTCGCGGACCTATCTCTGTGGAACCGCCGAACCCACCGAGGAACAGCGCCACCTCCATGGGTTGGCGGCCGAGCAGTTGGAACACAACGCGTCGCTTCTCGCAGACGGTGTTGTGTTCGACGACTTCATCGCCCGTTCGTGGCCCGTGCCGGAGCGGTTCTCGCGGCACGGGTACTACTGCCTGGCTCACGGGCTGGGTATGTCGGGTGAGTATCCCTACATCCCGTCGCCGGCGAGGGGTGCAGGCGAGCCGTACCCGGGGTCATTCGAGGCGGGGATGGTCGTTTGTGTCGAGAGCTACGTGGGCGACGAGGAGAGTGGGCAGGGGGTCAAGCTCGAGGACCAATACCTGATCGTCGAGGGTGGTGCCGAACGGCTCACGACCATTCCGTTCGACGAACGGCTGTCCCGGTAGCGTCGCTTGGTGCTAGGCAATTGGGATGGCCGAGCCGAACCGTCCGAATTTTGTCATCATCGTCGCCGACCAGTTGAGAGCCGATGCCGTCGGTGCGTTCGGCAGTCCCACCGCCAGCACCCCACACATCGATGCCCTGGCCGAACGGGGGACGAGGTTCACCAACACGTTTGTGCAGCACACCGTCTGTTCACCGAGCCGGGCGTCGTTCCTGACCGGCTGGTACCCACATGTGCGTGGACACCGCAGCCTCACCCATCTGTTGCGCCCTGAGGATCCGAACCTGCTGAAGACACTGAAACAGGACGGCTACCACGTAACCCACGTGGGGTTCCGCGGAGACACCTGGGCCCCTGGTGCCACCGAGGAGAGCTGCGACGAATACGGATGGGCCGTGTTGCCTCCCGGAGCGATGGGTGGCCTGATGGCTTCGGCCGATCCCGACGACCCAATGGTCCGGGCGTTCTACGTTGGCGAGACAGAGGATGATCACGATTTCGACGAGGCATGTACGCGCACCGCCGAAACCTGGCTGGCCGATCGGCCGGAGGACCGCAACTGGGTCCTGTACGTCCCGCTGATCTTCCCTCATTGCCCGTTCGCCGTGACCGAGCCGTGGTTCTCGATGCACGATCGCAATTCGCTTCCCGACCGATGCCCGCCCGTGCAATCGGGCCACGAACCCGCCTTTATGCAACACCTGCGCGATACCTACGGCACCGACCGCTTGACCGACGATCAGTGGCGCGAGATTGCGGCGACCTATCACGGCATGGTCTCACGCCTCGACTCACAGGTTGGCCGGATCGTCGAAGCTCTCGGCGAAGAGGCCGAGAACACCGTGGTGGTGTTCTTCAGCGACCACGGCGAGTACCTCGGCGACTACGACCTGATCGAGAAGTGGCCATCGGGCATGCACGATTGCCTGGCCCGCGATCCGTTGGTCATCGCTGGTCCGGGCATCCCCGGGGGGCACACGGTCGACGACATGGTCGAGATGGTCGACATCGTTCCGACGATCCACGAACTGGCCGGGGTCGAGCCCGACTACACACACTTCGGCAAGAGTCTGCTTCCGGTGCTCGCAGATCCTGATGCCGGTCACCGCCAATACGCCTTCACCGAGGGTGGCTTCCTGGTCGAGGAGGAACCTCTGCTCGAGATGCCGGGATTCCCCTACGACCTGAAGGGCGAGGCCCAACACGACCGTCCCGAGATCGTCGGCAAGGCGGTTGCAGTCAGGTCCCGCGAGTGGACGTATGTGTGGCGCCTGTACGAGCCGCCCGAGTTGTACGACCGTTCGAACGATCCGGGCGAACTGCACAACCTCGCCGGGTCGGCCGATCACGCCAAAATCGAGACAGAGCTCACCGGCGAATTGTTGCGCTGGATGGTCGCCACAGGCGACGTGTTGCCGTGGAGTCGCGATCCGCGTTTCCCACCCATCGACCTACCGGGCCCGGGCTGACGACCCCGCGCCTCGTCCAAGATCGCGAGAAGTGGGTTGATCAGGTGAGGATGGAGCGGGCGACGAGGTCGGCGAACTCGTCGTCGGAGCGGCCGAGGATTCCCTGGAGCACGTACTTGTTGTGTTCGCCCAGGACGGGCGCACGTTTGAGGTCCAGCTCGGCACCGACCCAGCGCGCTGCTTCACGGTCGACCGGGATGTCGACGTCTGGCCGGGCGGGCTGACGTATCTGCTGGTAGTGGCGGTGTAGCTGGGGATCGGTGTCGAGCATGTCCTTGAGGTGCTCGACGGGCGCGGCGGCGATTCCGACGCCTTGCAGCAGGTCCGAGATCTTCCACTTGTCTCTGGTCGATGTCCATTGCATCACCAGATCGTCGAGCGCATCCTCGTTGGCCTTGCGCGCCGCGTGGTCGACAAAACGTGGGTCGTTCGCCCACTCGGGGTGATCTGCGAGGGCGCAGAACTCGCGCCACTCGTCGTTGCCTCGGACTGCGAGTGCCACCCAGCAGTCGGTGTTCGGATCGGTTTCGGGAATGGTCGGGTACACGCCGTGGGGGCACCAGTTCGGGTTGCGGTTGGCATTTCGCGGCGGCTGCTCGCCGGTCGCCTTGTACTGCATCCACTCGGCGCCTAGCAGCGACAACAATCCGGAGAGCTGCGTGAGGTGTAGTTCTTGACCCTCACCCGTCGCTCGACGATGTCGCAGCGCCGCGAGCACTGTGGCCACCAACAGATGGGGTGCGGTGAAGTCCGGGTAGGCGACACCGATGCCTCGAGGTCGTTCCTCCTCGAACCCGGTCAACATGTTGAATCCCGATGCCGCCATCAAGATGTTTCCGAAACTGGGGCGCCGCGCCCACGGACCCACGCGGTGTGCGCCCGGCAGGTTTGCCAGCACGATGTCGGGTCGTAGCTCGCGCAACACGTCGTATCCGAGACCCATGCGTTCCAAGGCGCCCGGCCGGAAGTTGTTCACTACGACGTCGGCCGTGGTGATGAGGTCTTTCACCACCCGAATCCCTTCGGGGACGGTCAGGTCGACGGTGAGGGACTTCTTGCCGGCGTTGACGACGTTGAACAACCCACCCATGGTGGGGTCGGGTTTGCCGTCGGGCCCGGGTTGGGTGCGAACCGAGTCGGGTTTCTTCGACGATTCGATGCGAATGACCTCGGCTCCGAAGCTGGCCAGGATACGCGTGCCGATGGGAGCGGCGAGCACCCAACCGAAGTCGACGACCCTCAAGCCGTTCAGTGCGGTGGAGGGGTCGACAACGATGGGCTTGCCCGGCGTGATGGTGGTTTCGGGAGCAGGAAGGTCGTCGATCAGGTGTTGATGTTCACCGAGCATCGGCGCGCCGCACAGCGCGACGCTGTCCACGATGCCGTCGACGGGCGACCTGACGTAGCCGAGCAGCTTGTTCAACCCGGGATGGTGCACGTCGATGAACTGATCGTTCATGCGGTACTGCTCTGTGATCTCGAGGTCGGGGAAGTCGAGGACCGGAAGACATACGATGTCCGCGGCGAGCGCACCTTCGACGAACTCGTCGCGGGTGAGTTTACCGGCCAGCTTCAGAGTGGTTTCGGAGACGGGATTCCCCTGCCTCGGTGCGTCGACCCGAGCCCACCGCCAGTCGTCGAGTGTCATCCCGTGGTCGATTCCCTCGGC
Source organism: Actinomycetes bacterium (assembly GCA_024228575.1). Lineage (GTDB taxonomy): Bacteria > Actinomycetota > Acidimicrobiia > Acidimicrobiales > Poriferisodalaceae > JAAETH01. The sequence continues at coordinate 8,039 of JAAETH010000521.1, forward strand.
GTCGGCCCACTTCAGAAACCCCGGCAACCGATCGGGCGCCACGTAGAGCCCGACGTACTTGCCATCGCTGCAGGGAATTGCCGATGACAATCCGGGTCGGCGGGGGATTCGCCTGTGCCATTGCCAGCTTCCGGGAGTGGCCGTCTGCATCACCGCCAGAGCGGTCGCCTCCTGGAGAGACAGGTCGATGTGTGCGCCGTCGCCATCGTCCGAGCCACCGTCGCGTTGGTGCAAGGCGATGGTGATGGCCGACGCAGCCGCCAGCCCGGCCATTGTGTACGACGGATTCGACGCACCCTGGGCTGGTGTTCCGTCAGGTGAACCCGATACATGGATCAGGCCTCCGGCGGCGCCCGCCACCAGATCGTTCGCCTTGTGATGGCGCCAGGGTGTCGTGAGTCCGAACGGGGTGACCGAACACTGGATCAGGCCGGGATTGATCGTCCGTAGGGCATCGTGGGACAGGTCGCGCTCGTCGAACCAACCCGGTCGCTGCGAGTCGAGCAGTACATCGGTTGTGGCGATCAGCCGCTTGAACTTCGCTCGCTGTTCGGTGTTGTCGAGATCGAGAACCACCGACGACTTGTTGGTGTCGAAGTACAGGTGGGCGAAGGAGTTCTCGGGACCACGTTGCTGCGAAAGAAACGGTGCATCGTGCCTGATCGCCGCCCCGTGGGATGGCTCGACCATGATGACCTCGGCACCGAGATCGGCGAGGACGCGCCCGGCGAGAGCAGCCGATCGATCACAGACCTCTACGACACGGATTCCGGCCAGCGCTTCACTCATCGGGGGCGAGCCATCACGGAAGCGGCACCGTAGCGGTACCGGCCATGGCGGTGGCGCCGGAGGTGAGGGTGGCCCGGAGCTCAAAGGTCACGTGGTCGGGGGTGGCTTGGGTGACGCAGGCGTGCGGTCGCATCGTGGTGTCTGCGTACACCGGTGCCTTCCAGCGGATGTCGAAACAGGTGCCGTGGAGAAGTGAATGTCGTCCCACCGCATCCATGACAACTTCGAGTACGAAGGACAAGACGTGATTGCCGCCTGCGATCGGCTCCGAGAGGCCAGCCTTTCGAGCAAGTTCGGGATCTGAATGGATGGGGTTGTCGGGGTTCTTGGTGTCGCGAGCCGCCATCAGGTCGAGTCCGACGAACACGTCGTGACCACCGAACTCATCACCGACGGTCAGGGCTCGCAAGGCGTCGAGGCAGAGGTTGTCTGTGGCGACATCCCAGTCGGGGCCAAACGGCTCGATGTCGTCTGGTGATTGTCCCTCGATCGAATCACCCAACACTTCGTCGACCTTGTACGACAACAGGCCGGTGGTGATGTTGCTGGCGGCGAGTTCGCCGCCAGCGTCGAGTGTGCGGCTGATGTTCGTGCCGTACCTGCGGCCCTTGTGTACGTACTGGCCCACGGATTTGCCGCTGACCGTGAACACCTCGGAGCGCCCGAGTGGACGGTGGATCGTGAAACGCTCCCTGACCCATACACCTCCGGCGACGCCACCTCCTCCACCAGGGATGGCCTGCTTCTTCGCCGGGTCGCGTGGCTGGCTCGACAGGAGGAACAGGGTCAGCCCGGTCATCAGGTCGGGAGGGAGGAGGTCCTCGGCGTGAAGGGCACGAGTCTGCTCGCCGAACGTTCCCATACCTTCGGCGGCGCCATCGAGCCTGTCGATGCGGATTGGCCCATCGACGCTCGCCAGCAGCTTCGGCCAGTTGCTCATGTTGTTCTCCTTCGCCGCGTCAGAGCCTATTGCGGCGCGGAACTCGTGGTGAATTCGAAACCGCACATGTCGGTGACGGCGATCGGACAGATGCCGACAGGGGAGTGCCTCATTGGGTGTGACCGGGTAGCGGTTCTACGATGCGTTCAACCAAACGAGGAGCACTGCATGTTGTCGTCGCTGACCGGTCAACACGCCTTCATCACCGGTGGTGGGTCCGGCATCGGGCTCGGAGCTGCTCGTGCCTTCGTTCAAGACGGTGCCCAGGTGACGTTGTGCGGGCGTTCGGTCGACAAGCTCGAGGCGGCATGCGAGGAACTCGGTCAGGCTGCACGTTCTGTGGTCACCGATGTGGGAGACGAGGATGCCCTCGCGTCGGCCATGGACGATGCAAACGATCGTGCTCCCCTCAGCATCGTCGTCGCCAACGCGGGCACGGGTGGAGCCGGCCCCTTCCTCCGGACCGATCTGGACGAGTGGCAGCGGGTATTGCACACCAACCTCACCGGTGTGTTCCTGACCTTCAAACACGGGGGGCGGCATCTCGCAACAAGCGGGGGAGGGGCCATGTGTGCCGTGTCCTCGATCGCCGGATCACACACCCACCGGTTCATGGCGGCCTATGTCACCAGCAAGGCGGGACTCAACATGCTGGTGCGCAATACCGCCGACGAGCTGGGTTCACTCGGGGTACGGGTGAATGCGGTCGCTCCGGGCCTGGTCGAGACAGAGCTGTCGATCGGTTTGCAGAACAACGTCGATGTCAACGAGGACTATCGCCACAACATGCCACTCGGCCGTCGAGGTACTCCAGCCGATACCGGTGCTGCCATTCGTTTCCTGTGCGGGCCCGAGTCGTCGTGGATCACCGGGGTTGTGTTGCCGGTGGATGGCGGCCACCACCTGAGGCGTGGGCCGAACATCGACCCCCTGCTCGAGCCATTCGTCGATGATCTACCACCCATCAGCGGAACACAGTACGGCTCGCCATGAACGACACTGGATTCCCGTCTTGGCTGAACCCATCGGGTTGAGCGACACTCTGGCATGGCTGATGCCCAAGAAGTCGTCGAAGCCCGAGTCGCCGTATTGCCAAAGGAACACGGGCCGATTCGCATCGAGACGGTCGAGTTGGGGAACCCGACCGGTCACGAGGTTCTGATCCGCGAGTTCGCAACTGGCATCTGCCACAGCCAGCTGCATCAGATGCACAATCCACGCTTCTCGGAATTGGTTCTGGGTCACGAAGCGACCGGTGAGGTGCTCGCTGTCGGCGGCGAGGTCACCCACGTCAAACCCGGCGACCGGGTGGTGCTGACCTTCCAACCCCGCGATCTGCGCACAACCGACCGCATGCCGAAGGTGGCCTCGGTTGAGTTGAACGATGGCAGCACCGCCATGTCTCCGAATATCTACACATGGTCCGATCACACGATCGCCGATGACCAGTACGTCATCCCGGTGGCGCCGGACACACCGACCGACGTCACCGCCGTGGTCGGATGTGCGGTGCTGACCGGGGCAGGTGCGGTCCTGCGAGCCGCAGGTGTCAAAACGGGCAACAGTGTTGCGGTTTGGGGTGTTGGTGGTGTTGGACTCAACGCCGTCGCCGCAGCGCGGATGGTGGGAGCCGACCCGATCATCGCCGTCGATGTGGATGACATGAAACTCGAGCTGGCCAACCGGTTCGGCGCCACTCATCTGGTCAATGCGATGGACTCCAATGTTGTCGAGACCGTCCGCGACCTGACGCCCGGAGCCCAGGGTGGTCTCGGTTTTCGGGGAATGCCTGTCGCAGGGGTCGACTTCGCGTTCGACGTCGTCGCCCGGCCGGAGACCTTCCTCGATGCGTTCCGGGCGACGCGCAACAGCCGCTTCGCGGTCCATTCGGGCGGCACGATTGTGGTGGTCGGCGTCCCCCAGGCCCCGTTCGAGCTGCCCTCGCAGGAACTGCTCGTCACAGAGCGGACCATCGTCGGCACTCTCGGAGGAACAGCGGTTCCAGAAGAGGACATCCCGCTGTTCTTGTCGTGGTATCAGAACGGCGATCTCGACCTCGACGCCCTCATCACATCGCGGGTTGGGTTCGACGAGATCAACGAGGCGACCAAGATGCTCGAAGACGGCAAGGTGCTCGGCCGGTCGATCATCGAGTTCTGACGGACTACCACACCATCGCGATCACGCCAGAGTGATCCACACCAGAACGACCGTCAGCAATGTGCCACCGGCAACGGTCCACAGCGCCGACTTGCGTCGCTTGCGAAGGTAGAGCTGCATGGTCAAGCCGGTGACGGAGATGACCACCAGCAAGCCGGCCGACACATCGATCACCCAGCTCCACGAAGACCCCGAGTCTCTTCCCTTGTGCAGATCGTTCAGAACGGCAACCCAGCCTTGCTGCTCGACGATCGTGCGGAACTCGCCGGTTTCGGCGTCGATGGCGATCTCGGCCGCATATCCAGGTTTCTTGAACACGATGGAGATCTCGCCTGCGACCTCACCGAAGCTGTCGACGGCTCCCGAGAAGCCGAACTCATTTCTGGCGTACTCGGCGATCGGCAGGTAGCTGGGCGAGCCCGTTTCGTCGAGCGCCGAGAACGGAAGAGTGCCGGTTTCTTCGGTCCGGTCGGTGTCGTCGCCGAAGGTCCACTGTGGGTGGTTGAGGGTGATACCTGTAACGCTGAAGAACAGCACAACCACGAGCGCGACCATGCTCGTGTACACATGCAGATTGCGGGACCACCGGTGGGTCGGGTTCACAACACTTCGACGGAGATGTCGTGAAGTTCGCCGTCGTTGTCGATGACCGTGCTGAACACATCTCCGATCGAGACCGCTGCCGAAGTGATGTGGTGTGGTCCCTTTTCGCGGGCTGACTCGACGAACACCCGGTAGTCGCCCGCAGCTACTGGGACACCGCCGAGATCTGTGAGGTCCCATGCCACGGTGTAGGAGCCCGCGGCACGTGTGGCGCTCGACATCGTCATGTCGGCCCCTCTGTTGCTTGCGTCGTACCAGGAGCGGAGATCGTCGATCCACTTTGTGCCCTTGCCCGACTGCTGGAACCACAGGGCGATCGTGTCGACCAGCGCTCCGTCCGACGTCTCGACCCATGCTGCGATGTAGGGGTTCTCTCGTTTGCCGCTGCCGTTGGACGTGTACGAGAAGCCGAGGATCAGCTCGCTGACGTTGACGACACCTTGTACCGGCTCGGGGGTGGTGTCTTCGGGGGCTGCCTCTTGGGCCTCCGCGGCGGCCGTTGTGTCCGGTGCGGGCTCGGTGGTTGTTGTGCCTTCGGTGGTCTGGGTGGACTGTGTTGCCTGGGTGGACTGTGTTGCCTGGGTGGTCGAGGTGCCAGCGGTGTCGTCGACCTGGGCGAAGGCCTCGGCGTCGCCGTTGCCGCATGCGAGTCCTGGCAGCCCGACGAGAGCGCCTCCGACCGCGGCACCTGCGAGGAATCGCCTTCTGCTGACCGCGACAAGTCGAGGCTCTGGCGAGGCATCGTTCGTGGTGGGAATCATGAGACGCCTCCAAGGGGACGGTTGCTGGATGTGTGGGGTACAGCCGAGACGATCATGCCTGTGTCACCTGAGAGTTTCCTGAATACCGCCGTCGTTAGGGTCGGACGTACACAGACGCGCTAAACCAGTGATCGTCAGCCATCCCAGAGGAGACACAATGACCCACAAGCCCGTCATTCCCGAAGGCCACGAGAAGACATACGCCAGATTTCACTTTGCGCCGGCGGCCATTTCGGGCGACTTCGTGTTCGTATCTGGCATTATCGGTCACGGTAGCGACGGCAGGGTGCCCGACGACCCGGTCGACGAGGCGAGGGCGGTGTTCGCCTCGATGGCATCGACGCTTGCTGCCGCGGGTACCGACCTGGGCGCCGTGGTCGACATGACCAGCTTCCATACGGACATGACACAGATCGGTTCATTCATAGAGGCGAAGGACGAGGTGATGGGCGAGCCCTACTCGGCGTGGACCGCCATCGGTTGCACCAGCCTTGTCGATCCTCGTGCCCGGATCGAGGTCAAGGTCACCGCCAGGCTGGGCTCAGGCTGAGTCGTCGCTTCGGTCCGCTCGGGTCCGGGTCGCAGCCACGTGTTCTGCGATGTCCTTCTCCATGCAGTGTCGGTAGAAGGCCGCGTCTGGCAACATCTCAGGGCACGCGGTCACGGCCAGGAAGAGCCTCTTCTCGACGCCCATCACACAATGGAACAGGCCGGCCCCGTTCTGCAGAGGGCCGAAGCCGAAGTGTGAGACGAGACGGGCACCACATGTGTAGCTCGGCTCTCGTGTCCCCGGCACGTTGGTGACGGCAGTGTTGAACAGTCGCCGAGCTTGTTGGCCGACCCCGAGCTGGGCGGCCAGTCGGGTGCTGAATGTCACCAGGGCAGCCGGCATCTGGCTGGCGGCGTCGATGAGGTGTGTGTCGATCAGCGCCTGCGACATCTCCTTTGATCCCGCCGCCGACTGCCCGATGGCGCCGAGCCGCTCGATCGGATCGGCGATGTCGGTGTGCAACGGCACCGTCATCAACGACACCTGGTTTCCCGGGTCTGTGTCCCCCTCGCGACGAAGAGAGATGGGCACCGCCGCCACGAGCGACTTGTCGGGAACTTCGTCGTGAGCGGCCAGGTATCGACGCAACGTTCCGCCCACGATGCTGAGCACAACGTCGTTGATGGTCGCTCCTGCGACGAGGTTCCTCACCGCGAGCAGATCGAACATGTCGATGGACGTTCCCTCGATCGCACGCTCTGCTGTCACCTCGCCCCCGAATCGACTTGTCGGCGCCTGGTTGGGCGCGTCCGGGGTCGATCGCACTTCGCCGACGTGCCTGATGAGGTCTCCGACAGCGGGAAGGCCGGTAGCGACCGTTTTGACAAGTCGTGTTTGTTGTTGTGCCGCCGAGGTCATCGCCTTTCGGATCAGGTGGCCGCGCGTGGGACGGGTGTCAGGGGTGGTCACACTCGGCTTGATCTTGGGGGTGTTGGGCTCGGGATCGAGGAGCGTGGCCAGGACCTGCATCCCCGAGGCACCGTCGATGGCGCAGTGATGTGTCTTCAGGACCATCGCGAACGACCCGGCCGGCACACCCTCGACATGGTCGAGGCCGTCGATGACCGTCAGTTCCCACAGAGGTTCTGCCATGTCGAGTGGCCGGCTGTGCAAGCGCCCGACCTCCATGCAGAGCTGGGCCCAGTCTCGGGGTTCGGGAAGGGTCATGTGCCGAACGTGGGCCTCGACATCGATAGTGCCGTCGTCGTACCACCATGGATAACCGAGATCAAAGGGCACCTTCAGGAGCCGTTGGCGGTAGGTCGGCAACGCGGCGGAGCGCTCTTCGACGGCATCGAGGATCTGTTGGAAGACCACCCTGCCGTCCGGCCGGTCCGACTGGTCGAAGATGAGCAGGCTCGTGAGATGCATTGGAGCGCCTGGCCGCTCGATGTTGAGGAACGTCGCGTCCGTGGCGGTGAGTTGCCTCATGATGTTTCTCCTGGGTGAGACGGACTGGCTCCGGGATGAGGCCCGGCTCCAGCATCGCGGGACAAGGCGCCGCTCACAAGCCCAGTCGAACCCGCAGGCGGGTGGGCCGGCTCCCTGTCCAGTGTTCAGATGTCGGCCCTTTCGATGTTTCGTGTGGCGAAGGCAAAGGCTGCGAACGTATAGGCAAGCAACACTGCCCCTCCCATGATCTGGCCGAGTAGGGCCTCATCGGGGCTGTAGGTGAGGCCGAGGCCTGCCGACAGGGGCAGCCATCGCCCGATCTCGGGTAGGCCGACCACGGCCGGTGGTTCGAGCACGAGTGCCCAGACGAGCAGTCCACTCACAACCGCCGAGGTGTTCGCCGTCAACGATCCGAGAGCGGAGCCGATGATGGCCAGGAGTGGAGTTGCAACGAGCACGCCGACGATCGCTCTCCCGACGGTGGGTGATACGAGATCGAATGTTGCCCCACGAGCGGCGAACACGATGGTCGAGACGGTGATGGCTGTTGCGGAACCAAGCAATCCGTAGACAAGGCCGAGACTGGCCTGGGCACCCGACTTCGCTGCCAGCCAGCGCAGGCGGGAGGGATCGGTGACCAGCCGCTGGTCTATGAAGCCGAATCGCCGGTCCGTGCTCGTCGCGTAGGCGCCGGCGATCATGGCGAACAACATCGCCGGGACGGTGGCGGCGTGGAGGGCCAAGCGGGTTGCCTCGTCGCCGGAAAGGTCATCGAGAACGGCCAGGTTGGCAGCACAGCTCACCACCGCCATCACGACGGAACCGAGCAACAGCAGGCGAGCGACGGGAGTGGTCAGGATTGCCACCGCTTCGGTCTTGAGCGCTCGGGTCAACTCTGGTGTGTGTACGCGAGGTATGGGTTGTGTTGTGGTCATCACGGTGTCGCAATCAGTAGAAGGTCTTCGATCGATCCGGCGCCGGCGGCGTTGAGCACTTCTGGCGCGGGGCCAGCAGCGATCAAACGGCCGGCGTCGAGCACGATGAGGTGGTCGACCACGGTCGCCAGCTCGGCGAGCTGGTGTGTCGAAACCAGCACGGCGGCGCCAGCGTCTGCCCGTGCTCGAAGGAGCTCGCGCAACCACCGGATTCCGGCAGGGTCGAGCCCGTTGGAAGGTTCGTCGAGCACCAACATCTCGGGTTCTGCCAGCAACGCAGTAGCCAGAGCGAGACGCTGACTCATGCCCGTCGAGTAGGTGCCCACTCTTCGATCTGCTGCGTCGGCAAGGCCCACCAGTTCGAGAACCTCGTCGCAGCGTTCGGGGGGAAGTCCTGTGGCGGTTGCGATCAGCGCGAGGTGGCGGCGGCCGGAGACTCCGGGGTGGGCACCCGTCCGGTTGAGAACTGCGCCGACAACACTTCTGGGGTTCTTGTGATCGGCGAGTGGGCGGCCGGCCACGAGGGCCTGACCCGCTGTCGGGATGGTGAGACCGAGCAACGTTCGGATGGTTGTTGTCTTGCCAGATCCGTTTCCTCCGACGAACCCGGTGACAGCGCCGTGGGGAACTGTGAAGGACAGGTTGTCGACGGCGACAACACTGCCGAAGTGTTTGGTCAGGGCGATGGTTTCGATTGCCGGGCCGTCACGATGATCGGCTTCGATGGTTGTCACAGCTGGACCCCTGTGTTTCGTCTTCTCATGGCTTGCATGGCGAACAGGGCTCCGGCGATTGCCAGGTGACCGGCCGCAATGACCGCAATAGCGGTCGATGCGAAGTGGATGCCTCCCGCGACTCCGAGGCATGCGGCGACGAGAGCGATGATCGGCAGGTGGTCTCGGATCACTGCCAACCGAGAGGGTGCCTGGATAGGTGCGTTATCGAACATCATGTTCGATAACATAGGGAATCCGGCACGGTTGGACCACCGACAGATCCGCACATCTGTTCGATAACGAACACATTTGGCAAATTGGCCGGAAACGAGGGAGCTCGGAACATGGACGCAAGGGTTGTTCGCACCCGCGAAGCGCTCAGATCGGCGCTGTTCGAACTCATCCAGGAGAAACGTTGGGAGAAGATCACCGTCCAGGATCTGTTGGATCGCACCGGCATCAGCAGGTCGACCTTCTACGCCCACTACATCAACAAGTTCGACGTCCTCACGAAGGAGATCCCCGACGTAGCCGCCCTGATCGAGGTCGATCCCGACACCTCGAACGTCGACGTTCGACTGCTGTTCGAACATGTCGACGAGATGGCTGCGATCTTTGCCCCGCTGTTGTCCCAAGCGGTCCTGGGAGAGATCTGGGCCGTGCTCGAGAAGGGTTTTGTCGAGGTCTTCGAGCGGGTGGTCGTGCCCGGATCCTCGCCAACACTTCCTCGTTTCCTCGGTGGGGCTCTGCTCGCGACGATGCGCGAGTACGTCATCAAAGGCCGCCGCCCTCCGGCAGCGGAGGTTGCCGCTGAAGTGGGCGGCTTCTTGAACCAGCTCCTCGACTGGCAGGATTGACCCATGGCAACCACAGCCTCCGACGTCCTCCACGACCTCGAGGTCGAGTACGACCGGATCGAGGCGATCCTCGACTCACTCACCGAGATGCAGTGGATCTCACCGTCCAGCGCACCCGGCTGGACGGTCGCCGACACGGTGCTGCACCTTGCCCTGACCGAGGAGGGTGTTGTGGCCACGCTGGCGAACCCTCAAGCGGTCTGGGCCGACCGCAGCGCCCCCCTCGACGACGTCATCGATGATCAGGTACGTAGCGAGGTTGCTCCGCCGGCGGTGGTCTTCGAACGCTGGCGCACGGCGCGACGGGCTGCGATCGCAGCCCTCGCAGCCGCCGATCCAGACACAGCGGTTCGGTGGGCGGCCGCTCCGCTGAGGCCGCGGACGTTGGCGACGACGCGGCTGGCTGAACACTGGGCGCACACCCTCGACATCACCGAACCCCTCGAACTGCGGTATCCCGATACCGATCGGTTGCGGCACATCGCATGGCTGGGACACGCCACGCTGCCCTATGCCATGCGACTGGCAGGCCTCGATCCAGCGAGTGTTTGTTGCACGCTGACAGCGCCGTCGGGGTCGGTGTACCGCTACGGACCGACCGACGCCGACTCGACGGTGACGGGTGAAATGGGGGCGTTCTGCAGGGTGGGTGCTCGCCGACTCACAGCCGGCGATTCGGGGCTGACGGCCACGGGGCCGGCAGGCGACGACACCTTGCGCGTGCTCAGGAACTACGCGGCCTGAACCTCTGCGGACGACTTGAACGGTCGGGTCGGAAGCGGTGGGGCGATTCCCGCTGGTGTTCGACGGGGGTGGTCATCGGGCTTTGGTCATACCCCCGAACTGCGCGACACTCCTCCTCGTATGGCCATACCCACAACACTCGTCGATTCAACGGTCGCCCCGATGAAACATCACGTCGATGCGCGATGGCTCATGGCGTACGCAGCGTCGTTGGACGAGGTAAACCCCGCCTATTTCGACACCACCACCGATGAAGGCATCGTCGGGCACCCGTTGTTTGTTGTATGTCCTGAATGGCCCGTCATCGTGGAAACCCGAGGCTTGACCGAACGATCGGGCGTCTCGCCCGCCGAGATCCAAACCGGTGTGCACGCTACCCACGACCTGACCGTCCACCGCCTCGTGCGGCCCGGCGATGTGCTGGTGACGTCGCTCGAGACAACCGGTGTTGTCGGCATCAAGCCGGGAGCCAAGTGGACCGTTCGCCTGCGCACTGTCGATGCCGACGGGCGGTCGGTCGCAACGACCACCCAGGACTCGATCTACCTGGGTGTGAGAACCGACGGCCACGATCGGCCCGACCCGTCGCCACCACCCGAGATCGCCGGTTCCGATCGGATCGCCGATCCAGACGAGTTCGAGGTTCGGCTTCCTGCCGGTGCGGCACACACCTACACCGAGTGCGCCAGGATCTGGAATCCGATCCACACCGACAAGGCGGTTGCGCTGGCTGCTGGCCTGCCGGACATCATCCTTCACGGCACCGCCAACCTGGCTCACGGGGTGTCGGCGGTGATCCGTCACCGGGCGGGTGGGCGCCCCGAATTGCTCAGGCGTGTGGCCTGTCGCTTCGCCGCCATGGTCGAGTTGCCCTCGACCATCACGGTCAGGGTGTGGCCCGCCAACGACACCGGCGATGGCAAACGCACCGTTCCGTTCGAGGTCCTGAACGCTGATGGTGCCCCAGCCGTCAAGGATGGGTTGATCGTTCTGGCCCGAACCTGAACACGCCGCTTCGCCCAGGGGTCAGCCGGTGACCCTGGAGGCCGGCTGCTCAAGGCGGACAAGAGCGGGAGGCGGGTTCCAGAGCGACGGAATGTGACCTGCGCGCTAGCGCCTCTAGGCTGCCCGCATGAGCAGCACGACCAACAGCAGCCCGGTTGAACCAGTCTCGCTGGACGAGTTGCTCCTTCGACAGGTCGCCGAGCGACCCGACGCCCTTGCGATCGCAGACGCTCCGAACCGCGCCGAGTTCCTCGCCGGCGACGTCAGCCGGTGGACCTGGGTCCAGGTGAACGCCGCCGTGGACACCATGGTCGGTCGTCTGGTCGCCGCCGGAGCAAACCCTGGGTCGGTTGTCGCTGTGCAGCTGCCCAATTCGGTCGAGCTCGCAGCGACCCTTCTGGCCTGTTTCAGACTCGGTGCGGTGTGTGTCCCCTTCCCGGTCCAGCACCGCGAACACGAGCTGCAGCACGGCTTTTCTCTCACCGAACCGAAGGTGTTCGTCACAGCGCAGAGACCCGATCGCGAAGACCAGCTCGACATCGTCGATCGTGCGGTGGATGCATCCGGTCGGGCCGTGACCGTCCTGGACATTCTCGCTCCTTCGGGCGACCTTCCTCTCGATCCACCCACAGGGCCCACCCAGTTCGACGAGGTGGCCACTATCTGCTGGACCTCTGGCACGACGGGCACCCCAAAGGGTGTCCCCCGGAAGGTGTCGATGTGGCTGGCCAGCGGCGGGTTCCAGGTAGATCGACTCGGCCTCGGCAGCGACGACCGGATCTTGTGCCCGTTCCCACTGGTGAACATGGCCGGCATCGGCGGAATCCTGATCCCGTGGCTCATGACGGGATCGACGATCCACTTGCACCAGCCGCTGAACCTGCCCGTGTTCCTTCAACAGGTCGCGGTGGAGCAGATCACCTACACGGTCGCTCCTCCTGCGATCCTGAACATGCTCTTGTTGCGCAAGGACGAGATCGATCTGTCGGTGTTTGCTTCGCTGCGAAAGATCACCTCTGGTGCGGCTCCGCTCGACCCGTGGATGGTCGAAGGCTGGGCTGAGCGCGATATCGAGATTGTCAACGTCTTCGGCTCGAACGAGGGCGCTGCGCTTCTGTCCACCGCCGATGTCATGCCCGATCCGGCGACGAGAGCCCAGTGTTTCCCCCAGCCCGATCCGGTCATCGTCGAGACGCGGCTCGTCGATCTGGCGACCGGTGAAGAGATCACCGAGGTCGGGATACACGGAGAACTGCGCTTCCGCGGTTCGACCGTGTTCGAGGGATACCTCGAGTCGACCGGAGAGGAGTTCGACGACCAGGACTTCTACCGGACCGGCGACGTGTTCGAGTGGGTCGACTACGACTCTGATCCGCGGCTGATGCGTTTTGTCGACCGGGCCAAGGACATCGTCGTTCGTGGAGGTATGAACATCTCGGCGGCCGAGGTCGAGGCTCTTGTTGTCGGGACGGGGCTCATGTCTGAGTGTGCCGTCATCGGCATTCCCGATGTCGAGTTGGGCGAGAGGGTCGGCCTTGTCGGAGTCGCTGCAGGTGAAGCGGCGCCGAGCCTCGACGATGTTGTCTCGAAGCTGCGTGAGGTGGGCATCGCCAGCTACAAGCTGCCCGAAGAGCTCCAGCTCGTCGACGTCTTGCCGCGCAACCCGGTCGGCAAGGTTGTGAAGGCGGACCTACGGGCCGGTTGGCAGGTCGAGGGCTAGTCGAGTCGGTCCGAGAGCCCGCGCCTAGGCGGCGTCGGTGTTGGGGCCGCGGGGGTTTGGCGGTTGACCGTTTTGGGAGGTGTCCGAGCCCGCAGGGTTTGCCCAGGGTGGTGTGGGTTTGGTCCATTGGTCGACGGTTTGTCCGTGGATGTCTTTGAGTTGCCA
>JAAETH010000522.1 GCA_024228575.1 Actinomycetes bacterium
CTCGCTACAGCCCTCACATAGGGTATCTGCTGTAGCGTTCTCCGTGCACGTGGAAGTAGCGATCGCCTCCCCTGTCGAACTCGAGGAACTCGAGACTGCCGTCACCATCGAAGTCGCCTACAACGGTGTTTCCGCGGTTCGAAACGACGCTCTCGAACACGGCATTCGGCGTGGCGACGCCGGTCCAGGACCTGGTGCCGGCACTGGCGACCTGCCAACCGGTGGCACTGCGACGCGCCACGTCCGTCATTCCGTCACCGTCATGATCGAGGAGGACGAGATCGTCGAGGAGCGTCTTCGAGGAGTTGAGGTAACGCCACTCGCTCCGGGCTCCGCTGCTGATGAACCACGCCGCACCGGTGGCGAGGAAGATGTCGTCACGGCCATCGCCGTCGAAGTCCCCGACCCCGACGCTGTGACGAGCGTCGTCCAGGTACCGGGTCCCCGAGGACTCCGCGTTGTCCTCATCGCTGTCGAACCGAAACGCCCCGGGGGGATCCGCCCCAAACCGGACTCCCCCGCTCGGAGCGGGGGGATCCGTCACGAGCACGTTGTCCTCGAACACGAGCTTCCCACTCGGCGTGCCTCGAACGTGGAGGCTGGCCCCTTTGGTAGTCAGGAAGGAGTTTCGATCCACCTTGAAGAACTCGCCCGCATGACCGCAGTTGTAGACCGAGTCCGAGCCGAACCACGCTTTGGGTCCACAGTGGCCCGTGCCGTGCACGTCGAAGTTCTGGTCGTGGTACTTCCAGAAACCCGTCCAGGATGTGTACGGCGTGTGTCCGGGCAGGACGAGGTTCAGGGACGCACGGTAGCCCGTCTGCGGCCCGTAGCCTTCGACGATGTAACCGCGACCGCCCGTGTGCGCGATCGCGTGTCGGTTGTAGTCGAACGTGTTCTTCTCGATGAGCACGTACGCATAGGACCCAATGCAAACACCGTATCCGAACCCCTTGCGCTGATTCACCGCGAAGTAGTTCCGGGCGACGCGGATGCGTTTGAAGGCCACGTTGTCGAGCAGTCGAGGCTCACCCTCTTCAATGAACAGTCCGCGCGCTCTCACATCGACGTATACGCCGGAGTGTGTCCACTGGACGAATTCGTTGCCAATAATCCTGATGTCGGGCGCCTCCGTCTGCGACGCAGGGACAGACACCTGGATGCCGATCCCCAGCGGCAAGTCGCCCGAGGTTCCCTGTGAGGGCCCGCGGAATCGGAGGCCCTTCACCTCGACGTGGTTCTCGTAGATCCTGAACAGCGGGTATCGCGCTTCCGGCGAATCCGCGTAGGACACGAAGTTCTTGATGATCAGGGCGCCCTCCACGACGCCCCGCCGACCGCTCATCAACGTGAGGTTCCCTGGAAGCTCGATCGGCCCCTGGTTGGACAGATTGATCACGGCCTCGTCGGCGACGTAGAC
>JAAETH010000523.1 GCA_024228575.1 Actinomycetes bacterium
CGGCCGTCGATCCCGATCGAAACGTATCTCCGGTTGATGTTCTTGAAGTATCGGTACCGGCTCGGCTACGAGACACTGTGCGGGGAGGTGACCGACTCGATCTCATGGCAGCGGTTCTGCCGGATCCCGTTAGGTGGTCGGGTTCCGCATCCGACGACGTTGATGAAGATCACGACCCGTTGCGGCTCGGCGACAGTCGAGACGTTGAACGAGACTCTGATCGCCAAGGCCGTCGAGGCGCGTCTGGTGAAGACAAACCGGGTCCGGGCCGACACCACCGTGGTCGAAGCGGACGTGAAGTATCCGACCGATTCGGGCCTGTTGACCAAAGCGATCGGCAAGGCCGCCGGCCTGGTCAGCCGGATCAAGAACAGCGGCGCTGCGAGCCGGACCAGTGTTGTCGATCACGTCGACGCGTCACGCCGCCACGCCCATGAGATCGGGGCGTGGCTGCGGCGCCGTACTGGCGAAGCCCGCGACGAGGTGTTGGCCATCACCGGCCAGATTGCTGACTTGGCCGCGGAGTCAATGGCCGACGCGGCCAAGGTCGTGGCCAACGGCCGAGCGTTCCTGCGTCGCCATCCTGAC
>JAAETH010000524.1 GCA_024228575.1 Actinomycetes bacterium
CATTTGGCGGCGATGATTCAGACGACCGCCGATCTTGACGTGTTGCACGAGTACATCCAGATTGTGGATGTGGCCGAGCGGGCGTTGCGGGTGTTTCGTACGGCCCCGATTGTGGACGGCACAACCCGCGAGGTTGTGAACCCTGCGTGGCGTGTGTATCAGGACGCGATCAAGCAGAAGCGCGGGATTGAGGACCGGTTCGGGTTTTCGCTGTTGTCGCGTGCCCGGTTGGGTGTCGAGGTTGGCGCGGCGGCGAAGGGCATGGGGTCGGTGATGGATCTGTTCAAACAGGTCGCTGCTGCCGAGGCCAACGGGCCGACCGATCCGCGACTGTCGGTTGTCGATGTTGAGTCTGTCGATGGGTGACGGGTTGCGGCCGTCGCACGGCGCCATGTTTGTTTCGGTCATCGAGGGCCATCTGGTTCATGGCGAGGGCGACGAGTGGGGTGAGCGTCCGGTGTTGCGTGACGACCAGCGCGAGTTCATTTGGCGGTGGTGCGAGCTCGACTCGGATGGTGGTTGGTGGTTGGACGCCGCCTATTTGGAAACACCGAAGGGCGCCGGGAAGACGATGCTGTTCGCGTGGCTCGCTATCTGTGAGCTGGTGCTGTCGATCGAAATGTTGGGGCGGCCGGCGAACATCAAGGTCGGTGCGAACTCGAGGGATCAGGCAGGGAAGAAGAAGGGCGACGATTTGGGTGACGGGATTTTTGGTCGGATCTGTCAGGTGTTGACGCACGACAACTGCACGTTGAAGTCGTTGGTGACGGTGATGGAGGACCGTATTTTGTTGGACGGGTCCGGGTCGAGGATTCTGCTTGTCGTCGCTCGCGAGTCGTCGGCTGATGGCGGTTTGGAAACCCTGTATGTGGCTGATGAGGTGCAGGATTACAAGTCGACGGCCC
>JAAETH010000525.1 GCA_024228575.1 Actinomycetes bacterium
CATCGCCTTCTGGCCGACCCTTCGGGCCGTCCCCGTGCGGCTCACTGCACAATCCCTTCGGTGACCGACATGAAGACGTCCTCGAGCCCAGAACCCGCCTCGATGAACTCGACGATCTCGGCTTCCTCCTCGACGATCAGACGCCGCAGCAAGGCCGCCTGATCGATGTCGTCGGCGACCGAGTAATGCTGCGAGGTGCCATCGACGAACCGCACCTCCACCCGCCTCTGACCACCGAGGCGATCGAGGATGTCGCGGGGCGAACCGTGGACCAGCAACTTGCCGGCTTCGACGATTCCGACATGGGTACAGATCTCCTGGAGCTCGCTCAAGATATGGCTGCTGACGATGACCGTCTTGCCCATCTCCTTGAGCTGGACGATCAGCTCGCGCAGTTCGACTCTGGCCCTGGGGTCGAGGCCCGAAGCCGGTTCGTCGAGGATCAAGAGTTCGGGATCATGGACCAGTGATCGCGCCAGGCTGAGCCTCTGCTTCATGCCACGACTCAGCGAGTTGACCTCGGCTGTGCGCTTGACCGTCAACTCGACCAGTTCGAGAAGGCCGTCGATCAGATCCGAGTGTTCACTGCGAGCGATCCGATAGGCACCCGCATAAAAACCGAGGTAGTCCTCGACCGTCATGGCGTCGTACACGCCGAGTCCGTCCGGCATGTATCCGACGCGGGCTCGCACCGCCGCCGCCTCCGAGATCGGATCGTGACCGAGCACCCTGACGACACCCGTCGACGGTAACAGGAGTGAAGCCATCATCGACATGAGGGTCGACTTGCCTGCACCGTTCGGGCCGATGAGGCCGAACACAGCACCGCGAGGAATGTCGAGATCTATGCCATCTACGGCAGCCAGCTGCCCGTAGAACTTCGTGATGCCTCGGGTCTTGACCGCCACGTCGGGAGTCTCGTCGACGCCCAGATCGTCGACCTCAAATCCGGTCGTACCCTCGGCGACCAGCGGCATCAGGTCGAAGTCGCTCACCGTGCTGCCTCGGTCGTGGTGGGGTATTCAACCGATTCGCGATCGATCTGCAATTCGTACTGGCCAACCCCATCGTTCGTGAGCGACCGGGCCTCGATGACGTAGGTTCCGGTCGAGTCCGCCGTCAAGACGAGTGCACTGTCGAGCGAGCCACCCGAATCGTCATTCTCTGCAACATATGAACCGTCGGGTCCCCTGACCCTGAGCAATGAATCGTGATTTGCGCTCAGCTCGATACTGATCAGATCTGCTTCGTTCAGCTCGATCGAGTACTCGTCGTACTCGGGTCCGAACAGGTCGCCGTGGAATACCTCGGACTCGCCCGAAGCTACGTCGATGGCGAACGACTCGGCCAGCTCCGAGAACTCCTGGAAACCCGGATCGACTGCACGAACCTCGTCGAAACGACTGAGCACGTCGCCCTTGGGGCGGGTCTCAGGGATTTCGGCCGAACCCACCACGGCCGAGATGCCTGGATTCACAGGCCAGTCCTCCAACACCGTGGCACGCACATGGACCTGGCCCCCGATCAGGGCCGCGTCGAGGATGCCGATCGACGCGGCGCCGTTGCCGGGGAGGGTCACAGGAATCCACTCAATGCCGGTCCACATCTCGAGACCGGCTACGCGATTGTCGACCTCGATCACGACCTGCGACGCATCGAGGCCCGCCGCATCGATTCGCATGGTGAACCGAAGGCCGAAGAAGAAGCCATCGTTCACGAAGGTGTTGCCATCGGAGAGATCTGCGACGACAACGCTGGGAATCGGCGAGCCATCCTGTGAGACCGAAGGCAGTGCCGCTCTGGCAATCAGAGCCGTCCGGCCACTGCCGATGGAGGATGCGGGAGGGTCGAGGTCGCGCGTCCAGCCGACAACCGACACGAAGCCATCGGGAAAGGCATTGAGACCCTCCACCGAACGCCACTGAGCCCACACGCCTTGGCTGACATCGTTGTCGTTGCGACGGGAATTGCCGAAGTTGTCCTGATCCCACAGACGAAACTCGGCCAGACGCGGTCGGACGCTTCGGCTGTGTTCGATGGTGAACGCTACCGATTCTCCATCGGCCAACTCGCCAACTTCGGTCGCAGCGGTGCCAAAAAGGGCCACCACCTCGGTCAGGTCGGCCCCCGAGTTGTTTGTGACGGTCGCAGCGATCGACGCACCATCCATGACGATGCTTTCGACGATGAGGGCCCCGTCGAACTGTGGGGCCGGTCCAGACATCTGCATCGAGGCCGCCCCTCCCGCCGTGAGGTTGGCCGTGACAGCCAACCCCGAGCGGCCTGGCTCGACCCTGGTGCGGGTGGAGCTGAAACCCCACCCGAATATTTCTCCGGTGCCCGTGTACTGCCAACCCTGCGGGGCGTCGATGGTGCGGTCCGTAGACCTCGATGACGAGACGAGAAAGGTCGATGCCGCCTTCGAACCCGACGGCCAGACCTCGACGACCGTTGCGTGGACGTTTCCCCTGTCGGATCTCAGATCGGCTCCGACGACCAGCGCCGCAACGGTGCACACCGCTGCCAGAACGGGCAAGACGATCCAGGCGCTATTGGTGCTCGACTTGTGTTTCAGGACCACAAAGGTGATCGGACCGGCGATGAGCGAGTACACGAGGAGCAATATGAGAAGGCTTCGAAGCGACGGCAGACGGAAGCCGGCGTCGGAAGCCAGATCTTCGATCGGAGATCCCGGAATGTCGCCGAGGAGCATTCCACCGTCGCCTCCCACAGTGTTCGCAATCGCCGGCGGCAGCAACAATTCGGGCCATTCGTCGTCGACGTAACGAACCGTGCCGAAACCGGGCACCTCTCCGCCTCGCCAGGCAGATGGAAAAACTTCGTCGACCGAACCTGCATCGCCAACAACCATCAGCTCGCCACCATCGGCCACCCAAGTGACGATGGCGAGGACAGCGTCGGCTGTCATAGAGCGAAGCGCCGCGGCCGAAGCCACCAGGTACGACGTTGCCGGAAGTCCGACGGTCTCTAGCCGTTCGGCTGTGACCTCGTACGATCCTGCCGTTCCTCCGCCGATCGGGAGAGGAACCGCGGCAGGGCCCTCGATCCCGAGCAGAGCAATCAGCATGCCCGAGTCCTGGTCTGCGAACCGCTGCAGGTTTGCGTCGGCCACCACCTCGCCATCGACGACCAGCTCCGCGGACAGTTCGATACCAGGAAACGTGAGCTGGATCGCAACCGAGAACTCGACGGGTGTCGAGGCCGCCAACTCGACTGGGACCTGGTAGAGGGTCGGCGCAGGACCCCCGAAACCTCCTGTCGAGATGGTCACAACCCCCCTGGCGGCGCGTTCGGAGGTGACGGTGACCTCGACAGGTGCCAGTCGCCCAGGCGACAACGGGGCGTCACGTGGAACCGACAAGGTCAGGACGACCTGGCCTGCCTGATCCTGAGCAGCGGCTCGGGTCGCCGTGAACGAGTCGGCCACAACCGCGGCCAGACACAGGGTGGCCAAGACCACCGCGACCATGTGCCGTCTCACCACCACCGAGTTCACGGAACAGCCGTTGTCGTGTTTTCGAAGCCAGCGGGCATGTCCTCGATGAAGACGTCCTCCTCAAACCCAATCGGGCCTTCGAAGTCGCCGTTGATAATCACACCGCCGTCGCCACCGATCGGCTCCTTCGACAGGCCTGCCCACAGTCCCCCGGCCACGGCGATGAGGACGAACCCGGCGAAGAACAACAATCGATTTCGGCGAAGCCTGGCCCGATACGCCACAACAGGGTCGGTCCCACCGGTGTCATCAACCTGATCGCTCAAAGCGCCCTCCCCGAATCGCCCGCCGCCAAGGACGGCTCACACATTCTGTCCTCTCATGAGACGAATGGGAGCGCGCCTGGGTTCCCATCGTTTCACCCGGGACCGAACCTCTTCCCAACTCCAACAGAGTCAATCCGAGCGAGATCTGAAAACCGTGGGCACACATCACCGAAGTTGTCCAGACCTCACCTGCCGTCGGCGGCGATAACGGTGCGGCGGACGCGGTCGAGCAATCCGATACAGCTGAATTGCCGAACCCTGTCGTGATCGCGCGGCAGTCGCCATTCGACGGTGTCGACCCCAGACGATGTGGCGATGGCGACCGCGACCTCGCCGGAGGGACGTCGTGTATCCGACAAACCCGCCGTCGCCAGGCCCACGTCGGCGTCGAACATCTGACGGACACCCTCGGCCAATGCCGCCGCCTCGGCGACTGATCCCCGGTCGCTGTCGGCGACCTCAACCTCCGCGAGTCGGTACAGACGTTGTCGCACGGCATCGCCGGTGGCGACCACAGCTCCCAACAGAACATGCGAACCAGGTGCCGGGGTCAGGCGACTCGCCATGTAGCCGCCAGAGATGGTCTCGGCCACAGCCAACGTCTGGCCGGAGCGAGCCAACCCCGCGAGTACGACCGACTCCATGGTGTCGTCGTCGACACCGAACACGATGTCGCCCAGCGCGGCTCTGACCTCGGCCTCTTCTGCATCGAGCAGGCGGCTCACCGAAGCCTGATCTGGGCCCTTTGCAGTGATGCGGACCTTCAGCCCCTCGACGCCGCTGGCCAAGAACGCGAGGGTGGCGTGACCCTCGCTGTCGAGCCGATCGATGTGGTCTGCGAGCACCTCGGCCAATCCAGACTCGGAATTGCCCCAGGTACGGATGACACGGCTGGCGATGGTGGCATCGTCTCCGGCGCGTCGACGAAGATCGGTCATGACGGTGCCCCCGACCATCTGACGCATCTCCATGGGAACACCCGGGACTGCGTAGACGACCTTGTCGACGCCGTCGACCACCATCGGGCACACAAGACCGGGAGCCGTGCCCGGCTGCTCGTCCATGGTGGAGGCTCCGTCGGGCACCAGGGCCTGTCTCAGGTTGTTGGCGGGCATCTCGCGGCCGCGCGACGAAAACATCTCGCGGATCTTCGCGGCGACCATTTCGTCGTGTACCAACTCGACGCCCATGACCTCGGCGATGACATCGCGGGTGATGTCATCCTGAGTGGGGCCGAGCCCACCGGACACGATGACAGCGTCGCTGCGGCTGAGAGCGAGGCGAAGTGCGTCGGCGATTCGTCGAGGGTTGTCGCCGACCTTGGTCTGGAAGTGGCTGTCGATGCCGACCGCGGCCAATTGTTCTCCGATCCACGACGAGTTGGTGTCGACGATCTGTCCCAACAGCAGTTCTGTGCCGACTGCGACGACCTCACACTTCATCGGGTCTCCCTTTTCTGGCGGCGCTGTAGTACTGGGCGCCGGTCACGTAGGTCAAGGCGACGGCGGACCACAACGTCGTGGTCGCTATCCAGTGAACGTTCTCGGCGACCGGTGGGATCAGGGCGAAACCCAGAGCCCAGATCTGCACGGTCGTCTTGATCTTGGCCAAGGAGCTGGCGGGAACGGACACACCGGTACGTCCGACGGTCGATCTGTAGAGCGACATGGCCAACTCGCGGACCGCTATCAGTGTTACGGGGAACCAGTGGAACTGATCGATTGCGACGAGTGCATACATCCCGCCCAGAACGAAGACCTTGTCGACCAGTGGGTCGAGAAACGCCCCGGAAGCTGTCGAACCGTACCGCCTGGCCAACCATCCATCGGCTGCGTCGGTCAGAGCGATCGCGGCACCGACAAAAAAGGTCAGCCAACGGGGTCCGCTTTCGGTGACCATCACGATGAACACCGGCGAGGCGAACAGCCTCGTCAGCGTCAGAGCGTTCGCCAGGTTCATCACCGATCCGATTTCGACCACGTGGCTTCGACTTCTCCTCGGACCGATTCGTTTCCTCAGATGCCCGGCACGCCGGCAGCCGAAGGTCAGACCCGGTCGGCAACCAGGTCGGGACCCGCCGAGTCTGTCACGCGAACGAGGTGCAGCTCGCCGACCTCGAGATCGCCGGGCAAGTTGACTATCCCATCGATCTCCGGAGCCTCGCGGTGTGAACGTCCGATACCGGCATCGTCGACCAGAACCTCGATGGTCGAGCCGATGAGAGCGGCTCTGCGTTCGGTCGTGATGCGATCTTGTATCTCGGTCAGCTCGGTGAGCCGTTCGGCCATGAGCTCGGGCGCCACAACACCGTCGAGGTCCGCGGCGTATGTTCCGCTCTCTCGCGAATAGGAGAAGAAGCCGCACCAGTCGAGCTGGGCCGCTTCTACGAACTCGAGCAACTCGGCGTGATCGTCCTCGGTCTCACCCGGATACCCGACGATGAAGTTCGACCGGAACGCCGCGTCCGGGGCGAGTCGACGAATGGCCTCGATGCGGCTGAGGAACTTCTGACCGTTCCCCCATCGCCGCATGCGCCTCAGCAGCGAGGAGGAGACATGCTGCAGCGACAGGTCGAAGTACACGACACCCGAATCGACGATGGCATCCACGAGCGGATCGGTCAGATCGGATGGATAGAGGTACAACAACCGGACCCGGTCGACGGTGTCGCTGACCGTCCGCACCAGCGACACGATGCCGCCACGGTTTCCGGTGTCGTTGCCGAACGATGCGAGATCCTGGGCGACGAGAATGACTTCGCGGGCCCCCAACTGCTCGACCTCGGCGACGATGTCGTCGATCGACCGGCTGCGCTGAGCTCCACGAAAGGACGGGATGGCGCAGAACCCACACTTGCGGTCGCATCCCTCGGCGATCTTCACGTACGCCCATGGCCGCGAGCTGGCCGCTCTGGGCAGATTGAGAAGGTCGAACACGGGGATAGGTCTCTCGGCGGACTTCGAGCCGCGGGTCGGACCCAGCGAGACGGGAACCGCAGCACTCGACACTGTGCTGTTGACCGGAACTCCGAAACCCGCCACAGAGTCGACCTCGGGCAGAACATCTGCCAGCTCCGAACCGTAGCGCTCGGCCATACAGCCGGTGACGACGAGCTTTGCACCCTCGCGACGCTGATCGTCGAGAGCGAGAATGGTGTCGATCGACTCCTGACGAGCCGACTCGATGAACGCACACGTGTTGACGACGATGAGATCTGCATCGCCGGCATCGTCGACTGCCGACATTCCGTCAGCCAGCAAGGTCCCCTCGACCTTGTCGGAGTCGACCTCGTTCTTGGGGCACCCGAGGGTGACCAGGTGGTAGCGCTGCAGCGACATCGGATTGAGAGGCTACCGTCGACCCCGATGAGACGTGCCTTTCCCACCCTGCTCGTACTGGTGGCCCTCGCTGTCTTCACGAGTGCATGCTCCGACGATGGGCTGACCGCCGAAGTCTCCGAGCCGAGAGATTCATCGACACCAACCACAACAGCGAACCCGACAGACGCGGACTCCGATGATG
The DNA here is from genome assembly GCA_024228575.1 of Actinomycetes bacterium. Lineage (GTDB taxonomy): Bacteria > Actinomycetota > Acidimicrobiia > Acidimicrobiales > Poriferisodalaceae > JAAETH01. The sequence continues at coordinate 7,306 of JAAETH010000525.1, forward strand.
GTGATACCGGCCGCGAAACAGGCGGTGGTGACACGAATTTGTCCGACCTCGGATGGTCCGATTGTGGTGGCTTCGAGTGCGTGAAGGTCTCCGTTCCTGTCGCATACGAAAATGGTCCCGACGAAGCCGGGAACGATTTCCTCTCGATCGCAGTCGCGAGACAGCTCGCCACCGGCGACGAGTCCGACTACCTAGGCGTCTTGATGGTCAACCCGGGCGGACCCGGGGTGAGCGCGATCGAATTCCTCCGTCTCGCGGCCGACGGCTATCTGCCAGAACAGCTGTCGCAATTCTTTGATCTTGTTGCCTTCGACCCTCGAGGAGTCGGGGATTCGGAGCCCGACTTCGCATGTGGGCTGGCCGGAGACCACATCGTCATCGCAAACGCCATCGGGGATGAGGTCGACACCCCCGAGGACGAAGCCCTCGCCGAATTGGCGGTCGAGCGCTGTACCGAGTCGATGGGAGCGGCAGCCGGGCTGCTCCACACCGAATATGTGGCGCGCGACATGGACCGGGTACGTGAAGCTCTCGGCGTCGAACAAATCACCTATCTGGGATTCTCGTACGGGTCTGCGATCGGCACTTGGTACGCAACCCTGTTTCCCGAACGGGTCAGGGCGATGGTCCTCGATGGCGCCGACAACCCGGTCGACCCGAGCCAGACCCGAGCCCAGCGCGTCGACAACGCGATGGAGGAGACCGCACCGCTGGAAGACAAGCTGCGTTCGGCTCTCGAAGCCTGCGACGATCGATCGTGCCCCATCTACAACGGTGGAGATCCGGTCGCCTACTACTACGAGGCCGCCACGAAGCTCCACCTCGTCGACGAGGAACTCCAGGATGCACCGTTCGCTGGAGCGTTGGGCGTGATCACAACCCTGTACAGCGAGGAGACCTGGCCGCTGCTCTGGGACGGCTTGAGCGACCTGAACGAGTTCGACGATCCGACTCTGTTCAGCGACCTGGCGCTATTCCAACTGGACGATCCGAGCCAGCCTTCGTTCACCGCTCACGTCAACTGCCTCGACAGCTGGGTGATCGACTCACACGTCGACCGCTACGACCGCGTCGAAGATCTGAACGTCATGACCGATCGAGTCGCCGCCGAGCTCCCGCTGTTGTCGGCCCTCGACTTGACCGGATTTGATGTGTGTCCCTACTTCGACACGATCGCACCAGCCGCCCTCGACAGACCCCTCGACGGCAGCGACGTTCCGATCATCGTCATCGGCAACCATGGCGACCCCGTGACACCGTTCGCCGAGTCCGAACAGCTCGCCACCGAAACCCTGTCGAACGGCCTGCTGGTCGAGGTGAACCATCCCGAGCACACCGTGTACCCGAACAATGAGTGTGTGAACGACATCGTCGATCGGGTTCTCATCGACGGTGTGACACCAACTTCTGACCGAGTTGGCTGCTGACCTCCCTATTATTGGCTGGCGAAGCCGAGGAGGATCAAGTGGACCGCATCAAGAACACCATCGAATTGGCCAAAGTGTCTTGGCAAGTGCTGATGCACGACCGCGAGTTGTTGTGGATTCCGGTGCTCTCTATGTTCGCCTCCCTCGGCCTCTTGATCGTGCTGGCGATCCCGGCATTCGCGATGCTCGACACGTCGTCATCTGAGGAATCGGTGAGCCCCGGCGTTGCATTTGTCGGCTTGCTCGCGGCCCTGGGGCTCAGCGTGATAGCCGTGTTCTTCAAGGGTGCGCTGGTCGCCGCGGCACACGACCGGATGACCGGCGGAGATCCCACCGTCTCCAACGCCATCTCGAGGGCGACCAAACACATCGCCGGGCTCGTGCCGTGGGCTCTGCTGACCGCCACGGTCGGGCTCATCCTCCAGGCGATTCGTGAACGTTCGGGGATCCTCGGACGTATCGTCACCAACATCGCCGGTGCGGCATGGGAGATCGTGACCTTCCTGGTCATCCCGGCAATCATCATCGACGACATGGGCGCGATCGATGGCGTGAAGCGCTCGGGGCAGTTGCTGAAGCGCACATGGGGCGAGAACCTCGCAGCGCGCGTCGGGTTCGGCTTGGTCGGCTTCGCCGCCGCCATCCCGCTGATCCTCGTCGTCGTCCTGCTGGCGGCGTCGGGTTCGACGGCACTGCTGGTGGTTGGAATCGCCATCGCCGTCGTCGGTTTCGCCCTCATCAGCGTCGTACTGACTGCATTGAACGCCATCTTCCAGACTGCGCTCTACATGTACGCGACGACCGGCGAGACCCCCACAGCGTTCCGTGGGACCTCGCTCGCACAGTCGTTCGTTCACAAGTAGGCACCCGGTACGGCGCCGGCAAGGGCGCCCAGCGGCATCGGGTGGTTCGCGGATTCGCTCCAGCACCGGTGGCGACGAGGTGGCGCCAGTTCCAGTAACCACTGGATGGTGGCCTCAGGTGCGCAGATGACCTCATCGTCACCGGCGTTTGAGCGTGGCAGAGTCCCGGCCACCGTTGCTGGTGTGTCCAGCCGCTGGGCGTGTGCTTCGGCAGCCGGGACCGCCATGTCAGTCTTCCTCGTCGGTGTCGTCATCCTCGTCGGTGCCGTCGCCCTCGTCGGCGTCGTCGGTGCCGTCGGCGTCGTCGGCGTCGTCGCCCTCGTCGGCCTCGCAACCCTCGTGGTCACTTTCGGCCGCCTCGAGTGCTGCCAATCCTTCAGGGCTCAGACCGTCGAGGGTCGGTTCGCACGACTCGAAGGCAGCGTCCACCGCCGCTTCGTCGGCTTCGGTGAGGGTGCCTGCATCCTCCTTGGCGTCGAGGGCATCCCAGTCGATGGCACTGTCGAGGCACTGATCGAACCGGTCGACAACGGCCTGGTCGTCGGCCGACAGATCGACGTCGTACCCATCGTCGTCGTCACCTTCGGTCTCGTCGCCTTCGGTCTCGTCGAGGTCGTCGTCGCCTTCGGTCTCGTCGTGGTCGGTCTCGTCGACATCGGCTTCGTCCGATCCCTCCTCCTCCGATTCGGAGTCGGAGTCGGAGTCGGACTCTGTTGGGGTCTCGAACTCCTCGCTGCTGGACGAGGACGCCAAGAGGGCCCCACTTGTGGCCGAGTCATTCGATGAGGCACCGGCAATTCCGACCCCGACGAGCAGGGTGACCGCGGCGAGCGCCGCGGTCACAGCAACCCCGGTTCGTCGAGTGCGCTTCGGGGTAGGGGTGGTGTCAGTGTTGTCGTTCACGGAGATCTCCTTGGTTGGGTGTTCCGTTGGAGATCACGTTGGCAAGTCGAAGATGAACGAGCGGTTGGAGATGTTGCACCGTCTTCACCAATCCTCAATGTTCGATTCGCCATACTGGAGCCGTGCGGGTCCTGCTCATCGAAGACGAAGTCCGTCTCGCCTCGCTCATTGCCGAAGGCCTGGGCGACGAGGGCGTGGACGTCGATATCGAGCACGATGGCGACTCTGGCTACTGGAGAGCGACCGAGGGCAGCTACGACGCCATCGTCTGCGACATCATGCTCCCTGGTCGCAACGGCTACGAGGTGTGCAGAGACGTTCGTGCGGCCGAGGTGTGGACGCCCATCCTGATGCTCACAGCCAAGGACGGCGAATTCGATGAGGCCGAAGCACTCGACATCGGGGCCGACGATTTCCTTCGCAAACCGTTCTCGTATGTGGTGTTGTTGGCCCGGCTACGTGCGCTGGTGCGACGCGGCACTCCGCCTCGGCCGGCGGTCATCGAGTGTGGCCCCGTCGTGTTCGACCCAGCCATCGGCGAAGTGCGCTGCCGTGGCGCGATTCTCGATCTGACCAGGAGGGAGCGCCGGGTACTCGAGGTACTCATGCGGTCGGGGGGCGACGTGGTGTCACGTCAACAGATCATCGACAAGGTCTGGGGCATGGACGACGAGCCAATGTCGAACATCGTCGATGTATACGTGCGGTATCTGCGCAAGAAGCTCGACGAGGCCGGTGCTGCGGACCTGATCAGGACCGTCCGCGGCCTGGGCTACCGGATGGTGGCGCCATGAGCTGGGCCCTCGCGTGATTCACCTGGGCTCGGTGCGTACGCGCATCACACTCGCAGCAACCGTGCTGGTGGCCGTGGCCATCGGCGTAGCGGCGGTCATGATCGTGCGGCTGGTCGAGCGCGACCTGGTCGAAGCGACCGAGTCGACACTCGACGAGGTGTTGGATCAACAGGCCATTGCTATCGAGGAACTGGAGGAGACACCCCGGGCATTCACTTTCGAAGCCGACAACACCTTGTTCACGGCAGGGCCGTTCACCCAGAACGAGGACGGCGAACTGTTCGGAAGATTCATCAGCGAGGACGGGCTGGTGGGCGAGCTGGTGATCGATGCACAATCCGGCGAGGTGTTGGAGGTGCTCGACCCCCAAAATGGCGAACCCATCGACGAACTCGAGATGATCGAGATCATCCAGGACACCATCTTCGACGTGCGCCTCGTGGAGGGTGTTGAAGGCACCGAGGTCGTGGTCGTGGGTGAGGCGCTCGACGAGGTGCACGAATCCGTAGCCGCAGTTCGGCAAGCGCTCTGGATCATCGGCCCGCTGCTGGTACTGGGCTGCGGCGTGCTGGTGTGGTTCGTCGTCGGTCGCGCGCTGCGCCCGGTGAGGGCGATCTCGGGTCAGGTCGAACAGATCACTGTCGAAAGCCTGCACGAGCGGGTCCCGGTGCCCCGAGGCAGCGATGAGATCAGCGAATTGGCAACCCTCATGAACCGCATGTTGAAGCGAGTTGAGGACGGCGCTGACCGCCAGAGACAATTCGCCGCCGACGCCTCGCACGAACTCCGAAGCCCACTGTCATCGGTTGCGTTGGCGGCCGAGCTGATCGGATCGGATCCGGGTCACGAGCGCTCTGGGCGCCTGGCGGGTGACATCGTTGCCGAAGCGGGGCGGATGGAACGGCTGATCACCGATCTGCTGCTCCTCTCCCGGACGGAGGGCGACACGACACCGTTCGGCGACGAGGTAGACCTCGTGAAGGTTGTCGGCATCGTGGCCCAGCAGCTTGGGGCCGAGTTCGAGCCGTCCATCAAGTCCGCGGTGGTGCGAGGCGACGCGGGCTCGCTCGAACGAGTTGTGACCAACCTGGTCGAGAACGCATTTCACCACGGCGGCGGTCGCGTGAGGTTGAACGTCGAGACCAGAAGCGAGGGATGCGTGCGGCTGGTGGTCGAAGACGACGGGCCGGGAATCCCTCCCGACGAGCGGGTGAGGGTGTTCGAGCGCTTCACCCGCCTTGACGAAGCCAGGACCAGACAGACCGGTGGGACGGGAATTGGCCTCGCTCTGGTCGCAGCCATCGTTCAACGCCACGGTGGCACCACCCACGTCGAGGATTCCCGGGATCTGGGCGGGGCTCGATTCCGAATCGACCTACCGCGGGTCGTTCAGGATGCGGTGAGGGTGAGCCCACTATCTGCGCCGGCCGACCAGTCGGCCACGAAGCGGTAACGATCACCCCGAATGATTGTGACGCGCCACTCGATGGGATGGCCCTGATTTGTGCCAAGGCGCTCGAGGTGGAAGGCAGCGTCGGTCCTGCGCAGCCCGAGAAGTTCGCGGTCGCCCGCCGCCGGAATGACGGGGCTGAGGCGCTCCCACCCCCTGTCGGGCCGCAAGCCCGCTGTGCGCTCGAGTTCGTCGTAGAGAGCCGTGTGGGTGAAGTCGGCATCGAGAAGGCTCTTGCCGATCTCGTACGGCAACCACGCGCGATCGACGGCAAGCGGCTGATCGTCGGCCATACGAAGGCGTTCCACATAGACAAGATCTGCGTCGTCGCCGAGACCAAGCGCGGCCGCGGCGACGGTGTTCCTCCTGACGTCGAGCTGCAGGACCATACTGTTCTGGCTGACACCCGAGGATTCGATCGATTGGAACAAGCTGTAGAGCTGGCCGAGTGGTTGCTCGAACTCGGTGCGGTTCACCACGGTTCCACGACCACGTTCGCGTTTCAACACCCCGGTGCGATTCAGGTGCCGGATGGCCTCCCTGACCGTGTGACGACTGACGCCGTACTGATCGACCAGCTCCGCGTCGGTAGCAAACCTGTCAGAGAACTCGTCGTCGTCGAGGCGACGGCGCAGATCGGCCTCGAGCTGGGCCCACAACGGCATGGGGCTTTCGCGATCGAGTTTTGCTGCCGGCATCGGAAGTTCTCGCCCTCTGTGCGGTCGAACCTATTTGTCTGATTGTACGCACAGGTGCATCAATTGTCGGTACCCGTCGGGTCGTTCCTCGCCCGCAAGGTTGCCTCGCTGACCTCGGGGCCGGGCTCGAGTCTGACGACGACGGCAAGAACCGCTGCAACACAGGACCCGAAGAACACCACGGCAGAAACCGACGTCTGCTCGACCACATACCCCATGATCGAGTTCGAGATCGAGACGACCCCACCGAACGACAGCGTCCAGAGGGCCATCACCCGGCCTCTGACCTCGTCGGCCAGATGTTCCTGAAGGAAGGTGCTCAGAGCGACGGGCATGGTGAAATAGAACAACCCGACAGCAAAAAAGGTCGGGTACGCGGCGGTGGGCGACCGAAGGACGGACAGGACCGCCAAGGCCACCGCGAAACATCCGAGGGCCACACGAACAGTGACGGGACGAGGAACGTGGGCGAGAACCGTTCCAACGCTCGCCGCCCCGGCCAGTGCCCCCAGACCGAAGGTGGCATAGAGGACTCCGTAGGTCTGGCTCTCGGGATCTACGCCGAGGTTCAACTCGGCCAGCGCCGGCATCTGGCCGATGAACGGCAGACAGAACGCGGCGAACGTAGCCATCGTGAGCAATGGGCGCCGGATCTGGGACGAGACCCTGGCCAGCCTCAACCCGCCCAGGAAACGGTCGCCGAAGCTCCTCGAACGAGACGAGGTCGGCGGGATCGTCACGACTGCGACCGCGCCGATCACGAACAGATAGGTCGCGGCGTTGATGAGCAATACGGATGGCACACCAAGAACGGACGCAAGCCATGCACCGAGCGCCGGCCCGATGACCCGACTGCCATTGACCTGCATCGAGTTCAAGCTGATGGCCGCTGACAGGTTCTCTCGTCCGACCAGGCTGGGAAGCACGGCCGTGAACGCCGGCGCATAGAGTGCCTGGCCGACACCGATGATGAACACAAGCCCTATCAAGGTGGTTTGTGAGATGTCGCCGTCCGCGACCTGCCACGCCAGGACAACCCCCCAGACGCCTTGCCAAGCCTGAGTGACCAGCAGCAGGAGTTTGCGGTCCAGGGAATCAGCGAGGCCTCCACCGATGACGCTGAGCACCAACATCGGCCCCATCTGGGCGAACACCACCAGCCCGAGGAATGTGGAACTCCCCGTCAGCTCCCACGCAAGAACACCGAGTACGACCTGTTGCATCCAGCGGCCGGTGTTCGACACGAACGAGGCAGCCAGGACGAGGCTGAAGTCGCGATGGCTGATGACATCACGAATCCGGGGAGGATCTTGCTGAGGATCCGACATCAATAGTTGAGCTTCAGACCGGGTCGATCCCACAGTGTCGAGACCAGGCGACCCGTACCGGACAACGTGATGTAGGCGGTCCGCATGTCGTCGCCACCGAACGCGATGTTGGTCGTGAGTGGGTCGTTCGTAGGCACGAACTCGAGCTCGGTCCCTTCCGGAGTGAAGGTGGTGATTCCGGGCGTGCTGAGCGTGGCGACCGACACGTTCCCGTGGGCATCCATCGCCAGGCTGTCGAACAACTTGCGACCTGCGGGACTGCCGATGAATACTCCGCGCGACGGCGACGAACCCGCCAACCGGCCCGGACCGACGAGATCCCAGGCCAGCACCTGACCCGAGTGTGTCTCGGCCACGTAAACACGGTCCTCGTCGGGTGAAAGGCCGACCCCGTTCGGTGAGTCGAGCGGGTATACGACCTCGGCTATCGACGACCCGTCGGCGGCCGCGTAGTACAAGCCGCCACGATCGCGATCCCTGGCGCGATTCTTGCCATGATCGGTGAACCAGAATCCACCCGAGCGGTCGAAGACGATGTCATTTGGCCCGCGCAACAGATGGCCATCGACCTCGGAGTACATGACTTCGAACTCGCCGGTCTCCAGATCGACCACCTGAATGGACCCCCCCGCATAGTCGACAGGTTGTTCGCCGGGAAGTGTCAGGCCATTGACGTCGTGCCACTCGAAGCCACCGTTGTTACACACGTAGCAGCGGCCATCGGGACCGATAGCGGCCCCGTTCGGTCCACCACCCAGCTCGGCGACCACGTCGATGTCGCCGGCGGTCGACACCCGACTGAGTGTCCCCCGCCTGATCTCGACCAGCACGATAGTGCCGTCGGGCATGACGATGGGCCCTTCGGGGAACTGGAGACCTTCGGCGATTGGCTGCATTGGGCCATGATGCCCGCTCGGGCAGGATCAGACCGATTCGTCCGGGAGCACCGCAGCGAGTTCCTCCGGGGTCATCATCACGTCGCGGGCCTTCGACCCGATCGATGGACCGACGACCCCACGTTGCTCGAGGAGATCCATGAGCCGTCCCGCCCGCGCAAACCCGACCTTCAATTTGCGCTGCAGCATCGAGGTCGATCCGAGTTGGCTCTCCACGACTAGCTTCATCGCCTGCAACAAGAGGGCATCGTCGGAGTCGTCGCCGGTCGATCCCCCCGGCAGGACTCCCGCTGCCACGGTCGTGTCCTCGCCCTCGACACCTTCGACGTACTTGACCTCCGGCGCTTGGCGCTTCCAGGCGGCCACGATCTTGGAGACCTCTTGTTCGGTGACCCAACAACCCTGGATCCGCTGAGCCACACTGGAGTTGGCCGTGAGCAACAACATGTCGCCCTTGCCGATCAGGCGCTCGGCCCCGGGTTGATCGAGAATCACCCGGCTATCGGCCAACGACGAGACAGCAAAGGCCATCCGCGACGGGATGTTGGCCTTGATGACGCCGGTGATGACGTTGACAGACGGTCGCTGAGTTGCGATGACAAGGTGGATTCCGACTGCTCGGGCCATCTGGGCGAGGCGCGTGATCGACTCCTCGACGTCGCGCGCCGCAACCATCATGAGGTCGTTGAGCTCGTCGACGACCACAACGATGAACGGGATGCGGTCGTACACCCGCTCGTCCCCGGGTGCCGCGATGAGGGTGCCGGCGTCGTAGGCATCGTTGTAGCCGGTGACATCGCGGAAGCCACATTCCGACAGCAGGTCGTAGCGGCGTTCCATCTCCCTGACCGCCCACGCGAGGGCGTTGGCGGCCTTCTTCGGGTTGGTGACGACCTGGGTCAGCAGGTGCGGCAATCGGTCGTACTGGCCCATCTCCACACGTTTGGGGTCGACGAGAATGAGCCTGACCTGTTCTGGCGTGGCTCGCATCAACAGCGAGGTCAAGATGCTGTTGATACACGACGACTTTCCCGCACCTGTCGCACCTGCGATGAGAACGTGGGGCATGGTCGCGAGGTTGGCCATGACCGGGCGCCCCGCGATGTCCTGGCCGAGAGCCACCTCGAGTGGGTGAATGGCTTCGGCCGCGGCGCGACTGGCGAGGATGTCGCCTACGGACACGAGATGCCTGGCATCGTTCGGAACTTCGATGCCGATCGCCGATCGGCCGGGTATCGGTGCGAGTATCCGCACGTCGGGGGTTGCCATCGCGTACGCGATGTCCTTGTGCAGGCTCGTCACCCGACTGACCTTGACGCCCGGTGCCAGCTGAAGCTCGTACCGTGTGACGGTCGGGCCGACGGTCATGCCGACGACCTTGGTTTCGACACCGTGGCTGGCGAGAGCCTGTTCGAGACCTCGGGCGCTGGAATGTACGGCACGTTCGTCGACCGTTTGGGCACCGCTGCGCTTCAGCAGGTTGGCTGCGGGCAGCGTCCATGGACCGGGCGCCTGGGCGGCGACCATCTCGATGGCAAGTTGTTCGCCGGTCCCGACAGGCGTATCGGGGACCTTGACCTTGGGGAATCCAGGCCCATCTTCGGAGGCGTCGGCCACCTGGTCGTTTGATGTGTGGTCGTCAGCGTCGATGATCTCTGGGGTTGCAACCTCGACGGCAGGGTCAGGGTTGGGATCGAGAACGGCGGTGTTCTCGGTGATCGGGCGTGGCTCGAGCAGGCGCCGGAACACGGCAACGGTTCTGTCGAAGCTGCGAGCCGACCAGTCTCCGACGACGTCGAATACGGTCTTGAGGGGGAGATCGAGCAGGACCAGCAGCCCGAAGAATCCGACCAACAACGCCACGAGCCAGGCTCCGGGAGTCGCTACCAGAGCGACCAGCGGCTCGGCGATCGCTGCACCGACGACACCGCCACCCTTGCGAAGTTCGATGGCCGGGGCGTCGAATGCCCCGGGGCCCTTCGCCAGGTGCCCGACCGCTAGTCCCGCCAGCAGCATCAGGCCGAGTCCGATGCCGACACGGACGCTTCGCTCGGTCCGACTGGTGCGCAGCAGCGAGACGGCAAGCCACAAGAGGAGGAAGGGAACCACGTACCGGAACATGCCGACACCAAAACCGATGCCGTCGCGCAGAACTCGCCCAACCGGTCCCGCCCTGTCGGCAAGGATGGCGAGCGATGAGATGGCCGCCAGCGCAAAGAGGATCAGTGCCGCGATCTCGCGTTCGCGTTCGACCAGCGCACCGGCAACCAGAGACTGCTGCCGCTTCCTCTTCGTTCGCGATCGGCGCTGCGCCGATCGACCTTTGGCCTGCGACGAACGTTTGGTCGTTCGACGGGCGGGACTGCGGTTCGAACGCGTCGAGGAACCCTTCGATCGAGTCGAAGATGTCGATTTGCGACGAGTCGGGGGCTGGCGCGCGGAAGCCACGTCGATTCAAGGTACCGAAGTCGGAGCACTTCGTCGCACGCGGCGCCCAAAGCAGTGGTTGAGCATCTAGCCGACGAGCTGGATGGTCACCGATATCGGAGGCCGGCGCTGGGTCTCGTCGCCGACAAAGCGACCGGCAGCGCGACGCATCCGACGTTCGAGATCTGCGACCGTCGGCTTCGATTCGTTCAACCCGTTCTCGAGCGCCTTGGCAACGGTCTCCTCGAGACGAGGTGTCAGGTCGTCGAGTTCGATCTCGCTGGCCCAACCCCGACTGACGAGCGTTGGTTCGCTGGCGACCGATCGGTTCTCGAGGTCGACGGCAGCCACGATCATGACGATGCCGGCCGCGGCGATCGCCCGCCGTTGAGACAAGACCTCTTGATCGAGCGGCAATCCGGTGCCGTGTACGTACTGGTACTCGTGCGGCAGCTGATCGACGATGTATGCACCCCCATCGTCGACAACCACCTGGGTGCCGCCCACGGCGATGAGTGCGTGATCCTCGTCGAGCCCGAGGTCGATCGCCAGATCGGCGTGACGACGCAACATCCGATACTCGCCCTCAATCGGTATGAAGTACTCGGGGCGGGCGATGTTGTGGAGGATACGAAGCTCGTCGCGCTGGGCGTGCCCGGTGGTGTGGACGAGATCCTGAGCCGAGTGAATGACCTCGGCCCCGCGTCGAACAAGGCTGTTGATGACGGCGAATACGCTGCGCTGGTTTCCCGGGATGGGATGACTACTCAAGATGACGGCATCGTCCTCGGCGATCGACAGGTCGCGATGAGAACCCTGCGCGAGCAACGCCAGGGCGGCGAACGGTTCACCCTGGCTGCCTGTGCAGATGACACAGATATCGCCGGGCGAGTACTGGTCGATCTGTTCGAGAGAAGCCAGACTACGTTCGGGGATGTCTAGCAATCCGAGTTCTCGAGCGATGGCGACGTTGCGCACCATCGACCTACCCGCCGCAAAGACCGTCCTGCCCTCGTCGATGGCGACGTCGACGATCTGCTGCACTCGATGCAGGTGGCTTGCGAAACAAGAGGTGATGATCCGCCGACCACGAAGCTCGGGGAACAACCGTCGGAAAGTTTCGCCGATCTGGCTCTCGCTCTCGGAGTGGCCGGGGTTGTCGGCATTGGTGCTGTCGGCCATCAGGACGCGGATCCCGGGATTGCGGCTCAGCTCTCCAATGCGCCCCAGGTCGGTCAAGCGGTTGTCGACCGGGGTGTTGTCGAGCTTGAAATCGCCCGTGTGCACCAAGGGACCTTGTGGCGTGTGCACCACGATGATGTTCGACAGGGGCACGGAGTGAGTGACGGCCAAGAACTCGACCCGGAACGGCCCGATGTTGACCGAGTTGCCGTCGGCGACGGGGTTGACCCGGGCGTCGAGACGTTGCTCGTCGATCTTCGCCTGTGCCAACGCCATTGTGAACGCCGAGCCATAGATCGGAGCGGAGAAGTCACGGAGGAAGTGGGTGACGCCACCGACGTGATCCTCGTGAGCGTGGGTGACCACCAGACCAACGATCGAATCGGCCCGTTCGAGCAGGTATCGATTGTCGGGGAGGATGACATCGACGCCTGGCATCGTCGCGTCGGGGAACATGAGGCCGTAGTCGATCACGAGGATCTTGCCATCGACTTCTATGGCGGTGCAGTTGCGGCCTACTTCGCCGACGCCGCCCAGGAAGGTGAGTTTCGCAGGAGGAGCCACTCAGCGGCTCGCGACCAGCGCGGCGTAGACCTCGCGCGCTCTGTCTTCGAGCCCGACGGGGGTTGGCCCCATCGGAAGACGGGGTTCACCAGCGGGGCGGCCAAGGGTTCGCAGCATCGCCTTGGTCGGAACCGGGTTGGGTGCGATGTCGGAGGATTCGAACGCATAACTGTCGAGCATGCGAGCATTGACACGTCGGGCCCCGGCGAAGTCGCCGGCATCGAAGGCGGCGAACATCTCGACGAAGTCCGGTGAGGTCCAATGGGCACAGACGCTGACAACACCGACAGCACCGACCGACAGAAGCGGAAGGGTCAAGGAGTCGTCGCCGCTGTAGACATCGAACCCGTCCGGTGCCTCTGCGATGACTCGAGCCGTCTCACCGGGGTTTCCGGCAGCATCCTTCAGAGCCACGATATTGGGAATCTGGTGCATCATCGCCAACAAGGTGTCGGTCTCGACCTTGCGGTTCGTCCGCGGTGGGATGTCGTACACCACGACGGGCAGGTCCGCCGCGCCGGCGATGGATTCGAAGTGGGCATAGATGCCGGCCTGCGAGGGCCGGTTGTAGTACGGGGTGACGACCAGCAGGCCGTCTGCACCACATTGTTTTGCCATCTTCGACTGCTCGACCGAATGGGCGGTGTCGTTGGTGCCCGATCCGATGACGACCGGAACCGTCACAGCCTCGACGACCGAGCGCCACAACTCCCAGTCCTCTTCATCGGTGATCGTCGGCCCCTCGCCGGTGGTACCCGTGATGACCAGGCCATCACTGCCCTGTTCGATGAGCCACTTCGCGAGGGCCACGGCACCATCGACGTCGAGAGATCCATCATCGGCAAAAGGGGTGATCATGGCGGGAACAACCCGCCCGAAACGGCCGCTCATCAGGTGTTTCCTTCCATCGCGCGGTCGATGCCGAGGGTTGCGAGCAGGTCCTCGTGAAGCTCGAACCATACGGTGTGATAGCTGGGGATTAGGGGTTTGGTGAAGTAGTCGAGTTCACCTGCCTGAAGCTGGGTGAGCGCATTGTGAAATCGTGGCTGGTAGGGGTGGTAGCGATCGAGCGCGGAGGTCAACACATCGAGCACAGACGCCAGCTCGGCATCGAGCTCTACGAGTCGAGCGATGACCGTTGCATCGTAGGAGGCGTCGGTGTGGTGGTTCAGGGTCTGGGCGCCCTCGATCTCGCGAACCTGCCAGTCGGTGCACAGCTGCAACATCACACCGTTTAGCTCGAGAAACGCCTGATAGGCCTGCGAAACTGTGTCCCTTGCGCCGAGTTCGTCGAGCTGGGCGGCCAACAGACCCTCGCCTTCAGCACGCCCGGTCACGGGCTCGAGCATGTACACCGCCCTGGCCTCGTTGAAGCTGACAAGGCCAATGCTCTCTGCCGATTCGAGGGCCGACGAGATCTCGTCCTCGTCGGCACCAACCGTCTCGGCCACGGCATCGGCGTCGGCGAAACCCTTCAACCTGAGACCGAGCAGCGCCAGCAGGCGGATGTCTTCGGGCTTGGACATGACACCCAAAGGTATCTCACGTGAAGCCCGAACCAACAGGTGGCCGCCACACGTCTTATTGCGGCACGAGCGCCCGGAACAGCTGACCGTGACCAATGGCCGACCATCGCACGCCGGCGGGCACAAATACCGAGCTCCCAGGATCGAGTCGACGGCCGTCTACCGAAACCGATCCGGCGGTCGCCACCAGGATCTCGGGTCCGGCCGCCTGCCTGGCGGTCTCGCCCGTCAGCTCGATGCGTCGAAGCTCGAACTCGACGCTCGACGTCTGGTACACGAACTCGCCATCGGTTTCGGTGCCCACCAGAACCTCCACCTCGCCCGGAGCAGCGTCAACCACACAACAGAGCTCGTCGATATCGACGTGTTTGGGGGTCAAGCCGCCACGAAGAACGTTGTCCGAGGATGCCATGATCTCGACACCCAGACCGTCGACATATGCGTGGAGCACACCGGCGCCCAGGTGCACGGCTTGTCCCGGCTCGAGCACGACAGTGTTGAGCATCAGGGCGGTGATCACACCAGGGTCGCCTGGGTGTACCCGGGAGATGGCCCTCGCCACCGAACGCTCGGCCTCCCAGCGACCGTGGGCCTGGACCGCCGCGCCGACGTCGTGAGCCAGAGCGGCGCCGGTGTTTTCGTCCAGCGTCAAAATCCAGCGCAGAAGATCGCTCAGATCCGACGCGGATGGTTGGGCACGCAGGACCGACATGACGGGATCGAGGGCCGCTACCTCGAGCGATTCGAACAGGGCCAACGTTTCCTCTGTTGGGCGGAACCCGACCAGTGCCCGAAATTGCGTCAGGGCACATATGAGCTCGGGTTTGTGATTGTTGTCCTTGTAGGACCGGTGAGCAGCATCGATTGCGATACCAGCCCGGTTTTCGCGCTCAAATCCGGCTCGGGCACGCTCGAGCGATGGATGCGCCTGCAACGACAGCGGCTCGGCGGCTGCCAACAACTTCAGAAGGAAGGGCAGGCGGCCATATCGCGATGCCAGCGAAGCACCGAGCGTGCCAACGGGATCGTCGGTGATGGCCCGGTCGAGCGGGGTGCTGCCCCCGCTTCGGACGAGCACCGAGGGTGCGCCGGGGTGTGCGCCCATCCACACCTCGGCCTCCTTGTCGCCCGACGGCTCGGCGCCTCGCATGGTGGCGAGCAGATCGGTCGAACCCCACGCGTAGCCGCGTACCGTGTTGTGCATCGCCGAAACGTTCATCGTCGCTGGTCCGTCGACCGAACGCCGCGCTCGGCAAGAAGTCGGCCGAGCAGCTCCATACCGGCGTCGGGAAGGACCCGATCGAGCACCCCTCCTGCCCGAGCATCCATGCCGATCAGATAGCGGGCTCTGGGACGCGACACCGTCAGGGTCTTCTCGATCAGCTCGGCGACCGCGTCGGGCTCGATACCTTGCCTCTCGCCGTCGGCCAACGCCTCACGCTGGGCAGCGATGAGCGTTCCATAACGTCGACGCTGGTCGTCGTCGAGACCGGCCTCGATGCGATCTGCCAGATCGTTGGCCTTGCCCCAGAGCGGTGTGGTGACAGCACCGGGCTCGATGAGGGTCACCCTGGGGCCCGTCGACCGGAATTCGCGCCGCAAGGACTTCGCCACCCCGTCGAGGGCGTGTTTCGACGCACAGTACGGAGCCAACATCGGCGCGCCGACACGCCCCGAAATCGACCCGACCATAACAACGCGAGGATCCACCGCCCTCCGCATCGCAGGCAAGAGCCGCCTGGTCAGCTCGACAGCGCCGAACACGTTGACCTCGAACTGGCGACGCCAGTCGTCGACAGACAATGTCTCGAACAAGCCGGCGACGACGATGCCGGCGTTGTTGACCAGCCCGGCGAGTCCGGCCGAGCCGACCAACCGGTCCACGTTTGGCACGATGGCATCGATGGTGGTCTCGGTGACGCTGCGGCGACCATCGAGATCGAACTCGAGCATCAAGGGGGTACATCGATCGATGTGCCCGAGCGCTTCAGCGTCCGATTCCGACCGAACCGTACCGAGAACATTCCAGCCGAGACCAGCCAATCGTTTCACCGTCGCAAGGCCGATTCCGGTCGACGCTCCGGTCACGAGCACACTTCTGCTGTTGTTCCGACCGTCCATGGCCTCGACGATATCGCCGTTCCTCGCTCGGCTGGCCCGGAAGGACCGCCGTCAAGTTCCTACAGACGAGGGGCAAGAGTTCCGATGGATACTCAGCGGCCTGTCCAGGAGTTACCCATGAGCGAAGTCGTCCTATCCAAATCTGAGCTCGAATCGGGGCGTCTGCCCCTCGTTTGTATCGCGTCCGGTGAGCCCGTCGAATCGCTCACCGAGATCGCTCTCGGATCGACCAAGATCCCCCAGTTGGGTGGGCTTCCCAGCGGGCTGCTGTCGAAGGCCGTCCAGGCAAAGCTGTTCGGCTTCGCGATAGGTGCTCGGATCGGGCGCAGTGGCGGTGTCAAGAACAAACAGATCCTCGTGTTGGCCGCGCGGGCAATCTTCTCGCTCGGATTGCTCTACAACACCTACGCAGCTCTCTCGGCCGGCAACCTCGTCATGGTTCTTGTGTCTCTCGTCGGTCTCGTGGGTGTGATCGTCCTTGGTGGTGCATACATAAACCGTGCGCTCACCGTCGGCCTCAACACGACCGAGGGCCGGACGACGGTCTCGGGGGCTCACCCAGCCTTCGTCGAAGCACTCGGAGCCATACGGTCGAGTACCGAATCGGACGCGCCGATCGTCGTGCGTCAAAGTGGGCCGCCGCGAAAGCCGGTTCCCGCCGCTGGGCTCTACTGACACCTACTCTCTGACAGGTGTCAGACGCCCCAGGTCCGATCCTCAACGCCGACGAGCGGTATCGTCTGTGGCGAATTGCGGCCCTGCCAGTCGCTCTGGCGGTCGCAGCGCTTGTCGGCCAGCTCTTCTTCGCAACATTGGCGACGAAGCTGCCGCTTCTTCTCATCGCCATGGCGCCGAGTGATGCCTTCCTGATCCTCACGGTTGGATCGGTTCCGACATGGGCGTTCTTCATCATCGGGTTCGCGAGGCTTGTAGGGCCCGACCCGTTCCTCTACCGACTCGGCTACGAGTTCGGCCCGGCCAGCCGCCGCTACATCGATGCCGAACTGGGGAGCCCGAACAAGATCACGGGTGCGATCGATGTGCTGCAACGATGGTTTCCCAGAATCGGCCTCGTGTTGCTCGTGATCCTCCCCAACTATCCGGTGTGCCTGTTGGCCGGTATGACCCGCATTCGCTTCTGGGTCTTCGCCGTTCTGAACGCAGCGGGCACAGCGGGTCGGCTGTGGATCATCTGGCATCTCGGCCGAATGGTCGAGGGCCCGATCGGCTCGATCCTCGACTTCCTCGGGCGATATCAGCTGCCGGCAATGATCGCCATGGCGGTGTTGATCGGCTTCCAGGTCGGCCGTGCGGAACGAGACCCCGACGGTCAAGGTCTTCCGAAGGGTTCACCCGAGGCGGGCCTCGACAGCTGATCTCGACGGCAACGAGGGTTGGGCACCTTCGGACTCGACGGCCAGCGAGCCGGCAGCTGAGGCGAACCGGGCGGCGTCGACGGGTTCGCTGCCCTCGGCGAGGCTGACAGCGAGCGCTGCAACGAAACAATCGCCGGCCCCCGTGGGGTCGACCATGTCCGCCTCGAAGGGTTCAATTCTGGTGGCGTACCCGTTCTCTGAGACCACACAACCTTCGGCGCCGAGGGTGGTGACCACCAGGTCGGTGTCGACCGGCCCAATCGATGCGGCCTCTCCCCGGTTCACGACGAGGACATCGGTCAGCTCCAATACCGCAGCGGCGACCTCGTTGACCGGAGCGGGATTGAATACCACCAGGGTTCTGTGTTCTCTAGCGATCTGTGCGGCTCGCCGAGCTGCGGCGGCCGGAATCTCGCCCTGCAACAAGAGGACATCGGCGGCGGCGATCGAATCGCAGGCTGCGTTCGCAACATCCTCCCCAACGGTTCCATTCGCCCCGGCCACAACGATGATCGACACATCGGTCGGGTCGACGGTGATGAGTGCGACACCGGTCGGGGTGTCGACCCTGTCGACCAGGGAATGGTCGATGCCCTCGGCATCGAGTCCGTCGAGCAGGAATGTTCCGCGAGCATCCGCGCCGACGGCGCCGACCATCGAGACATCGGCCTCGAGCCGGGCTGCAGCGACGGCCTGATTTGCCCCCTTGCCTCCGCGAAACTCGGCGATCCGGTCGCCGTGCAGGGTCTCGTCGGGGTTGGGACGCCTGGGCACCCAGACGGTGATGTCGTGGTTGAGAGATCCGACCACCACGACCCTTGCGGTCATGTCCCTTTCAGCCCCAGGAACGAGTCGAGGCCGATGGTCAGGCCGCGATGATCGCCGATGACTCGACATGCGTGAATGATGCCGGGCATGAACGACGATCTGTCGTAGCTGTCGTGCCTGACGGTCAAGGTCTGACCGGCCGCACCGAGGATGACCTCTTGGTGTGCGAGCATGCCTCTCATACGAACCGAGTGAACCCTGATCGCGTCGGCGACCAATCCGCCCCTACAACCCGGAACCATCTCGTCGAGAGTTGGGTCGGCTGCCCAGTCCGGGCTTGCGGCTGCAATTCGATCGGCGGTGGTTCGAGACGTGCCGGACGGGGCATCGATCTTGTTGTCATGGTGCAGTTCGATGATCTCGCAGGTGTCGAACCAGGGCGCTGCCAACTCGGCAAAACGCATCATCAACACCGCTCCGATGGCGAAGTTGGGTGCGATCAGGCAGTTGCTGTCGACGAACTCGGATCTACAACGATCGATGTCATCCTCGGACAGACCCGTGGTACCAACGACGGCGTGAACCCCATTTGCGGCGGCCCAAACGAGATTGGCCCTGGCGGCTTCGGCGACCGTCAAGTCGACCATGACGTCGACGGTCGATGCGTCGATCTGTTCGACCGAGTTGTGGGTGACGTCGCCGGTTCGATCGATCGTGGCCACCAGTTCGAGTCCGTCGGCTTCCTCGACCGCCGCACGGGCTGCAGAGCCCATTCGGCCAGTCGCTCCAACCACAACGACCCCGATGGCCACGATCGACGCCCCTTCGTCTCCTAGCGGCGCGAGCGGCTGCGCCGGCTGCGTCCACGGCCACGACGTTCGCCACCACCGGGACCGGGGCCGAGCTCGCCGAACTTCTCGGCTGCCTTGGCATCGAAGGTGGCCTCGAAGGAGACCTCCTCACGATCGGCCGAGGAACTCACCTTCGGCGTATCGTCCGCGCTGTCATCGTCGTTGCCAGAGGCGTCGTCGGAACTCGACGACGATGCGGCGGGTGCATCGCCGGCGAGCGACAACGACAGCTTGCCATTCGGGTCGATGTCGTCAACCTTGACCGGAACAACGTCACCCAGGTTGAGCACGTCCTCGACCTTGTCGATGCGCTTGCCGCCACCGATCTTGGAGATGTGCAACAGGCCGTCGGTACCCGGAAGGATGTTGACGAATGCACCGAACTTGGTGATGTTCACCACGCGGCCGTCGTACACCTCGCCGACATTGGCCGTCGGCGGGTTGATGATCAGACGAACCTGGCGCTCGGCTTCCTCGACCGCAGCACGATCGGTCGAGCCGATGCTGACGACACCGACCTGGCCGTCGTCGTCGACATTGATGTCGGCACCGGTCTCTTCCTGAAGGGTGTTGATGACCTTGCCGCGCGGGCCGATGACCTCGCCGATCTTCTCGACGGGGATCTCGAAGCTGACGATCTTCGGTGCGCTCGCACCAACATCTTCACGCGGTTCGGCGATTGCGCCGGCCATGACCTCGAGGATCTGCATTCGGGCTTCGCGTGCCTGCTGCAGCGCGTCGGTCAAGACGTCGGCGGGGATGCCATCGATCTTGGTGTCGAGCTGCAGAGCCGTGATGGCGTCGGCGGTACCCGCGACCTTGAAGTCCATGTCGCCGAAGGCGTCTTCGGCGCCGAGGATGTCGGTGAGGGTCGTGTACTTGCCATCGGAATAGACCAGGCCCATGGCGATGCCGGCGACCGGGGCCTTGATGGGCACACCTGCGTCCATCAGCGACAGGGTCGACGAGCACACAGATGCCATCGAGGTCGAGCCGTTGGAGGACAACACGTCGGACACCAGGCGAAGGGCGTACGGGAACTCTTCCTTCGACGGGATGACCGGCAGCAGGGCACGCTCGGCGAGGGCGCCGTGA
Source organism: Actinomycetes bacterium (assembly GCA_024228575.1). Classification (GTDB taxonomy): domain Bacteria; phylum Actinomycetota; class Acidimicrobiia; order Acidimicrobiales; family Poriferisodalaceae; genus JAAETH01. Next base: position 27,575 of record JAAETH010000525.1, read on the forward strand.
CCGATCTCGCGACGCTTCGGCCCACGCATGAACCCTGCCTCACCGGTCGAGAATGGCGGGAAGTTGTAGTGGTGCATGTAACGCTTGCGATCGCTGGGGTTCAGCGTATCGATGAGCTGCTCCATGCGACTCATGCCCAGCGTGGTGACGTTGAGGGCCTGGGTCTCACCGCGCTGGAACAGGCCAGAACCGTGAACGGTCGGCAGCAATCCAACCTCGGCGGACAGAGGGCGCACCTCGTTGGTTGCACGGCCATCGATGCGGAATCCGTCTTCGACGATGCGACGACGAACAACCTCCTTCGAGAGCGAGCGGATCGCCTGCCTGATCTGTTTGCCGGCATCGGCAACGTCGCCGAAGCGGTCGGCCAGCTCTGCTGCGAGTGCGTTCTTGAGCTCGCCTTCGGCCTCGCCGCGCTGGGCCTTGTCGGCGATGCTCATCACCTCGGACATGCGGTCGGCGCCGGCGTCACGCACGGCGTCCATGATCTCGTCTGAGTAGTCGTCGGAGCGAACCCAGTCCATCTCCGCCTTTTCGCCCACAGCGGCGCGAAGCGACTTCTGGAGTTCGATGACGTCGTCGATCCATGGCTTACATGCCTGAAGGCCGTCGGCCAGGACCTCTTCGGTGACCTTGGGAGCGCCGTCTGCGTAGAACTGGAACGCCTTCTCAGAGCCACCGGCCTCGACCATCATGACGGCAATGTCGCCGTTGTCGAGCTGACGGCCGGCCACGACCATCTCGAAGGTCGAGGCTTCGCCTTCCTCATAGGTTGGGAAAGGGATCCAGGTGCCTTCGGTCGAATATGCGATACGAACCGCTGCAATCGGGGTCACAAACGGGATGTCGGAGATCCACAGGGCGGCCGACGCACCGTTCAGGGCGACCACGTCGTAGGGGTTCTCGCCATCGACGCCGAGGATGGTACCGACGACGTGGGTGTCGTGGCGGTAGCCGTCCTTGAAGTTGGGGCGAAGCGGACGGTCGATGAGGCGACACGTCAAGATTGCATCCTCGGACGCACGACCTTCACGCCGGAAGAACGAACCCGGGATACGACCCGCGGCGTACATGCGCTCTTCGATGTCGACGGTGAGGGGGAAGAAGTCGGCACCGTCGCGAGGCTTCGAGGAAGCCGTGGCGGTGACGAGGATTTGTGTTTCGCCGATCTTGGCGGTGACCGCTCCGTTGGCGAGGCCGGCAAGTTTGCCAGCCTCGAACGTGAAGGTCTTGTCGGTGCCACTGATCGGGCCCGACACGGAAATGGCTTCAGCCATTGTTTCTCCAATCGTTGGATGGGACCTTCCCATCCGTTGTTTTCATCAGATTTGGTGCGTCCAACAGAACCACAGAACGCGCCTCTGGGCGCGGACGGTCTGGGAAGCAGAAACGAGCGGCCCAAGGGCCGCCCGTTGTAGTGAGTGTGTCAGCGACGAAGACCGAGCTTGCCGATGAGCGCCCTATAGCGCTCTATGTCGTTGTCGCGAAGGTAATCGAGAAGACGGCGACGACGGCCGACCAGCATCAACAGGCCACGACGGCCGTGGTGGTCCTTCTTGTGGACCTTGAAGTGTTCGGTCAGGTGTTCGATGCGATCGGTGAGCAATGCGATCTGCACCTCGGGCGAACCCGTGTCTGACTCGTGCAGGCGGTGTTCGGAGATTGTCGACGTCTTGTCAGGCATGTGAAGCAGAACCTCTGGGGGCGATACGGCCGCCGTCCCGGTGAATTTGGAACGGGTGGGTGTGCGTGATGCCGTCCGGGCCCTCACACACGCAACTGGCATACTCTACCAGCAACGAGGCGATATTCAATCGGTTCTTCGGGGGGTCAGCCGAGTGCGGCCAGAGCGGCCTCGATGTCTTTCTCGAGTTGAGCCTTCAGGCTGTGGATACCGTCGAAACGAATCTCGCCCCTCAGGTGCCGCAAGAACCGGATCTTGGCCTGCTCGTCGTACAGGTCACCCCGAAATCCGATGAGATGGGCCTCGAGGAGCGGGCGGTCTACGAACTCGTAGAACGTCGGACGCCGGCCGATGTTGACCGCCGCCTTGTGCGTCGATCCGTCGGGTCGCTCATAGATTGCGGCGTAGACACCCTCGGCCGGAAGCTGGGTTCGATCCTCGGTGGGAATGTTGGCGGTCGGAAAGCCGATGGTCCGGCCCCGGCGATCGCCATGACCAACCGCTCCGCGGATCTCATATGGACGACCGAGGAGACGCTGGGCCTTCTGCACATCGCCGTGGGCCAGAGCCGTGCGCACGGCGGTCGACGAGATGACCTCCCCCTCGGAGGTGGCCTGCTTGACCAGGGGCAGGCCGAGCACATCAAAACCGTGCTGTTCTCCCATCGAGGTGAGGGTGGCGACATTGCCACCACGACCCCGGCCGAAATGGAAGTCGGCTCCGACCACGACGGCCCTGACATTCAGGCAATCGATCAGAACCTGATCTACGAAATCGGGTGCGGCAACCGCGGCTTGTCGTTCGTCGAAGCTCACGACGACCACATAGTCGACGCCCGTGTCGGCCAGCAGCTCGAGTTTCTGGTCGAGATCGCTCAGCTCGAGTGGTGCCGATTCGGGACGAACCACCGTCGCCGGGTGCACATCGAAGGTGACCACGGCAGTTCGTGCGTTGAGCTCGGCCGCGATGCGGTGCATCTCGGACACGACGGCTCTGTGACCGCGGTGAACCCCGTCGTATTGGCCGATTGTGACGACACATCCCCGGTCTGGCCTGGGACACCAGTCGATGTCTCTGATGACTTCCACGGCGGACCAAGCTAGCGGTTGAGAACGGTGCTGACGCCCGTTCAGTGGGCTGGTGGCAACACGACGCCGGGAGCGACACGACCCCGATCGTCTCGTTCGTGAACCGCCAGGAGATTGCCGGCCAGGCCGAAGACACCCCAGGGTCCGTCACCTTCGGGAGCGGTGGACAGTGCCGCTCCGTGACCGATCCGAACCGCCTCATCGTCGTCGACCACCACCGAGGGGTGGTCCCGAACTGCCGCCTCGACCGCGAGGAGGCTCAGGTCGCCGAGCAGCGACGCATCGTCAGCGCTGAACGAACCCATCGCCGTGCGTCTCAGCTCGCGCAGATGGGCCCCACCCCCGAGTAGTTCACCAAGATCGGCGGCGAGAACCCGAACATAGGTACCGGAACCGCACCGAACGGTCGCCCGGTAGACCAACGGGGTGTCGGTTGGTTCCACCTCAAACGACATGACCTCGACGCGGCGCGCCTTGCGCTCGACCTCTATGCCCTCCCGAGCCAGCTCGTGAAGCCGCCGACCATCGACCTTCACCGCCGACACCATCGGTGGAACCTGCATGATCGATCCGGTCAACTTCGCCGCCGACTCGACGACCTGAGCCGGCTCGATCGACGACATGTCGAAATGGGCGGCGACCTCGCCCGAATCGTCGAGGGTCGACGTTGCGGTTCCCAATACGATTTCGGTCGTGTAGGTCTTTGGCAACACCGTCATGAAACGCAACAGCCGGGTGGCGCGCCCGACCCCGAGCAGCAACAACCCCGTGGCGTCGGGATCGAGGGTGCCGCTGTGGCCGATTCGTCGTTCACCCAGCTCGCGCCGCGCAGCGCTGACGACGTCGTGGCTGGTGACGCCGGCAGGTTTGTCGACCGCAACGACACCGTGAACCTTGCTGGGTCGCCGTCTGGCCATGTCAGTCCTCGGCGGGCGGAACGTTGAGGTTCCCCAGAATCTCTTCGATCCTGTTGCCCGACGCGATCGAGGCGTCGACCTCGAACTCGAGTCGCGGAGTGCGCCGGATGCGCGCCTGATCACCAACGGCCTTGCGAAGGCGGCCGGAATGATGGTTCAACCCAGCATCGGCTCCGCCGGTATCGTCGGCGTCGAAGTAGACGACCGCCTTCTCGAGCTCGTTGTCGACATCAACTCCGGTGATGGCGACGCCGAACAATCGGTCGTCGTCAATCCGATCGACCTCCGAAGCGATGATTTCGCGGATGAGCTCCCCGACCCTGGCCGATCTCGGGAATTCGCGCTTTGAGCCTCTGGCAGGCATCGTCATCAGTCCTTGCTGTCTGGGTTATCGGGTTGTCTGGATCGCCGATCAGTCGATCTCGAGCCAATGGCGATCAGCCGAAATCACCTCGACGTCTGGACGTGACCACACGAACCGCTCGACCTTATCCATCGCCTCGGTGGCGCCGGTTGCGTCGACGCTCACAACAGCAACCCCGATGCCTGCTCGCTGCCACAGGTCGTGATGATCGGTCTCTGCGACCGACACCTGCTGGCGATGCCTGATCCCATCGATGACGGGACGAAGTGTCGCCCGCTTCTCCTTCAACGAAGCACATCCTGGGAGCTTCAGATCGATCGACATTGCGAGCGCGTACATCGGCATCACGAACCGTGTCAGGAACGCGGAATCTCGCGTTCCTCGAAGGTCTCGATGATGTCTCCGGCCTGAAGGTCCTGGAAGTCCGAGAGGCCGATACCACACTCGTAGCCTGCCGCGACCTCGCGGGCGTCGTCCTTGAAACGTTTGAGCGACGAGACCGTACCCCTCCAGATGATGGTGCCTTCGCGAAGGAACCGGACCTTGGAGTTGCGGGTGATGACACCGTTGAGCACGTAGCAGCCTGCGATGGAACCGATACGCGGGATCTTGAAGATCTCGCGGACCTCGGCATCTCCGGTGATGACTTCTTCGTACTCGGGCTCGAGAAGACCGAGCACGGCGTTCTCGACGTCTTCGAGGAGCTTGTAGATGATCTCGTAGTGGCGGATCTCGACGCCGAGCTCGTCGGCCAGGCTGCGTCCCTTTCGGTCGGCCCTGACGTTGAAACCGAGGATGGTTGCGTTGGTGGCAGCCGCGAGCTGGACATCGTTTTCGGTGATGCCGCCTACGCCGCGCGACACAAACGCGAGCTTGACCTCGTCGCGTTCGAGCTTGCGAAGGCTCTCGGTGAGCGCCTCGAGAGATCCGTGAACGTCGGCCTTGACGATGAGATTGAGAGTTGCCGCCTCTCCTGCCTGGATCTGCTTGAAGATGTCCTCGAGCTTCGCGCCGCCGCTGGCAGCCGCCGCCGTATGGGCGAACGAAGCCTGACGTTGCCAGTGCTCGCGAGTGTCGGCGACCTTCGATGCGGTCTTCTCGTCCTGGGCCACAACAAAGGCCGCACCGGAGCTGGCCACGTCTGAGAGGCCGAGCACCTCGACCGGGGTCGAAGGACCGGCCTGTTTGACCTGTTCGCCGCGGTCGTTGAGCATCGCCCTGATACGACCCCAGGCCGCGCCCGCCACCAGGGGTTGGCCAACCGCGAGAATGCCGTGCTGAACGAGGATCGTCGACACCGGTCCGCGGCCCTTGTCGAGGTGAGACTCGAGAACGACGCCAGATGCGCGTCCCTCGGGGACAGCGGTGAGTTCCTCGACCTCGGCGACCAGCAACAGCTGATCGAGCAAGTCGTCGATGCCCAAATCCTCGAGCGCCGAAACTTCGACCGTGACGATATCGCCACCGTAGGACTCCGGAATCAGATCGCGCTCTGCGAGCTGAGCGAGAACCCGGTTGACGTCTGCGGTTTCGCGATCGATCTTGTTGATCGCGACCACGATGGGTACTTCGGCAGCCTTGGCGTGGTCGATGGCCTCAATCGTCTGAGGCATGACGCCGTCGTCGGCAGCGACCACCAGAACCACGATGTCTGTCGCTTCGGCACCGCGCGCCCGCATGGCGGTGAACGCCGCGTGACCGGGAGTATCGATGAAGGCGAGCTTCTGACCGTTGTGGTCTACCTGGTAGGCACCGATGTGCTGGGTGATTCCACCAGCCTCACCATCGACCACGTTCGCAGAACGGATGCGGTCGAGGAGCTTGGTCTTGCCGTGGTCGACGTGACCCATGACGGTGACGACCGGGGGTCGCGGAGCGAGGTCCTCTGGATCGATTTCGTCGTCGAGACCAAGAATCTGCTGGAGTTCTTGCTCCTGTTCGGCTCCGGGGTCGACGATGCGGATTGTACCGCCGACCTCTTCGGCGAACAGTTCCATCATCTCGTCTGTGAGCGACTGGGTGGCGGTCACCATCTCGCCCTGCTGCAACAAGAAGCGCACGACGTCGGCCGCAGAACGATTCAGACGCGGGGCCATCTCCTGAGCGGTCGATCCGCGCTCGACAACGACCTCAGAAGTCGGGACTGGAGCATCGGCTGGTGTGTAGGACGCGAGCTCCTGGGGCTGGAGGTCGTCCATGTTGCGACGACGGCGCTTGGAGCGACGCGGCCTGCGCGGAGGTCCGCCTGGACGCCCGCCACCCGGGCGACCGCCTCCACCCGGACGACCACCGGCTGGAGGAGGACCACCGGCTGGAGCTGCTCCGCCGCCGGGGCCACGACGAGGTCCGTCGAAGCCACCACCGGGACGGCCACCACCACTTCGTCCGCCCGCGGGACCGCGACCGCCTGCACCGGGAGGCGGAGGAATCGGCTTTCCGCTCGAGGAGCGTGGAGGAGCTGGAGGTGGCGGTATGGGCTTCCCTCCCGCCGACCTGGGACGAAGTGCAGCAGGTGGAGGGGGCGGAGGGGCAGCAGGGGCAGCGTCGGTGCTTGCCGCCGGCTGCGCCGGCGCCTGAGCGGGTGTGGGTGCGGGTGCGGGTGTGGGTGCAGGTGTGGGTGCAGGTGCAGGTGCGCTGGGGGGACCTGCCGGGGGTCGGGGCACCGCCGATGGTTTGGCCTCGGGTGCTGGGGTTGGAGCACGAACTCCCTCGTTGCCGCTCGAGGTGACCAGCGGCCTCGGCGGTGGCATCGGGATCTTGGGTGCCACCGGTGCCGCCTGAGCTGCTTCTGGTGCTGCAGGAGCCTCGGGCACCGCGGGAGCATCACTCTCGGCAACCGGAGGCACGTCGGCGGTGGCATTGCCATCGCCGATCGATGGGTCGGTCTCCGGAGACGCCTCGGACGGCACTTCATCGGCCGTCGTCGGTGTGTCCTCGGCCGGAGTCGAAGCTGCCGCCTCGGGCGCAACGTCTCCGTCGACAGCCTTCGTCTTGGTCGGTGCCTTCTTGGCTGCAGCCTTCTTCTTCGCCGGAGCCTTCTTCTTGGCTGGAGCCTTCTTCTTGGTCGGTTCCTCGGGCTGTTCGTCGCGAATCAGGCCCTCGCGTTCGGCCTTGCGCCGCACACGGTCCGCCTGGGGTTCAACGATGCTCGACGAGTGACTCTTGGCTCCGATTCCGAGCGCGTCGCACAAATCGAGGGTCTCCTTGTTGGTTAACCCAAGTTCCTTCGCAAGTGCGAAAACGCGAATATTCTTAGCCACGCAGTTCCTTGTACTCGATCATGGGGCGCGCCACGCGTTAGGCACGTTTCGCCCGGCTAACACCCTAACGGCTCGGCAGGCACACCGTCGCCATGTTGTTGCTGCGGTTTCGCTACACCCTTGGTGTTGCCTGCCTCACAGGTCTTGTGGTGGGGCTCCTCGGCAAAACCTCGTCGCCGAGTTGGGCGAATTCGCCCCGGTAGCCACTACCCGGCGGAATCGTCTGACCCGTCGGAACCATCGTCGGATGCACCTTCGTCGTCGGCCTCAACTTCGGTCGCGGCCTCCTCGACGGCGTCGTCTGCACCATCGTCGTCGGCCTCAACTTCGGTCGCGGCCTCCTCGACGGCGTCGTCTGCACCATCGTCG
>JAAETH010000526.1 GCA_024228575.1 Actinomycetes bacterium
CCGATCTAGGCGAGTATCCCCGTTGAAAGGGGGGTACCCCGGGTCACGGCTCCAGCTCCGTCTCTGTCCGACTCGAGTGTGCCCACTCGAACCACGTGCCCTCGCGCCCACACCGCGTGCAGCAGAACGACACTCGGTCGGGCGGCCATGGCCACCACAGGTTGAACCACCTGTGGCCGAGGAGCCAGCACAGGAGCCTCACGCCCACCTCTGCCCGCTGCTCATGCCAGCGCACTGGTGCTCTCCCTCGTGGCCCTGGGGGAGTTGGCAACCCCACCCAGCCGTCTCTCCGGGGGCCGGTGCCAGAGCGCCGCAGTAGCGCCCTCCAGCCTGCCGATGCGCACCGCGCAGCGTGTGGCTGTAGGCCGATGGCCAGCCTGGTAGACCAGTCCGAACGCCACGCCCACCAAGAACACCCATAGCCACTCCATCTCAGGCCTCCTCGCCCAAGCGCAGCAGGATGGCTGGTTCTGGTCCTGGCGCCTGCGTCGCCCTGGACGTGGCCTTGTGCTCATTCAGGTGTGCGCCACACAGGCCACGAGCAGCGACCGGCCTCGGGCAGCGTGTGCATGTGCGGACCAGCTTCGCGACAGTCTCTGGTGTCGGCTCCGCATCGGCGAGGTGGAACCTGACGCCGGCCTGGCGAAGGGCCTCCATGGCCTCGTTGCGCCAGACGCCGACAGCGCCTTCCAAGGCTCGAGGCGTCTCCACCTGGTCCATCAGCATGACCGCCTGAGCGAGCAACCGTCTCGCCTCGATGACCTGTTCGTCCTGCAACATGTTCACTCCCTCGGCGTACGATCCCTGTCCGCTCGTCCGAGGCGAGCATGGGCGTAGAAACGGGGGTACCCCGGGTCACTGGGCCGCACCCGGCCATCCAGTCCGGTCGCGATCACGTCGGTACTGCACGCCTGTCTCCTGTCGCGCCAGCCACTCCTCGAGCCCGACACCGCGGGTGCGGTAGGCCACTCGGCCGCGCCATCGGGACAAGCCCCACACCACCAAGCCAACTTCGGGGTGTCGCTTCACCCGGAAGAAGCCCACCACACCAAGGTCGCTACCGAAGGCCACATAGAAGCCAACGGCCAGTTCGCTCGGCTTCTCGGACTCGGAGAGGTCAGCGTATGGCGCCTCCATCTGCCTGTACCAGCGCCGCATAGCAGAGCACGCCACGGCCTTGGGACTCGTCGTCTCGCCCTTGAACTCCAGCACCAGCGCGCGCTCTGCGCCGTCCGGCAGGTAGGGGCCCAGCACGTCCAGCATGTGAGCCGTCCAGTGCGCCCACTGCTCGTGCTCCAGGGCGGCCAGGCTCTCAAGTTGGCGTAGGCCTCCATCGCGTCGACCGCGCGCTTGTAGCCCTCCTTCCTGCCCGAGGAGGTCGACAGCACGCCGGACCGCGGCCGCCCTGCTCTCGCCCTCGGTGCGGAGCGCGTCGAGCGCGTCGAGTTCGGCGACGTTGACCGGCACTTGCACGATCTTGGTGCGGCGCTCGGCGGGCGGGATGGGAGGGCGTCCGATCTTGCTCACGAGTCACCTCGTCGGCTACGGCACCCGCGCGCGTAGCCGGCTGCGTAGAGTTCGCTGTGCTCGAGGTACGCGTATGGGCACACCTTGCGGGACCCGTCGAAGCCGTCGCCCCAGCCGACGGCGTAGGCGATGCGTGCTAGGCGGTCGATCTTGCTCACTGCGCGCGTCGTGATCAGAAGCGCTTGATCCTCGCCCTGAGGATCTTGGCGTAGCCGTTCATCATGACGAGCTGCTGTTCGAGCAGCACCCGATCTGCGGCATCCAACCCGACGCCAATAGGACTGGGCAAGAAGGCGATCAGCTTGTCGATCCTGGCC
>JAAETH010000527.1 GCA_024228575.1 Actinomycetes bacterium
CCTCGTCCGACGACTTGGTCAGGTGGTCGATCCCGTCGTTGCGATAGAGGTCCTCCAACGCGATCAGCCGATCACCGCCTGCCCCGACGAGCCGGACAGACGCCCCCAGGGCGATTGCAGCAGGAGCGAGATCAGAAGAGCTGATCGCCCAACAACGATCGCCGACGGGCGCCACCCAGCAGGTGTCGCCCCCATCCTTGAGGCAATGCCCGTTGGCCTCGCGCCACAGCTCGGACATGTCGATGTAGTTGCAGCGTGTATCGAGGCACAGGTTGCCGCCGACCGTCGCCGTGTTGCGGATCTGGGGCGACGCGATAGAGGAAGCGGCGGCTGCCAGTGCGGGATGTACGTCGATCGACTCTGCAAGCTCGACCAACGGCGTGGAGGCGCCGACAACACAACCACCATCGTCGCTCGGCCAGATACCGTTCAGCCCGTCGATGCCTGCGAGCGAGACCAGGGTCGCAGGTGTCGCCTGCCTACGCTTCATCTTCGGCACCACGTCGGTGCCTCCACCGAGGACGATGGCCGTCGGGTCCGAGAGCAGGTTCACAGCCTCTGCGAGCGTCTCTGGCTCCGCCAGGTCGAAGGGAGGTATTCGAAGTGTCACGGTGCAACAAACCCCTCGGGAGGCTCGACCATGACGGCCTCGCCGAAGTCGAAGTCGGGGACAGCGCTCGGCCCGATCCTGCCAGAGCCACCTCGAGCCGAATTGCGCATCGCCGCGACGATCTTGTCGGGGGTCATCGGGACCTCGTCGATGTGAACACCGAGGGCGTCGTGGATGGCGTTGGCAACCGCGGGAATCACGGGCAGGAGTGGGCCCTGCCCTACCTCCTTGGCGCCGAAGGGACCCTCGGGATCGTCGGACTCGATCAGGGTCGTGTGAACGGGAGGCATCTCCAAGGTGGTCGGAATCTTGTAGTCCAACAAGGAGGGACCCCTGTGAAGGGCCCCCCGAAACGCGTGCTCCTCAAACAGGGCCTCGCCAAGGCCCATGTAGACGCCACCTTCGACCTGCCCCTCGCTGTGCAGCAGATTCAACGCCTTGCCGATGTCGTGGGCGACCCACACGTCGGCGACATCGACCAGGCCGGTCTCGGCATCACACTCCAGCTCGACGACACATGCCGTGAAACTGAACGCCGGGGAAATTCCCACCCCGGCACCCTTGTAGGGGCCCGCGAGTTTGGGTGCGGTGTAGCTGCCCGACTCGATCAACGGACCGTCGGCGACCGTGGCCAGCACCACCCCTTCGGCCCACGTCACCCCACTGTCGGGATCGCCCACAACGTGGACATGCCCACCCTCGACGAGCAGATCCTCGGGAACGGCCTCGAGATGGTTGGCCACAGCATCGACGACACGTTGGCGAACCTTGGTGGCCGCCTCCAGTGCCGCGTTGCCGGCCATGAAGGTGACCCGGCTCGAATAACTGCCGAGATCGACGGGCGTGAGATCGGTGTCGGCGGTGACCATGGTGAGGTCGCCTGGCTCGAGGCCCAGGCATTCTGCAACGACGATGGCGAGCATGGAAGTCGACCCTTGCCCAACATCGGTGGCCATCGAGTACACGGTGACTCCGCCGCCGCGGTCGACCTTCAGCTGAACCTCGGATTGGGGCATCTTGTTGAAGTAGATCGGCAATCCGGCACCCGACATGTAGCAGCCGACAGCCAGGCCGATGCCCCTTCCCGGTGGGAGTTTGCCTCGCTTTTCGGCGAATCCCGAGGCCTTGATCACATCGTCGATGCAGTCGCTCAGCCCGCAGCTGGTGATGCGCAGGTGGTTCACCGTCATCGAGTACGGCTCGATCAGGTTCCTGACCCGGATGGCCAGCGGGTCGAGCCCGAGGTCGTCGGCGGCCTTGTCGAGCTGGGTCTCGATGGCAAATCTCGCCTGGGGTGTGCCATGTCCACGTTTGGGGCCACACGCGGGCTTGTTGGTGAAGACCCGGACTCCCTCGAAGCGGTAGTTCGGAATCCGGTATGTGGTGGCCTGGAGTGCGCCCGTGTAGTAGAGCGACGCCGGGCCGTAACTTCCAAAAGCGCCCCCGTCGAGGAACGACTTGAAGTGCATCGCCGTGATCCGGCCGTCGGACTCGAACCCGGTCTTCACCCACATGAGGACGGGATGGCGGCCACGGTGGGCGTAGAAGACGTCCTCGCGGCTCAGGTTGATCTTGACCGGTCGCCCGGTGAGCATGGCCAGCTTGGCGACGACCAGTTCGTGAGAGAACGGATCGGTCTTGCCGCCGAACCCTCCGCCGTTCGGTGTGGCGATGACCCGAATGCGGCCGGCTGGCATCTCGAGCACCCTTGCGAGGCTCCGATGTACATAGTGAGGGACCTGGGTCGACGACCAGAGGGTGAGTTTCCCGTCGGCGCTGTAGGACGCCACGGCAGCCTGGGTCTCGAGCGCCGCGTGGGTATTGCCCCTGAAGAAATAGACGTCTTCGCGCACATGGTGTGCGGCGGCAAGACCCTCGTCGACGTCGCCGAACTCGAGCGCAGCCTTTCGGTGGACATTCTGGCCCAGTCCCTCACCGTGAATCAGGGGGAGGTCGTCGGCGAGGGCGTGGTCGAGGTTGACGATCTCGTCCAGAGGTTCGTAGTGCACGTCGATGAGCCCAAGAGCACGTTCTGCGGTCTCGGCGTCGACGGCGGCCACGGCCGCCACCGGCTCGCCCACATGGCGGACACGATGCAGCGCCAGGGCGTGCTCGTCCTGACTCACGGGAAGAATGCCGTACGACACCGGGAGATCGGCGCCGGTGATCACCGCTTTCACCCCTGCGAGTGCGAGCGCTGCGCTTGTGTCGATCGACTTGATCAGGGCGTGTGAGTGGGTGCTCCGAAGCTGGCGGCCGACGAGAACCCCTGCGGGATTGAGATCGTCGGCGTACCGAATGCGCCCGGTGGTTTGGTCCATGGCATCGACGCGGGGTGTGCGACGACCGACAGCCGTGTGCTCGACGGTCATCGATCCTGGCCTCCACCGGCGACGAAATGGACCGCCTCGACGATCTTGCTGTAGCCGGTGCAGCGGCACAGGTTCCCAGCCAGAGCCTGGTTGATATCGTCGCGGCTCGGATCTGGAACCTCGTCGAGCAGGGCCGCTGACGACAGGATCATTCCCGGGGTGCAGTAGCCGCACTGAGCAGCGCCCAAATCGGCGAACGCTGTCTGCAGCTCGTGGGGTTGCCCACTCTCGGACAACCCCTCGATGGTGGTGATCACCTTGCCACGGATCTGGCTCGCCAACACCAGACATGCGAGGGCGGGCCGCCCGTCGAGCAGCACAGTGCAGGCTCCACACTCGCCCGCATCGCAGCCGTGTTTGGTTCCGGTCAGAGCCAGGTCCTCGCGCAGCACCTCGAGCAGGGTGCGATGATCGGAGGAGAGCAGGCGGTGGGTCTCGCCGTTGACCTGAAGCTCGAGAATCCGTTCCGACATCAGCTCGAAGCCCCATTCTTTGCCGCTGGTGTGGTCGACACACTTCTTCGGACGAACGCCGTGCCCTCGGCGAGGCGGCGGGCGGTGCGGTTGTACACAGCCATGTCGGAATGCCACACATCGTCACGGTGGGCGACGGCGGCCCGCACCGACATGACTCCGCTGGGGTGGCCGATCCGGATCTCATCGTCGATCGGGCGAGATCGGCGAACGACATCGTGCACGGTCGTGCCGGGAATCAGGGCGGCGACTCCGGTGGTTGCGGCCAACGTGCCCGGATAGGCCTTGTGCAACACCGGTGGGCGACCTCCGATGACCCTTGCGACCAGATCGACCTGGTCGGCCGACACTTGACCACCGGCGAGCGAGTCGAAGCCCGAAGGCCGCGAAACCATCGAGGGCACGGGTATGAGACCGTCGGGCTCGATGCCGATGCTCAGGGCCGCAGCACGTTTCACCGAATCGATGCGAGAGATGTGTTCGTCGGTGAACCCTTTCGGGCCCTCGTTTCCGACCATTCCCACCGAATCGGCAGTGAAGAACACCGTCAGGTTGGCGAGGTCGACGATGGTCACCTCCACCGCACCGATGGCAGTGTCGAGTACGTCCTTGGGGTTGCCCGTCGGCAGGAGGGCACCGGTGATGCCACCCCCGGTTCGACTGAAATCGAGAGCGATCGGCGCCCCCGTGCCCGGCACACCCTGAACAGTCTCGGTTCCTTCCACCGCTGCAGCACCATCCACGATCGGGACATCTGCAACCAGGATGCGCCCGGTGTTCGTGTTGTGGATACGAACACGAACCATCTCGCCTTCCACGTCGACCAGGCCCTCATCGACGGCAAAAGCGCCCACGGCTGCCGAGATGTTGCCGCAGTTGATGTCGTAGTCGACGGCCGGCTCGGAGATGCTCACCTGAGCAAAGGTGTAGTCGAGGTCGGCGTCGGCCCGACTCGGCGGATCGATGATCGCCAGCTTGCTCGTCAACAGATCGGCACCCCCAAGTCCGTCGATCTGGCGCGGATCGGGGCTGCCGAACAACGACAGGATCATCGAGTCGCGAACGTTGCCGATAGGTGGAAGGGCACTCCCGTTGAGGAACACGGCCTTTGATGTGCCGCCGCGCATGAGGACAAACCCGAGCGAGGACTGTTCGGGCATCATCGTCAGCGAGTCAGGACCTGAACCGTGCATGCCGCCCCCTCGATTCCGACAGCCTTTCCGCCACGACAGTGTGCCAGACCGACCTTCGCACCTTCGATCTGGCGATTGCCGGCCTCGCCGCGCAACTGGCGCACGAGTTCGACGACCTGGGCCACACCGGTGCCGCCGAGGGGGTGTCCCTTGCCCAACAGGCCGCCACTGGGGTTCACCGGCAGCCGTCCGCCGAGATCGGCCTCACCACGTTGAACCGCAGCCGGGTACTCGCCCTGACCGAACAGGCCGAGGCCCTCCACCCTCAACACTTCGGCGATGCTGAAACAATCGTGAACCTCGCAGAAGTCGACATCCTCTGGACCGATGCCGGCCCTCTCGTAGGCGTCTTGTGCAGTGAGTCGGGTGAGGGGTTCGAAGGTCATCGATGTGGGTTCGACATCAACAGAACCAGATCGGAGGGTGGATGCAGCAAGACGCACCGCCCTGGTGTCGCAGAACCGCTTCTTGGCCTTGTCGCTCATCAGGATCACCGCGGCCGCACCATCGGTGACCGGTGAACAATCGTGGAGTCGCAGCGGGTCGGCGACAGGGCGCGACTCGAGCACGTCCTCGACGGTGATCCTGGTTCGGAAATGGGCGAGGGGGTTGAGGGCGGCATTGTTCTTGTTCTTGACCGGAATCAGCGCGAGCTGTTCCCTGGTCATGCCGAACTCGTGCATGTAGCGCCGGGCCCGCATCGCGTAGACGCTCGGCATGGTCGCTCCCACGGCCGCCTCGGGATCGCTCGGATCGGGCGTGAGCGCTCCTCGGAACTGGCTCGTGAGGTGTTCGGTACCAACCGCGACCACCACGTCGTACTCACCAGCTCGAACTGCGAACGATGCTTCGCGGATTGCCGTGGCCCCGCTGCTGCACGCGTTCTCGACGTTGGTGAGTGGCAGGCCGGCCAGACCCACCTGGGCCAGGACTCGTTGCCCGGTGACCATCCCCTGGAACACGTGACCGCAATAGGCGGCTTCGATCAGGCGAGGATCGATGCCGGCGTCGGCTACCGCCTCGAGCAGGGCTTGTGCACCGAGGTCGGTGGAATCTGCATCGGGGTGTTTGCCGAAGCGGGTCATCCCGACTCCAACGACATGGACATCAGTCATCAGTGGACTCCTGTGGTACGAAGCGGTATCCGGTCAGTGGGTTTCCGTCGTCGTCCTCACCAAAGGGTTCGAGTTCGAGAACCATGGGCATTCCGATGGACAGATAGTCGAGGTCTGCCCTGATCTGGCCCATGATCCGGACCTTCTCGGGGAAGTCGACGTATCCGAGGATATACGGCACCTCAAATTCCGGTGTCGACTGCCTGACGACGGAATAGGTGTAGAGGATTCCCGTAGTGGAGAAGCCGATGGTCTCCAAGTCGGTGCTCAAGCAGCCCGAACAGGCGTCGCGAACAGGGAAGAAGTGTGCTCCACAAGAGCTACACCGACTTCCGACAAGGTTTCCCGATCCATCCTCGTGGACTTCCAATTCGCCGGGGCGAAAGGACGGGGCATCGATTCTGGGCACGGCTTCCTCCAGGTTTGACCGTGGGCACGTCGCCGAACAAAACCGTCCGGTCGGTCGGTCGGTCGTCCCCGGGTCGAGTGTTCCGCGATGACACATGAGTGGTCAATGAGTCGACTGCCCCATTTGCCTGATGCATCAGCTTCAGAACGGGCTGATGCATTCGCGTCAAGAAAATGAAGCAAGGGACACATTGCCAGGACAGTCCAGCGCTGAAATCCTGACACAGGGATCTCCCGACCGACCGGACGGTAGGTCACTGAGCCCTGGGGAGGCATCATGGAAGACGAAGAGTCGATCCAGTCCAAGGAACGGCGATACCTGTACGACTGGAATCTGGTTGGCAACATCACCAAACCAGACTTCGTCGAGCTCAACGACGAGACCCTGCGCGACGGCCTTCAGGGTCCTTCGGTTCGCCAGCCCACCCTCGACGAAAAACTCGAGATCCTCCACCGCATGAACGACCTCGGCATCCACGCCGCGAACGTCGGGTATGCCGCTGCCAGCCCCGAGGTGCTCGATCACGTCGTCGCTCTAGCCGAGGAGATCGAGCGCGAGAAGCTGAGCCCAGCACCCAACTGTGCCGGGCGGACTCACGCTTCCGACATCTTGCCGATCGCAGAAGCTCAACAACGCTCTGGTGTCAAGATCCAGGCTGCTCTCTTCCTCGGCTCGAGCCCGATTCGTCAATACGTCGAGGGCTGGGATGTCGACTTTCTCGTGCGCTCCGCCCACGAGTCGGTGACCCTGGCAACCGAACACGACCTCGACGTGATGTTCGTCACCGAGGACACGACGCGTGCCCCCGCCGATGTCCTCCACAGGGTCTACACGGCTGCGATCGAGGCAGGAGCTCGTCGGATCTGCCTCGCCGATACCGTCGGCCATGCAACCCCCTGGGGAGTCGAGGCACTGGTGACATTCGCGAAGTACCTCGTCGCAGCCAGTGGCGAGGACGTCGCGATCGATTGGCATGGGCACCGAGACCGCAATCTCGGGGTGGTCAACTCGCTCGCAGCCCTCTCCGCAGGTGCGACACGCATCCACGCCTGTGGTCTTGGTATCGGTGAACGATCGGGCAACACCCCGATGGACACATTGCTCGTCAACCTGAAACTGCTCAACTGGATCGACGTCGATCTGCGCGGGCTGCCCGCCTACTGCGAGGCGATCTCGCTGGCTACCGACACACCGATCCCCACAAACACTCCCGCGATCGGGAAAGATGCCTTCGAAACCGGCACCGGCGTACACGCGGCCGCTGTGCTCAAGGCCTTGAAGACCGGCGACTCCTGGCTCGCCAACCGCATCTACAGCGGCGTCCCGGCCGACGAACTGGGCCGCGAGCAAGAAATCACGGTCGGACCCATGAGCGGCAAGGCCAACGTCGTGGCGTGGCTCTCCAAACGAGACCTGCCCTACGACGACACCTCGGTCGAGAGGGTCCTTGCAGTGGCGAAGGCGTCCGATCATGTCCTTTGCCGAGAAGAGATCGAAACGGCCCTCTGGAGCGAGTCGACCACATGACATCAAGCGACAGCCATACATCTGCGTCAGCGTCGGCCCAGGAGCCGAGTGTCCTGCTCTCGGGCAACGAGGCCGTCGCGCGCGGCGCGGTCGAAGCCGGGGCACTAGTGGCCGTTGGATATCCGGGAACGCCGAGCACCGAAATCCTCGAGTCCATCAGCGATCGCACCGACATCGACGTTCGGTGGTCGCCGAACGAGAAGGTGGCCCTCGACGTGGCGCTCGGAGCCTCGCTGGGCGGTGTCAGAGCCCTCGCCACCATGAAACACGTCGGCTTGAACGTCGCTGCCGACACCTTCATGACCGCGGCATACACGGGTGTTCGCGGCGGGCTGGTGATCATCGTCGCAGACGATCCGGGGATGCACAGCTCCCAGAACGAACAGGACAGTCGGGCCTATGCACGGATGGCGGGAGTGCCGCTGTTCGAGCCGAGCAACAGCACCGAAGCCAAGGAATTCACCCGGCTCGCGTTCGATGTCTCCGAGGAGTTCGACACACCGGTCCTGGTCCGTACCACGACCCGCGTTTCGCACAACCGGGGCATCGTCGAACTCGGATCCAGAATCGAGGCACCGTCCCTCGGCTTCGAGCGGGACCCCGCCAAATACGTCATGATCCCCGGGTTCGCTCGGGGCCGACGCCCCGTACTCCTCGATCGGCTCGAGAGGCTCACCGCCTACGCCGAGGAGAGCGAACTCAACCTCGAGTTCGGACAACCTCCGTCACCTGGAGACAATTCGACGTTTGGTGTCGTCACCTCGGGTATCGCACACCAGTACGTTCGCGAAGTCCTCCCCGACGCCAGGGTGCTGAAGCTCGCCATGGGCTACCCGCTCCCCTTCGAGCGGATCAGGGCATTCTCGGAATCGGTCGATCGTTTGTTCGTCGTCGAGGAACTCGACCCGCTCCTCGAGAACGACCTCAAGGCGGCGGGGATCGAAGTTGAGGGCAAGACCCTCTTCCCCCAGATCGGCGAGCTGAGCCCCGACCCCGTGCGGTCCGGATTTGCGAAGGCCGGCCTCATCGACGCTCGACCAGAGGCCGAACCGGCCCCGCCGACCGTGGCCAGACCCCCTCTGATGTGCCCGGGATGCCCCCACACTCCCCCGTACCTCGCGCTGAAACGGCTCGGTGCCGTCGTCGCCGGCGACATCGGCTGCTACACGCTGGCGTCGCTCGAGCCCTTGGCAGCCATGGACACGTGTGTGGCCATGGGCAGTAGCATCGGAATGGCCGTCGGAATGGCCGCGTCAGGCGGCGCGGACGGCCCGGTGGTTGCCACAATCGGCGACTCGACATTTGTTCACGGTGGAATTCAGGGGCTGGCCGACGCCGTGTATGCCCAGGCCAACATCACGGTGCTCATACTCGACAACGGCACAACGGCCATGACCGGGGGTCAGGAACACCCGGGCACCGGGCTGACACTTCAGGGGGCCGAGACCACACCGATCGACCTGGTGGGGCTGTGCAAGGCACTCGGCGTTCGCGACGTCAACGTCGTCGACCCGTACGATCTCGCCGCCACGTACAACTCCCTCGAAGCGGCCATGGCCTACGCGGGTCCATCCGTGGTGATCACGAACAGACCCTGCGTCGAGGCACCGATAAAGGTCCGAGATCAGCCCTACGAGGTGATCTCCGAGAAGTGCACCGCCTGCCAGGCATGTATGACCCCGGGCTGCCCGTCGATCGTTTGGACCGACGAGCTGCACGAGGGCAGGAAGAAGGTCACGATCGATCCTGTGAGCTGCACGGGCTGCACATTGTGCGTCCAACTGTGCACGCCGATGGCGATCGTCTCCGTTCCCCGCAAGAAGGGTGGTTCGGGTGCCTGAGCAGACCAAGGGCCTAGTGCTCGCAGGAGTTGGTGGCCAGGGAGTGATCCTGGCCGGGATGATCGTCGCCGACGCTCTTGTACGAGCCGGACACGACGTCAAACAGAGTGAGGTTCACGGGATGGCCCAGCGGGGCGGCTCTGTGTTCAGCCACATCCGCTGGGGACAGTCGGTCGACAGCCCGCTCGTTCCTGAGGCGAGTGCCGAGGTGCTGGCCGCATTCGAGTGGGCCGAGGCATTGCGATGGGTGTCCTATGTACGCGAAGGCGGAGCGGTGGTTGCCGACCTTCGCACGATCGTGCCTCCGGGCGCATGTCGCAACACCCGCTCGTGGGCCACGACCTACCCAGGGGTCGATCCCGACCTGTTCGTGGACCGGCGCCTGACCGCCCACCTGGTCGATGCGGCCTCGACGGCCACCGAGCTGGGCAACGTTCGCACCGCCGGAAGTGTGATCCTCGGAGCGGTTTCGAGGTTCTGCGGCATCGACCAGATCCACTGGGAGGCCGCTATCGAAAGCCTCGTCCCACGCGGCACCGAGGAGGTCAACCTGGCTGCATTCCGGGCCGGGTGTGAGGTCGGCGAAGCGACCATTCCCGTGGCCCCGGCCCCACCCGAGGGATTCAGTGGACCTCACCAGATCGAAATCGATCACACCTGGTGCAAGGGCTGCGACATATGTTCTCGGGTCTGCCCCGAGTACTGCCTGGCCGTCGATCTGCGTGGGCAGCTGAACGTGGTGAACGCCGATGTGTGCACCGGCTGCCATCTTTGCGAACTGCTCTGCCCAGACTTTGCCATCTCCATTCATCCGCCCTCGACCGAGGTAGTGACCGCAGTTGACTGAAGCCCAGCTAATCCAAGGCAACGAAGCGTGTGCACTAGGGGCGATGGCCGCGGGTTGCACATTCTTCGGTGGTTATCCCATCACCCCATCCTCTGGCATCGCCGAGCAGATGGTCCGCTCCCTCCCCGGCGCCGGCGGCGTCTTTGTGCAGATGGAGGACGAGATCGCCTCACTCGCCGCTGTGATCGGTGCCTCCCTGGCCGGGTCCAAGGCCATGACGGCCACCAGCGGGCCGGGGTTCTCCCTGATGCAGGAACACATCGGGTACGCCGCCATGGCCGAGGTGCCATGTGTCATCGTCAATGTCATGCGGGGCGGACCGAGCACCGGACTCCCGACATCACCTTCACAAGGTGATGTGATGCAAGCCCGCTGGGGCACCCATGGCGATCATCCAGCGATCGTCTTGGCCCCTTCTTCGGTGGGAGAGGTCTACGACCTCACCGTGAAGGCATTCAACCTGGCCGAGCGTTTCAGAACACCCGTGATCGTCCTCTACGACGAGATCGTCGGCCACACCCGCGAGAGTGTCACTCTCTCACCCTCGGTCGAGGTCGTCGATCGGGTGGCCCCAGACGCCGGTCTGCAGAACTTCCTGCCCAAGGCTGCCCAGGCCAACGGGGTGCCTCCCATGTCGGGCTTCGGGGACGGCTACAGATTCCACGTCACCGGATTGGCCCACGACGAACGCGGCTTCCCAACCGAAGATGCCGAGGTGGCAGGTGACCTGATCACCCGCCTACACACCAAGGTCGAAGACCATGCCGACGAGATCACCGACGTCGAGACCTTCATGATGGACGATGCCGACATCGCCATCTTCGCCATTGGCATCGTGGGTCGTTCGGCGCGCGAAGCCGTCGGGCAGGCTCGGGCCGCCGGGGCCAAGGTGGGCCTGATCCGCCCGGTCACCCTGTGGCCCTTCCCCTCCGCGGAGGTGGCGGCGGTGGCCGAACAGGTCGACACATTGATCGTCGCTGAGATGAATCTCGGCCAGATGATCGGCGAAGTCGAGAGAGCCGCCGGCCAACGCACCCACATCGTCAGCCACCTGCGAGCCGACGGTGAACCGATCACACCCTCGGCTCTTCTCGACGTGATCGAGTCCAGCAGTCGCTCAGAAGAGGGATCATGAACGACGTCAAGAAGTATCTCCGTGAATGGGCGATGCCCCACGTGCTCTGCCCTGGCTGTGCCCACGGCATCGTTCTGCGTTCCTTCCTCGAAGCGGTCGACCAACTTCAGCTCGCCCAGGACCAGGTGGCGATGGTGGCCGGCATCGGTTGCAGCAGTCGCCTGGCCGGCTACGCAGATTTCTGCACCCTTCACGGCACCCACGGCCGGGCCCCGGCATTCGCCACGGGCCTCAAACTGGCCCGCCCCGAACTCGACGTCGTGGTCGTCACCGGCGACGGAGATGGCCTCGCCATCGGCGGAAACCACCTGATCCACGCCGCCCGCCGCAACATCGACATCACCGTGTTGTTGCTCAACAACTCGATCTACGGGATGACCGGTGGCCAGGTCGCCCCGACGAGCCCAGAGGGGACGGTGGCATCTACCACACCCAGCGGGAACACCGAGCCTCCATTTGATCCGTGTCAACTCCTCCTCGGAGCCGGCGCCTCCTACGTGGCGCGGGTCCTTGCGGCAACGCCCACCGAGATGACAAAAGTGATGGCCGATGCGATCCTCCATCCGGGCTTCGCTTTCATCGAGGTGGTAGCCGACTGCCCCGAGTACTTCGGTCGCTACAACAAGGCTGGCGGAGGCGCCGAGATGCTCACCCAGCTCGCCGGCCGCGACACGGGTGTCGCCGTCCAGCTCGCGGACAAACGTTTCGTGAACCACATACCATCATCGGAGACGGCACCGGGGCTCCAGACGGGCGTGTTGCGCCGCGAGACCCGTCCGGTATTCTCGGGAGTTCGAGGGGGTGGCGATCATGGGGCGTAGCGAGATACGCATCGCCGGTGCCGGTGGACAGGGTGTTGTCACAGCGGGGAGAATCCTCGCCGAGGCAGCCATCCTCTGTGGACGACAGGCCACACACAGCCAGGTCTACGGACCGCAGTCCCGCGGAGGGGCAAGCCGATCCGACATCGTGATCGCCACCGAACAGATCGGCTTCCCGCTGGCCGACCGCGTCGACCTGCTGATCGTCCTCAGCGGCGAGGCATACGAGAAGTACGAGCCCGAGCTCGGCGACGACAGTCGCCTCATCGTCGACAGCGGCTGCACCACAGACTCGTCGAACAACACGACCGCACTGTTCCCCGTGGTCGAGACCGCTCGCTCGATATCGGGCGGCTTGCTTGCGACGGGGGTCGTGGCTCTCGGCGTGCTCCAGCGATTCACCGAAGTCGTCGAGGCCGACGCCCTTCGGTCCGCGGTGGCAAGGCGGGTTCCGCCCAAACACCGGGACATGAACCTCAAGGCGCTGGAGGCGGGGATGGATCTGGTGTGTGTGGCGTCATGACGTCACCACACACCCGCGAGCGCATCCGCGACGAAGCAGCGGCCCTGTTTCGCGAAAAGGGATTCAACGGCACGAGCATGTCCGACCTGGCCAAAGCGGTCGGGATCACCAAATCGAGCCTCTACCACCACTTCCCCAGCAAGCAGGCACTGCTCGCAGAGATCGTCGAGCTCACCGTCAATCGGGTATCCCCGCTCGTGCAGCAGGTCGCCGACTCAGATCGGCCCGTCGATGAGCGACTCGGGAACGCCGTCGCAATCCACACGGTCGCGGCGATCCACGACCAGGATGCCGTCGCATGCTTCACCGAAGAAGGCCGATACCTCAGCCCCGAGTTCATGGCTCCCCACATCGTCGAGCGCGACCGGTACGAGCTCATCTTCCGGCAGATGTTCGAGGAGGGCATGACCTCGGGCGCGTTTGTCCCACAAGACGCCGACCTGGCGGTCAAGGCGATCCTGGGCATGTGCAACTCGGTCGTACGCTGGTACCGGCCGGGTGGAACTCACACCCCCGAACAGATCGCCGAGGACTTCGCCCGATTCGCGGTGCGCGGTGCAACATGGGCGACAACCCCTGCTGTTCGAGCGAGCGCATCATGACAGGCCCCCTCGAAGGCATCAAGGTCCTCGATCTGTCCCAGGGTGCCGCCGGGCCGACCTGCGCCATGGCTCTCGGAGATCTCGGCGCCACCGTCATCAAGGTGGAGCCACCCGGAGGCGAGTGGGGGCGAGGGCTCGGACCGCCATTCGTTGGCGACGTTGCGGCTGCATACCTGGGCATGAACCGCAACAAGCGCAGCATCGTGATCGATCTCAAGAACCCCGCTGGCGCCGAGGTCGTGTTGCACCTCGCAGAACAGTGTGATGTGGCTCTCGAGAGTTTCCGTCCCGGCGTATCCGACCGCCTCGGCATCGGGTATGAGGCAATGTCATCGGTCAACAACAGCCTCGTCTACGCGGCGATCTCGGCATTCGGTCAGAGCGGACCGTGGCGCGATCTCCCCGGGGTCGACGGAGTCGCCCAGGCCATGGGTGGGATCATGAGCGTGACGGGGACCCCTACCGGTCCACCGGTCAAGGTCGGGTTGCCGGCCGCCGACATGGCCGCCGGAGTGTACGCATCGCAGACAATCCTCGCCGCCCTGTTCGCCCGCGAACGAAATGGCAAGGGCCAGCGCGTCGACGTATCACTGCTCGACTCCCTCCTGGCCTACCAGGTCATACCGTTGTCGATGTACCTGGCCAGCGGGCAGCCACCACGTCGGATGGGCAGTGCTGCCCCCTACGCCGCGCCCAACGAGATCTTCGCGACCAGCGACGGACATGTGATGGTCGCCGCATACGTGCCCAAGCGGTGGAAGGCCTTGTGTGTAGCTCTCGGTCGCCCCGAGCTCGCGACCGACCCCCGTTTCGACACCAACGAGAAGCGGGTGGCAGACCGACCCGGTCTGGGCGAGGTGCTCGATCCACTGTTTCGCGAGCGCACCACAGGCGAGTGGATCGAGCAGCTCCGCGAAGCCGACATCCTCTGTGGGCCTCTGCTGACCTATCCCGAGCTCATGGCCGAGGACCACGTGGCCCAGGGCGACACGATCGTCACGGTTCACCACAACGCGGTCGGCGACGTCAGCGCCCCCGCGTTCCCGGGCCGAATGTCGGGCACACCTTGCGAATACTCAGCCCCACCGCCACCATTGGCCGGCGAACACACCGAGAAGATCCTGGCCGAATTCGGCTACCGGAACGACGAGATCCAGACCCTGCTCCGAGACCGGGTCGTCAGTGGTCCCTCAACACAAGGATGAACATGAGCGAGACACCCGCAAACACCGACGAAGGTGCACTCCAGGACCCCGTGCTCTACCGCAAGGAAGGAGCGGTCGGAGTTCTCACCCTGAACCGACCGCAGGCCCTCAACTCCATGACCGTCGACATGCTGGAGACAATGGGTCACATCCTCGATGACATCGAGAGCGATCCAGCCACGCGCGTCCTGCTCCTGACCGGTTCGGGCGAGAAGGCATTCTGCGTCGGGGCCGATTTGAAGAGTCGCGGCAAGAAGCTCGAGGCCGGCCTCATCCACGACCCACTCGGTCTGCTCGTGCGCAGCGTCTTCGGGCGCTTGGAGAACCTTCACGTCCCCGTGATCATCGCCATCCGCGGCTACGCCCTCGGCGGGGGTCTCGAGCTCGCCCTCGCCGGCGATCTGAGGGTGGCCGGGGAGGGAGCCCGGCTGGGTTTCCCCGAGGCCAAGGTGGGCAGCCTGCCCGGAGCCGGAGGAACTCAGCGAGCGACGAGGCTGATCGGCCCTGGCTTCACGAAGGAACTCATGTTCACCGCCGACCACATCAGCGCACAAGAAGCGTTCCGAATGGGGCTCGTCAATCGTGTGGTTCCCGACGACGAGGTCCTCGACAAGAGTATGGAACTGGCAACCAGAATCGCCGGCCGTGCACCGCTGTCCCACGATCGAGTCAAGGCACTCGTGAACCGGGCGAGCGAAACCGACCTCGAGACAGGTCTCGAGCTCGAGTCCAACAGCCACGCGATCCTGCGCGCCAGCGAGGATCGCGACGAAGGAATTCTGGCCTTCAACGAGAAAAGGCCTCCGGAGTTCCGGGGTCGATGAGATAGCCGACGAACGCAAGGAGAACACTCGATGAACGTCAAGGACCGAGTTGCCATTGTCACTGGTTCAGGCCAGGGAATCGGCGAAGGGATTGCCAGGGTTCTGGCCAACGCCGGAGCGCGGGTCGTCGTGAACGACCTGTCACAAGAGAGGGTCGACGAGGTGGTGGCCGACATCGGAGGTGGAGCGATCGGCCATGTCGCCAACGTCGCCACCGCCGATGGCGCAGAGGGTCTCGTGGCCGCAGCCCAGGACGAGTTCGGCCGCGTCGACATCCTGGTGAACAACGTTGGCACGGCTCGCGACGGCTGGTTGGCCAAGATGAGCGAGGACGACTGGGACACCGTCATCGATGTGAACCTCAAGTCCCAATTCCTCCTCTGCCGGGCGGTCACACCCCTGATGATGGAGCAGGAATACGGACGGATCGTCAACATCACCTCCCGGGCGTGGCTCGGTGGTCCCGGTCAGGCCAACTACGCGGCCTCCAAGGGTGGGGTCATCAGCTTGACCCGAACCATCGCCCTGGAACTCGCCCGGTTTGGGGTCACCGCGAACTGCATCGCTCCTGCACTCGTCGACACCCCACTGTTCAGGGGACTCAAGGATGAGGTCCAAGAGCGGCTGGTGAAGACAATTCCAGCTCGCCGGATCGGAACTCCAGACGACATTGGTAATGCCGCCTTGTTCCTCGCCTCCGACGAGTCCTCCTACATCACCGGGCAGACCCTCTACGTCTGCGGCGGCCGCAGCCTCGGCGCGGGCTGAGCGGGGCAGATCATGGGCATGTCAATGGCGGAACGTATCTTGGCCAGAGCGGCCAACGAGGAGCGGGTGGAGGCCGGGCAATTCGTCGTGGCCGACATCGATCTCGCCCTGTTGCACGACATCTTCGCCGCCGGGGTGTTCGACACCTTGAACGATGTCGGAATCGAAGGTGTGTTCGACCCAGACAAGGCCGTGGTGGTCATCGACCACTTCGTGCCGGCCCCATCGGCCGAAGCGGCCGCCGTCCACGAACGCATCCGCGCCCATGTGGCGAGGCTCGGCATCACCTCGTTCTACGACGCCGGCGACGGCATCTGCCACCAGCTCCTCCCCGAACGGGGCCACATCAGACCCGGCACCCTCGTGGTGGGGACCGATTCGCACACCACCACCTACGGAGCCCTGGGAGCCGGGGGTGCCGGAATCGGCACCTCCGACATGGTCTATGCGCTCGCGACCGGCAAGTTGTGGTTCCGCGTGCCCGAGACCATGCGATTCGAGCTCACCGGAGAGCTGATGGACCAGGTCTCATGGAAGGACGTGATCCTCCATCTGGCAGGCCGTCTGGGTGCCGACGCCGCCCAGTACATGGCGATGGAGTTCGGAGGCCCCGGGGCGGCACGAGCCGACATGTCGAGCCGGCTCACCGTGTCGAACATGGCCGTCGAGATGGGTGCGAAGTTCGGCCTCTTCGCCGCAGACGAGGTCACAGATAAGTACCTCCGCGATCAGGGTGGGGAAGGTTGTGATCCCTTCGGACCCGAGATCGATGCCAACTACGCGGCCGTACACGACGTCCAACTCTCGGACCTGTCACCCCAGGTCGCGCTCCCCCACGAGATCGACAACGTGAGCCCCGTCGAGGAGGTCGCGGGCCTGAAGGTGAACCAGTGTTTCCTCGGCTCGTGCACCAATGGACGCATCGAGGACCTACATGCCGCAGCCGAAGTGCTCGACGGGAGGAAGATCGCGCCGGGGATCCGCTTCCTGGTGTCGCCTGCTTCGAGAAGGGTCCTCCAAGAGGCCACCCGCAGCGGGGTACTCACGTCGTTGATCGAGGCCGGCGCCACGATCCTCGCCCCTGGCTGCGGTCCCTGTTTCGGCGGGCACGGTGGCCTGCTCGGGCCGGGCGAACGATGTATCGGCACCCACAATCGCAACTTCATCGGGCGGATGGGCAGCTCTCAGGCCGAGATCTACCTGGCCTCACCCGCAACGGTTGCCGCATCCGCACTCACCGGCCACATCGCCGATCCCCGAGAGGTGAGGCCTGACCATGGCTGACACGACGCCGACCGACGAGAAGTTCCGCGGAAAGGTATGGCGTTTCGACGACGACATCAGCACCGATGTGTTGTCCCCGGGCGCCTTCGCCCTCGACCCCGTCGAAGTCCGAATGCTCCATGTGCTCGAGTCGGTCAACCCCGCCTTCGCCGCCGAGGTCGAGAGCGGCGACGTGGTCGTCGCCGGTCGCAACTTCGGGTGCGGATCGAGCCGCGAAACCGCACCGGAGAACCTCAAGGCCCTCGGCGTCGCCTGTGTGGTGGCCGAGTCCTTCGCACGGATCTTCATGCGCAACGCTGTCGCCGTGGGGTTGCCGGTGGTTGTCTGCAGCGGGGTCCATGGTGTTTTCGACGACGGCGATACCGCCGAGGTCGATCTCGCCTCTGGCCTGGTGCACAACCCGGGAACCGGTACTCAACTGCGCGGCGATCCATTGCCAGAGGAGATGCGCGAGATCCTGCACGCCGGCGGCATCCTCGCCCTGCTGAGGAACTCGCCCCCTGGGCCCGATTGACGGTCATTCACGCCGCCCGTACAGTCGATCGCACCGATGAGCACCGTGATAACGATCCACCCTGATCTCGGAGAGGATCTCGCGGGCATGCTCGAGGTCATCGGGCGCACTACCGACGCCATGATCGGGATCGACGCCGACCTGCGAATCATCGCCTGGAACGATGCTGCTACCGCGCTGTTTGGTTACGCGGCCGGCGAGGCTCTGATGCGTCCCTGCCACGAGATCTTGCGCTGGCGTGACCGCTGCGGCAACGCGGTCTGCGACGAATCGTGCCCATCCAGATCGCGAGGCGAGCCCGACGAGCTCGTCGAAACACGAGATGTGCTCGGCCGCAC
>JAAETH010000528.1 GCA_024228575.1 Actinomycetes bacterium
ATCGCTCAGGCGTTTGTGGCGATACAGAAAGCGTTTCTGACGTTGACGTGGGACGCGCTGAAAGCAATGGGGTCAGGGCTCGCTTCCGGCGCTGCCGATCATGTGTGGCCGTGGCTTAAGGCGCTACCCGGCGAGATCGTCACCCAGATCGGCGATCTGGCGTCAACGCTGCTCGACAAAGGTAAGGACCTGCTGTCCGGGCTGCTGTCCGGGATCGTCTCAATCTTCGGTTCCGGTGGCGGTGGCGGCGATTCGACCGTGTCCGGGTTCCTGGGCGGCGTGCCCGCCAAAATCCTGTCCGCCATCGGCGAACTCGGCGGGCTGCTCCTCCAAAAAGGTAAAGACCTGATCCAAGGACTCATCGACGGGATCAAAGCCCTGCTCGGCTCTGCCGGCTCAGGTCTACTCGGGCTGGTGTTCGGGATACCCGCGGCGCTGGTCGCAGCGTTCGCTTCGATCGGCCCCGGCACCCTCCTCTCGAAAGGCGCAGACCTGATCCAAGGGCTCATCTCGGGTATCGCCAGCAAAATTCCTGGTCTGACCTCCGCTATCGGCGCAGCGCAAACGGCTATCGGCGCCATCAGCGGGGGCGGGTCCACAATGGGCAGTTTCGCTACCGGATCCCTAGGCGGGTCGAAAGGCTGGTCAAAGAACACGTCGGGCGCGAAAACGTCGTCGGGTCGTGTGTACGCGTCGGCCGGTATCGTCCCAGGACGCATCGGTGAACTTGTCCCCATTCTCGCCCACGGCGGCGAAGAACTCCGCCCGCTCGGATCGACACCGTCACACACCGACACGACCGGAGCGACAGTGTTCGCGCCCGTCATCAACCTCCACGGCCCCACCACAATGGCCGACGCCAACCGGGTTGTTGAAGCTCTAGTCGCGTAC
>JAAETH010000529.1 GCA_024228575.1 Actinomycetes bacterium
CCTTTGAATAGGTAGCCGCGGCGGTATAGGTGGTGCCCAGGTCAACACCGAGCCAATAGGTCACCCGCCGCCCCCTCCCATGTGTAGCACCTGGAAGCCTAGTGCTTCTTGTCCGGATGGTGGTCTGTGGTTGGTTTGGTTACTAGCCCCGATTCTTCACGTGGCTGGGTGGGCTGATTTGCGCGTATCCGCGTAAGGGGCCGCGCCGATAGGTGACCATCCACCGGTCGTTGGGTTGTCTCGCGTTTGATTGCGAGTGGACACAACATCAGCGACACAGTGGAGGCCACTGCGATCATGACACGCGCGCTTGACCCCGAAGTGACCGAGGTGCTTTGGACAGCGATCCAACCGCTGTTGCCACGACCTCCACAGTCCCATCCCCTGGGTTGTCATCGGCCCAGAAAGAGTGACCGACTCGTGTTCCGCGCTCTGATGATCCGCCTCGTGACCGGATCGTCGTGGGTTGACATCGAGGCCATTCTGGACTTCAAGGTGTCAGACACGACCATTCGTCGACGCCGCGACGAATGGATCAGCGCCGGCGTGTTCGACACCGTGATGAACGAGGCGCTCGCCGGCTATGACCGGATCCTCGAACTCGACCTCGACACCGTCGCCATCGACGGATCAATCCACAAGGCGCCCTGTGGGGGCCAAGGCACAGGCAAAAGCCCTGTTGACAGGGCCAAACTCGGCTGGAAATGGTCACTGGCCGTAGACACCGCCGGTATCCCAATCGGCTGGGCGATCGACGGAGCCAACCGCAACGACGTCAAGATGCTCGACCCCACCCTCGACTCGATCGCAGCCAACGGTCTGCTCGAAGACATCGACACGCTATGCCTGGATCGCAGCTACGACTATCCCAAGATCCGAAACCAGCTCCACAACCGTGGACTGGTCGAACTAGACATCCAGAAACGAGGGACCAAACCCAAACCCGGTGAACCACACCGCCTCACCCTCGGGCTGCGCTGGATCGTCGAAGCAGCAAACTCGTGGTGGACCAACTACGGGCAACTCCGCCGCAACACCGACCGCCGAAACCGTCACCGACACGCCGCCATCAAACTCGCCACCACCGTGTTGATCATCGGCCGACTCATCGACTACCGCAACCGATGGAGCCCCAACCCAGCACCTATCGGCTAGGAGACTGCTGAGCAATTCGGTGTGAAGGCTCGCGATCTGGTCGGCTGTGCGGGATCATGGTGGTCATGCAGGGTCGTGGTGTGTCGGATCGGGAGCTTCTAGACGCTCGGGCGTTGTGCGGTCATCTGCTGGACCCGTCCTCGATCGAGGCGTTCTTGGCGCAGTATCGCCGGGCCTTGTTCGGCGACGACATGTTCGAGGACCTGTTCACCTCGTCTCGTGGGCGCCCGTCGATCCCTGGTGATGTGATCGCGGCGGTGATGGTCCTGCAGGCCGATACCGGTCTGTCAGATCGTAAGGCGGTGGCCCGGTTGCGGTCCGATATCGGCTGGAAAGCCGCTTGTGGACTGGCGCTCGATGACGAGGGTTTCGACTCGACGGTGCTGGTGTTGTGGCGCCGACGTCTGCGTGAGAGCACCGACCCTGAACGTATCGATCGGGCTGTTCGGGCCGTGGTCGACTCGACTGGGGTGCTGGCCGGCAAGCGTCTGAGGGCTCTGGACTCCACGGTGCTCGATGATGCGGTGGCTCGCCAGGACACCATCAAGATGCTGGCATCACAGATCCGGCGTGTCCGCCGCATGATCGGTGAACTGGCCAAGGTGTGGGTCCATGACGACAACCTGGAGTTCACCCGGCCGTTGTGCGACTGGACCGACCCCGCCGATGTCGATCGGGTCGTGTCAGAACTCACCGAGGACGCGTTCGCTCTGATTCTCGCAGCCGAAGAACTCGACGATTTGAGCGATGCTCAGGCTGAAGCGGTCGGCCTGTTGGGTGTGATTATCGGTCAAGACGTAGAAGAAGTCGACGCCGCCAAGGGCCGTTGGCGGATCGCCAGGCGTGTGGCCAAAGACCGGATCATCTCGACCGTGGACACCGAGTCGCGTCATACCCACAAGACCTCACACTCCTATCGCGACGGTTACAAAGCCCACATCGCGGCCGAGCCCGACAGCGGGATCATCACCGCGTCGGAGCTCACCGCGGGCAACACCTCCGATGCTGACACCGCACCCGGGTTGATCGCTGACGAAGACGACGACATCGAGGTTCTCGGCGATTCCGCCTATGGGACAGGCGAGCTTCGTGCTCATCTCGAATCCAGAGGGATCGATTCGACGATCAAACCCCCACCGCCACGTCGAGCTGTCGAAGGCGGGTTCAGTCTCGACGACTTCACCATCACCGACACCACCGTGAGATGTCCCGAAGACATCACCGTGCCGATCCACGACACGAAATCGGGGCGTGTGGCCCGGTTCGGCACCCACTGCCGCGATTGTCCTGTCCGAAACCTGTGCACCCGAGCCAACAACGGGCGCACCATCAAGATCCACCCCCACCACGCGTTGCTCACCCAAGCCCGCGTCGACGCCCAAACCGACGAATGGGCCGAGCTATACCGCACCAAACGTCCCCTCGTTGAACGATCCATCGCCTGGCTCACCCGACCCAGGCGACGACTCCCATACCGAGGACTCGAACGAAACCAGCTTGCCCTCGCTCACCGCGTCGCAGCCGTGAACCTCAAACGCCTCCTCACCCTCGGCCTCACCACCACACCCCACGGCGCCTGGACCCTCACCCCCACCTGACCCGACCCAACCGGCTCGAACCCCCACACAACCCCACCAGCATTCCCAACCCCCCCCGATCGACCCGTCACCGCACCCCACCCCGACCAGAGCGCCCCCAAAACCGCCTTGCTCAGCAGCTTCCTAGTCCCGCATGGGCGGTGGGTTCCCTGGAAATAGCTTGAGATCGCGATCGGCGAGTCCGAGTGGAGCTGGATCTGTAGGCCGCAGGCCCATCGCTTGCGCCAGCGGCGGCATTACCGGCTCAAGAAAATCCCGCCAAGCTTCCAGGCGCTCCCCTCCCATCTCGAGAGCCGACTCCGCGGCCAATACCACAAGGCCCTCCCCATCGCTGTTCCGGTACCTCCTAGAGGAGACGACAAGCGGATGAGTAGCAACGGCATCGATTCCGCCGAGCGCTGACAACAAAGCACCAGGCAGAACCATCATCCAGCCATAGTGGGTCAGTGAGGCACCCGACTCGGGGCGCAGCCGGTTGTCCACCCTGGCCAAGCGCAGCGGGGGCCCAGGTGAGTCATGGCCCACGACACTGATCCACGACCCTCCGCTGCTCGGCGAAATCCGAGTGCAGACATCGCTCACGAAATCCAATAGCCTTTCGCCGTAGGCACGATCAAGCCACTCGAGCTCACCGGCCCATGAAATGCAAACCGAAACTGATCTTGGACTGCCACCTTCGCGCGGCCTTGAAGTCATCGACGCCCGAACACTGAAGGTCAGATCCGCGCAATCGTACCCAAGGTAAATCCACGCAAGGGACTCGTCGTCGACCCAGGCGCTCGCGCGATTGAGCAGCGCCCGAGCCTTTGGCCCCGCGTTCGAATAATCGGAGTCTGGTTGCCTGTTAAGAGCGACCTCATGTTCGCACTCATCGAGATCGCATCCAACCAGCGTTGTCGGATCAAAATCGTGCAGTAGCTCAAAAACCTCGCGAACGACGGTGACCCGCGTGTCGAACGACACTATCTCGACCTCTAGCTCCCGCCTAACTCTCATAACGCCCTACCTGTCCCGCTCGAGTACTCGCGCGTGTGCGCTGACCAGCACGTTTGCTCGCCATCCTGGACCCTGATGTCTCGTCTTCTCTACCGCTTCCTCGCCCAGCTCGCTGGCCTCGCCGTGCGCTCCCGACGATGCAAGGACCTTCAGATCATCGTTCTTCGCCACGAGAACGCCGTGCTCCGTCGCCAGGTCGGCCGCCCCTCGCTCAACGATGACGACCCGAGCCTGCTCGGCGCGATCGCCGCAGCGCTACCCAAAGCGCTGCGCCAGGGCTGGATCGCCACGCCCGAGACGCTACTGCGCTGGCACCGCAAACGAATCACCCGCCACTGGACCCAACCACCAACCCGCCGCGCCGGTCGACCACCGACAACTACTCAGATCCGCCAACTGATCGTGCGACTCGCCACAGAGAACCCCACGTGGGGACACCGCCGGATCCAAGGAGAACTCGCCAGACTCGGCCACAAGATCGCACACTCCACGGTCTGGCAGATCCTCACCGACAACG
>JAAETH010000530.1 GCA_024228575.1 Actinomycetes bacterium
AGCCGTCGTCGGCATTCCCATCTCGGTCTGGCCGGACACCGACTCGAATTACAGCATAGAACAAGCAATATCGGACAGAGCCCAAGACACGACCATTGCCTATGATGCTCTAGCGTTCTTCACGGGCAATACCTGTTCCGACTGCCATCAAGCGGCATCGACCCGAGCCGTTCACCGGTGGGGTGACGCTTGGCCAGAAAGCCACCACCCAAAGCGTGAGGGGCACGCGTCCTGGAGCCATTCACGCCGAGCTCACCACACGAAGTCGGGACAATGCGACCACAGTGAGTGGGTGTCTGCTACAGTTTGAGTGCAATACGCGAGTCCCGCCAAAGGAGAAGTTCGATGCCCCAGAAATCGGGCGATCAGTTCCACAATTCCCGTCGTTCGAGCATCGAGGGCAGTTGTGTGGCCGGCACCAAGGTGTGGGCGCGGCCGCAACTGGCTCGGCTTGACGCCCCCGACCACACGCAGGGTGGCGTGGTTGGGCTACTGGTTGAGTCGATAGCCACGAGGACAGGCTATTACGGCACCATTGTCACTAGCTGAGCCGAGTTGCTGGCCAGGCTGGCTGATCGGACTGAAGCACCGTGTGAAGAGTTCGGCGCCACGACCCGACTGGGACGCTGGCCGCCGCCCCTAGCGTGCCCTCAACAGGTGTTGCCCCACGGGCGCTTGGCCCTTCCTCCCTCAGCGTCTGGCGGCAGCGCCGGAAACCTCCACCATCTATTCAAGTGGTTTCGAACCAGCCACGATAGTTGTAACGTAAACGTAACGTGCGGGTTCTACAGAGGGAACATCTCCATGCTTCGACGCCTTGCGGTCCACCTTGTTGCGCTGGCGGTGTTTGCCGTGTCGCTGGTCGGCATCGCTCAGTCCGGCACTTTGGCTGCGCAGACAGCCCTCGGTGCAGAACCGATCGGCTGGGTCCTCGAGTCGTCGGGCATCGTTCACGAGTTGGGTGGAGCGCCCGACCTGGGTGATGCGCCCACGGTGGCATCACCCGCCGTAGCACTCACCGCGACGATCGACGGCAACGGCTTCTGGGTACTGCTCTCCAACGGCGAGATCTCAGCGCACGGAACCGCAATACACCACGGCGATCTGAGCGATATCGCACTCGACCGTCCGGCCATCGCCCTCTCGGCGACGCCCAGCGGAAACGGATATATCGTTCTCGCACAGGACGGCGGCGTTTTCTCCTTCGGCGACGCAGGTTTCTTCGGGTCTGTGCCAGCGGTCGCCCCCGACGCTGCCATCAACACGACAGCGGTGGCCATCCAGATTTCGGAGTACGGCTATCGGATCATTCATGATGACGGTGGTGTGTTCGCGTTTGGGGACGCCCACTTTGCGGGCTCGATTCCCGGTGTCTTGCAGGGCCGCCCGCTCGACCGTCCGATCACCGCTGCTGTCGAGGGCCCGAGCGAGCGCGCATACGCGATGATGGGAGGAGACGGAGGTGTGTTCGCTTTCGGCATGACCTTCCAGGGTTCGATGGCCGGGATCGCAGGCATCGAGATAGTCGCTGCCTCGAACGATCGCTCCGACGGCTATGTGTTGCTCGATC
>JAAETH010000531.1 GCA_024228575.1 Actinomycetes bacterium
CACGATAGGACTCCGAGAACTTCGCCAGGACGCATCCGAACTCGTTCGGCGGGTTGAGAGCGGCGAGCAAATCGACATCACTGTCGCCGGGCGACTCGCCGCCCGACTCGTACCCGCCACCCCCAAGCAATGGCAGCCTTGGAGCGCAGTAGCCGAGATGCTCACCGGACCGCCGGACCCGAACTGGGAACAGGACCGGGACCTCGTCGACCAGTCCATCGCCAGTCCCTGGGATGACGCGTGAAGGCACTGCTAGATACCAGCGTGCTGATTGCCACAGACGTCCCCGT
Organism: Actinomycetes bacterium; assembly: GCA_024228575.1. Classification (GTDB taxonomy): domain Bacteria; phylum Actinomycetota; class Acidimicrobiia; order Acidimicrobiales; family Poriferisodalaceae; genus JAAETH01. The sequence goes on from JAAETH010000531.1 coordinate 291, forward strand.
TCTCGATGGCGAACTCGCCATCAGCGCTGCCTCGCTCGCCGAGTTGCACTTCGGAGTGATGGTCACCGTCGACCCCGCAGTCCGCGCCGAACGACTGCGACGGCTATCAATACTGCAACGAACCTTCGACGCGCTGCCCGTCGACGACGACGTCGCTACCAGCTACGGGCGTCTCGCCGCAGCCGTCGCCGGAATCGGCCGCCAACCCCGGTCACGAGTGTTCGACCTGTTGATAGCTGCGACCGCGCACGCCCACGATGCGCGGCTCTACACTCGCAATCCGGCCGACCTCATCGGACTCGACGACCTGCTCGAAATCGTGGCCATCTGAAGCCCTGGTGAGTGGCGGGAGGGAACCTCCCCCTCCCGCTCTCTCAGAACCGTACGTGACAGTCTCCCGTCATACGGCTCCCGCGGTCCGGCGTTGGGTTGGTGCGAGGAGGTGCCAATGGGCGAAGAGTCGTGGTTGGCGCTCTCTTGCAGCGTTGAGCCATCTCCACGCCTTCGTGGGTTGACCTCGCAGTCGTTTGTATTTCTGCATGGCCCATCTGACGATGTGTTCGTCGATGCGTTCAGGAGTGGTCCAGCCCTCGGCGTTGAGGTGGACGATCTCCCACCCGGCGTTGCGTGCGTCCTCGACGGCTTCGTCGAGGATCTGGCGGTTCCAGAACAGCTGGACGAATGGAAGCCGATCCGGGTGCAGCTCCGTGCCAGCACTTCGCGTGTCGCGGCCGTCGAAGGCGGCCGCTCCGTGGCGCAGCGCGTTCGCGGCGAGCGCCATTGCGGTTCTGAAGTCAGCGGCAAGGGAGCCGCTCGACCACTCCGAACAGAGGCAAGTGAAGGTCTCGTCGTGGAAGGTGATGATCACCTGGCGGCTGGATGGTTCGATCGGCTGTACTTCGTGGGCCCGGTAGTGGACAAGGCCGGACCCATTGAGAGGGTGTTCGTGCAGTCCTTCGTCGTTCGAACCACCCATGCTGACTTCCCGAATGCCCTCGAACACGATCCATCCCAGATTGCGGATCGTGGCGTCCGCGGGGTCGACCACGGTGACCGAGGTGCCGTCCCAGTCCGGGTCCGGCTGGAGCCCGGCGTGGAAGACAAGGACTGCTCGCAAGCCATCGGTGACGAGATGCGGGACAGGAGCGCCCGGATCGATCGCCACTCCTAGATCCACCGGCTCAGCCCATGGCCGCCCGGCTTGCTCCGCGGATCGTCGTCCCTCTGCTGCTTCGGCCTCGTACCCGGCCACTGCCGCCGCGATCGGATCGCTCCCGTGCCCAGACGTGTGGCGACGCAGCGAATTCGCTAGACGAGCGATTCCGGGCCTGTCCGTGGTCATCCGAGCCCGTCCGCCCACACCCGCTGGTGCGCGTCGATGCACCACCCATCAATGCGAGCACGATCCGGCTCGGGCCGAATCCGCTCGTCGTCACCAATCGCCTCGAGCTCTGCGTCCAGTGCGAGGCTGCGCTCCCACCACTCGTCGAAGCTGACCTCGCCATAGCGGACAGCACGCAGCCACTCCCTGGGCTCGCCCTGAATCGGCAGCTCCAGGCCGCCGGTGTTGAGCAGTTCGAGACACTGGAAGCCGAGGCGAGCGCAGTGCATGGCGTACTTGGTGTCATAGCCGAACTCCGCGATCAGCTCCTCACGGCCCCCACCACCTCGCTGGCCGTGGCCGCCACCGCTCAGACCCAACAGGCGCCGGGCCTGAGACTGCATGTACCCCCGGTAGCGCGGGACGACATGACGCCCCACGAATGCATCACCGAGGCCACGAAGCTCCTCCCCCACCGGCGTGGTGAACTCGACCGGCGCCCACAATGCCATCAGGATCGATGGGTTACCCGACACAGCAAGACGCACAAGCCGGCGCAACGAATGCAACGTCCGATCGACGTCGCCGGGACCCGACCGAACCCCTTCCGGCTGCGTGCGCTGCATCACCGTCTTGAACCCGTGCTCATCCAGCCCGAGCACCTGCGCTGGCGTCTCGACGACTACGCCAAGCTGATCATGATCCTCACCACCATCGATCCCGGTTCCGTGCGCGGTCGAACCAACCTCGACCATCAGAATCGCCGTATCGGGCAACGGTGGGATCTCCATTACACAATGGTGGCCCACCCCCTCACCGACCGCTGCCATTTCCTCGAATCGTTCGGCGCGGGCCGGAGAAAGGTCAGTGCACGTAGCGAATCGCCGGTCCATCCTGGAGACGTGACCGACCGAGCCCTTGTCGACCACCCAGCGTTCCGCTACTTCCTCGAAGAAGCGGCGCTGTGGCGCCGAGCCCAGACGCGCGCCACCACCGTCGTCGACGCAGCCGTGCAGGCCCTCCTCGCCGGCGTCGAGTCGACCTCCTTCGTCCTGATCGCCGGACACGGCGCAGCCGAGGCCGAAGGCGAACTCGGAGAACTCCTCGCCGCGGCGCTCGCCGAACTCAACCTGACCTGTCTCCGATACGGCGACCCCGAGACCGATGTTCTTGCCGCGGCGGCCCTCTGTCGCAGCTACCTCAACGGCCACCTCGAGGCCCAGCAGCTGACACAACAGATCCACGGGGTCTACGGGCACGACTGCCACCCACTCGTCGAGGGCCTGTCGATCCTCGACGACTCCTTTGACACCCTCGACTACACCCCGAACCCGACGAGAGCACAACTCGAACGCAGCACCTACGAAGCCGCCCGGGCCCTCCAGACCGAGGCCGACGCCATCTACCGGCGATCGAGAGGTGACGCCTCGTGACCTGGCTGCGCACCAACCTCATCGGTCCCGCCACTGACCTCCTCTCCGAACTCGAGGTCGGCGAGTCGCTCATCGCCGAGCACACCGCCTGCGTTCGCCTCTCCCTCGGGGTGGAGGGGCTGTTCCGCAGCGAGATCAGACATCGCTGGGCCGGGTGGCCACCCGAGTCGACCACTGATGGCAGCAGTGTCATGGCATGCAGCCGTGTCGACAACGACACGCTGATCGTCATCGGCTTGACCGACATCGACTTCGCAGGCGAGCAGTTTCCGTTCCAGCTCCACATCACGAACATCGGGAGTGGCGAGCTGACCGTCACCGTGCACATCGGCCAGCTTGACTCAGCAACGGGCGGGCCCCCTCGGCTCCGCGACGCCGTCATCACCATCGGGCTGAGCGATACCACCGCCGGCGATCAGCCGATCCTCACGATCGGACGAAGACAAGCCGCAGTCGATTGGACAGAGGTCTTGACCTTCACGATCCCCGTCGACGAGGAACCATCACCGCGGCTTGTCGCTCAGCGAGTCCGGAATCGCATCATCGAGTACCTCGAACTCGCCTCGTCCTTCGAAGCCCAGGTCACCTACCGGGAGCACGCCCCGATCGCTCACGTACCCAACGAGGTCATCAACCAGTGGGAAGACTGGGTCCCGACGCCACCGAGGAACGCCGAGTGGGACAACGTCGTGTACTCGGCCGACGAACTCGAAGCCATCGATGCCTTCCACTCCACATGGGATCGTGTTGCGGCGGCACTGCCGAACGAGCTCCAAACGCTCGAACAGGTGCAATCGCTCGTCGAGTGGGTCGAACTCCGAGAGGCCGCCGCAGGGGCCAACGCCGTGTTCAATCGTCGCGGCCGATTTCCAGAAGACAAGGAAATCTAGCCGTCAATCGAACACTTGTTCGGTATCGGAGGGGCGAATTTAACCCAAAGTACACGCGTCCCCTGGAACGCCGAGTTTGTCGCCGCCTGACGCAAAATACCTGGCAGCGGCCCACGACCGAGTTTCGGGCACCCCCAGGCGGCCGCTTTCGACGCCGACGGCTGGTTCCGAACCGGCGACATGGTGCTGCGCCGCGACGACGGCTACCTCCGCTTTCTCGGGCGCTACAAGGACATGCTGAAGGTCGGAGGCGAGAGCGTCGACCCGGTCGAGATCGA
>JAAETH010000532.1 GCA_024228575.1 Actinomycetes bacterium
CAGGGACTGACTCGTCGGCTACAGCAACGCGCAGCACGAACCCAGACGCATCGGTCGCGTCCGGGTCGAGGACGCGTCGATCCACAGCGCGGCCGGTAGGCGATGCGATCGCGGCGTCGACGACAGGTTCGATCTTCTCGGTAGTCGGGCCGTCTTCGGTGCCCACGCCGATGATGTCGCCGTTCTCGGCTCGCACCCAATCCGGCTCCTCGGTCACTACCTCGCCACGTTCGATGGGCGCGTCATCGTTGGTGTCGACAACATGGCCCTTCTCGCCTTCGGCCAGACGAGCGTCATCCGCAGTCGGAAGCGAACCGCCGACCTGGGTCACGTCAAGCTCGAACAGCACGCCAGCATCCGACAGCTTCTTGGCCAGGTCGTCAGGGGCTGATCGGCCCGACACCGTGACAGATTGGCGACCGGCCGCGGCGTCGGGAAGCTCCAAAACCAGACCGTTCGGGAACTCCACCTTGTTCTGGGGTCCGTTTGCGGTTCGTTCGCCGGACCACGCCTTGGGTGGCTCGGGGCGCGTAGCGAGGATCTCCTCGGCTTTGTCACGGCCCTGGAACTCGTCGTCGGTCGCTTCGGCTGCCACCGCCTTGCCTGGAGGTTCCCATCCTTCGGGGCGACCAGCCGGCTCGCGGTCGGGCTTCGGGACGTTCTGACGACGCTCGGCCACAGGTGTCTCATCGGACCGGCCAGGCCCCTCAACCTCCTGCGCGGAGACTGGTGAAGCCAAAGACGTCGCCAACAAGACAACGGTCGCAAGAACTGAGCCAAAGCGAACACGACTGCGCATCACGCACTCCCGATACCTAATCCAGGACCCCCACCGGGGATCCACCAATCGGAACAGTCGACCCAGGCCGGTCGCGCTTTCGCAGTTTCTGAACGATTCCTCAATCGACGATCTCGCTCAGTGCAAGCCTTCGGCACAGGTCCAGCGTCTCGGCCTGAAGATCGTCGCCGGGAGGCACCGTTGCGTAAATCGATCAGCGGAGACGGTTCTGCCGGCTGGGCGTCGGGCCTCGGTCAGATCACAGCCGCTAGCTCGTCGAAAGCGGCCGCGACGCGTAGACGACCACTGTCGGCCTCCACGCCGTCAACGCAATGGTGCCGAATGGCGGGCATCGTGTCTGATCAGCGCCCACGCATGGCTCTCCGGACAGGACAAGCTGGAGGTCATCGCCGTGCTCGATGACAGGGTGTTCTGCCCGAATTACGGTGATGCCGCTTCGTCGGGTCGTTGTCAGTGTCAGGCTGGAAGGCGCTTGCGACCGTCAACAAACGTTGACGCCTGTGGCTGGTCTGAGTAGGATTTCCCGAGTGGACATCGAGGCGAGTGCTCGCAAGCACGGTGCTGCTAATGGGGACACTTTGCATGCGCTGCGTCACCACTGGAGAGCGTTCGAGACCGACGACGCGGCGGTGGTGATGTTCGTCGGCCCGTCGAGGGCCGGAGCGCCGCTCGAGGTCGGGGTGGTAGATGACGAGGGAGGTGCGGCGGTCATCCACGCGATGGCCGCCCGAGCGAAGTTCTTGAAGGGATGGTGGCAGCAGTGAGCAGTAGGACCAAGCGTGTGGCAGCCCTTGAGCAGTGGGCGGACCAGGTTGAGGCCGATGAGTTGGTCGAGCTCGATACCAGCGTCTTGCGGGTAGTTGCAGGGCTGGTCGAGGAGCGGGACCGTATCGACGCAGAACTCACCGACGCAGTGCGTTCCGCGAGGGCTGAGCGTCGCAGCTGGTCGCAGATCGGTGCGATGCTTGGAGTGTCCAAGCAGGCGGCGCAACGCAAGTACGGATCGAAGCTATCGGCTAGGGCTGGGCAGCGCGAAGCTGAACCCAGTCGCTTCGATGGCGTGGGTTAAGGGTTGTACTCGCCCCTCCGACTTGAACCACCACGTTGATCGACGCATCGCGCGTCGGGGCAAAGAGATCAGTGAACGGTCGAGGCCTGAGGTCCCATTCCCACATTCGAATCCAATGTCTCATCAAACGAATCGGGCTGCCACCGTCGAAACGACCCGTTCAGGGTGGACGCCCGCCCGGAAAAGGGGAGACCCGTTGGTGCACTGGCTCGTGCATTGGCGCACCGGCGGGTTCACACCGTTCGCGAACCTGGACTCGCAGGCGACACCATCGATACGAGGGCGGTTCCGCGAGATGGCTGTGTGACGCGGCGTTCTCTGGAGCGGGCGTCGCGTGTGGATCACGAGCGGACTGGTGCTAGCGGCCTTCGGGCCGATCGGCAATCTCTGAGGGAACAGGGCGCTACGCGACAGCACGCAACCGGACTCGATGCGACAGTGAGCCGATGACAGCCAGTCTGTTGGCGTATCCAACATTTCATCCAACATAGGCAGCGTCACCAGGGACCACTGGAGGGCACCAGGCGGACGGTAGTCCCGACGAAACACCACGTCCCAGCACTGCCTGGCGTCAGATCGACGGTTGGAATGTGGCTCATAATCGCTTGGTCGCGGGTTCGAGTCCCGCCGGGCCCACCACCTCTGACCAGGGACAATGCCCTGTCGGTCTTCTGGGCGGTGGCCAGTGGGACTGGTCAATCCAACATTTCATCCAACATCGGTGTTGGTTCCTTACCCCTGGTAGGCGCATTCGCGAGGCGGAACGCGACAGGATTCCTGTGGATTCCCACCAAACCGCAGCCTGAACATATCGGAAACCATCGAGGTTGCATGAAGCGGGATCCGATGGCGCAAGGCCATGTGACCTGACGGCGAAGCACGGCGTTCTCGTGGTGAAGCACGATGATCTGAAGGTCCTTCCATCGTCCGGAACGCACGGCGAGGCCCGCGAG
>JAAETH010000533.1 GCA_024228575.1 Actinomycetes bacterium
CGATCACATGCGCACCGACCTCGTCGTCGATGCGCTGCACATGGCCGTGGCCACCAGGGGTGGCATCGTTGACGGGGTCGTGTTCCACACCGACCGGGGATCGCCAATACACCTCCGCCGCCTTCGGTGATCTCTGCGATTTTCCACAGGTTTCGTCCAGGCCCGCTTGCCCTAGACCCCTAGGGCCGAACCAATCCTCGCGGTCAGCTACCAACCCGATGTTCGCTACAGCCTCAGACCAGCCAACTCCATCTGTGACGGGGACAAGCGCGAACGGAACACCCTCAGGGATAGCACGCACGGCCCTAGCCAAGCTCGCCTCGTCAGCGCCAGCGATATGGAAGATCCGCACTCCGTCATTGTTGTCCCAGCCGGCGCCGACGAAGTTCTCGGCGAGAACTTCGACCATCGAGAGTCGAAGCTGGTCGTACCTCACCCTCGCTCTGAGAGCAGCTGCTCCATCAAGAAAATCGAGCTCAGTCTTAGATGCCGAAATCCCGTACCTCTCAGCCGAAGAAGGGTCGATGCCGGCAAGGCGGACCTCGTCCGCAGTTTTGTCCGCAAGTCCAAGCTGCACTCGAGTACCGGGCTGAGGCACATAACTCGCAGGTATGGCCTCGCAATCGGCCGGAAAGTCGGTCGGCGCATCCCAGCTATATAGCACTGGACCACCATCGACACCC
>JAAETH010000534.1 GCA_024228575.1 Actinomycetes bacterium
CACCTCGGACCATGGCGACATGCTGGGCAGCCATGGGTTCTTGATGAAGAGCGTCATGTACGACGCCTCGGCTCGTGTGCCGATGGTGATACGGGGTCCTGGGGTTGACCCCGACCGAGTGTGCGACACGGCGGTGTCGCTTGTCGACATCTTCCCGACGGTCCTCGAGGCTACGGCCGTGGAGCGGAGTGAGGACGACGCCGACCTCCCCGGCCAGTCACTCATGTCGATCGCTGGTGCTCCCGACGATCCGACGAGGGCCGTGTTCTCCGAGTACCACGGACCAATGTCGGCTGCGGCCTCGTTCATGATCCGGAGGGGTGACTGGAAGTACGTCCGGTACATGCTCGAAGACACGCCAGCGCAGCTCTTCGACATGGCCGCCGACCCCGACGAGCTCGACGATCGGATCAATGATCCGGCGATGGCTGGCCTCACTATCGAGCTTGAGGCCGAGCTGGTTGCGATCCTCGACCCCGACGCCACCGACCAACGTGTCCGAGCCGAGCAACAGGCAAACCTCACAGCTGTCGAGCGGCCACCGAGAGCCGGTGGCGCCGAGTTGCCCCGGACCGCCCTCGGCACGATCGCCCTTGGATGGAGTGTGCCGCCTCCCGAGATAATGGCTGTCGTGGACCCGCAGACAAGAGCGACATGACCATGCGGGTGCCCAATGCATCCGGGACGCCGTAGGCGGGGCCTTCGTAGCCGGGGATCATGTCGAGCGGGTGCTTGCCAGGCTCTGATCGTGGTCTCGCCAAGGCCGAGGTGGCGCTGGAGGCCTCGGTGGCTCCACTGAGGCCGA
>JAAETH010000535.1 GCA_024228575.1 Actinomycetes bacterium
GGAACATGCGAGCGGAGACGTCGCTCGTGATCCGGCTTCGGGCCGCGGGAAGGATGGCCCTCACCAACTATCTCACCCAGTCGATGATCGGCGTCGCCTTGCTCACCGTGCTGCTGGCTGAGGTCGACCTCACCAGATCCACGCTCGCCGTCTTCGTCGTCGGCGTATGGACCCTTCAGCTGTGGTGGTCAACGGCGTGGCTCGACCGATGCCGATTCGGACCCGCTGAATGGCTCTGGCGAAGTGCCACCAACCTCAGCTGGCAGCCGTTGCGACACCGACCGTCATCGCTGCGGTCGGAGCCCTCCGCGGCTGATCGGGCCGCGTCGCCGACGAGCGCACTGCAAGGCACAGGAAAGGGAATCCGATGACTGCTGCCGACGCTCGCGAACCGATCAATCGCCGCCGGTTCCTCATGTTGGCTGGGGGAACCATCGTGGCTGTCTCGTGTTCCAGCGAACCCGCATCAGAGTTAGGCTCGTCCACGACCCTCCCCGGCTCGGGTTCATCGAGCACCACCGTGGCCGCTCTCCAAGCACGGTTGTTCGCGAACGACGGCAGCGACAATGTGCCGTCAGCACCGCCTGGTGAGGTGGGTCGAGTCATCGTCGTGGGTGCTGGTCTGGCTGGTCTCACCGCGGCGCGGGCACTTCATCTCAGCGGAGCAGAGGTGCTGGTCCTCGAGGGTCGTGAGCGCATCGGCGGTCGGACCCACACCAGCCATCTCGGTGACGCCGCCGTTGATCTCGGCGCGGCGTGGGTCCACCCGGGAAACGAATCGCCGTTGGCCCCACTGTTCAGCGCGATCGATGTGCCGCTTCTGCCTGCCGGCTTGACCGACCTCGTCTTGCAGGCACGAGTCTATGACCGGAGTTCGGGCAGCTATCCCGACAGCGCCGCCGCCAACACACTGCTCTCACTGTTGGCTCCGCTCGCGCTGGGAGACCCCAACGACGTTCTCACTGGACCGGCTGACGAGACGTTGGGCGCGGTGATTGACCGTCTCGCCGCCCAGGCATCTGGTGACCCGCGGGCGGTCGCTGGGGCCGCCAACGCGGTCAAGGGGCTGTTTGGTCTCAATGGCGGTTCCAACGTCGACACCGAGGTTGCGACACTCTTCTTGGGCGAAGGACCCGACGAAACCGGGTCAGACGATGAAGCCGGGGAGGAGGGCGAGGATGTCGACCGGCTCCCCCAAGGCGGGTTTCGGACGATCAACGAAGCACTGGCCGAAGGGCTCGATATCCGCCTCGGGGTTGGTGTGGATTCGATCGTCGAGACCGACAGCGGTGTGGTGGTGACCAGTGAGGGCGAGGAGTTCGCGGGCTCTCACGTCGTCGCAACGGTGCCCCTTGGTGTCCTCAAGAGCGAGGCCATTCGATTCGATCCGCCTTTGGACCAAGCCAAACAGACC
>JAAETH010000536.1 GCA_024228575.1 Actinomycetes bacterium
GACCACAACCAGCCGAGCAGGCTGCGCCGATAGCGCGCCTTGAGCTCGCGCTGGGCGAAGTTGGCCACCAGGGGACGGCTGTCCCACATGATCTGGATTTGAGACATCAGTAGATGAGGGTTCCTGTCGAGTCCGTTGCCGAGGCTACAACGACGCGGCGAACGAGCCGATGAGCCTGTCGAGAGATTCGAGGTGGTGCGGCATCCTATGGTCCACAGAGCGAAGCACCATGTCATCGAGTACCGAGTAGGCAGGGCGCGGTGCGGGCCTCGGTGGAAGAAGCTCGTCTGTGCCGATCGGGGATACCAGACCAGGGTCGTATCCGGCGGCCTTCACGATGTTCTGGGCGTAGTCGAACCAGGAGGCCGATCCTCGATTGACCGCGTGGACCACGCCTGGAATCTCGTGCTCCACCAACCAAACGATCACCTCTGCCAGGTCGGGGGCGAACGTCGGCGAGCCGATCTGATCGTTCACGAACGACATCGCAGTCTCCGATGCCGCGAGCCGGAGCACCGTCTTGACGGTGTTGTCGCCCAGAGGCCCAGCCAGCCACGCGGTTCGAACGATCGAGTCCGTCGGCCGCAACTCGAGCTCGCCGGCAAGCTTCGAGCGACCGTACACCGAGCGCGGCCGGGTCGGATCCCACTCGGTCCATGGCCTGGGTTCGGCTCCGGGTTCACCCGAGAACACATAGTCGGTCGACACCGCAACGACCCTTCCACCGTTGCGTTCGCAGGCTTCCACGAGCCATCGACATGCGAGCCCGTTCACCTCGAAGGCGGCGTCGACGTCGGTCTCACATGCGTCGACGGCCGTCATGGCCGCGGTGTGAATGACGATGTCCGGACGATGAGAGGCGATGGCCTCGTGCACCGAGCGGCGGTCCGAGACGTCGAGCCGCCCGTGATCGAGCGCGATCGCGCCTGGCAGCAACCGCGTCAGCTCGCGACCCAACTGGCCACCAGAGCCCGTTATGAGGATCGACGCGGCCATCACGGCCGCCTCGGCTCCCACCACCACTCGTTCGAGCGATACCAATCGACCGTCGACTCGAGGCCTTCATCGATTCCGACCTGCGGCTCCCATCCGAGCTCGGCGATCTTGTCGAGGCTGATCGAGTACCTCTGATCGTGACCGAGCCGGTCCTGAACGGGTGTGATGAGCGACTCGTCGGCGCCGCACAGTTCGACCAGCCGATGGGCCAGCTCGACGTTCGACAGCTCTGCTGTACCCCCGATGTTGTAGATCTCGCCCGCCCTGCCTTTTCGGAGCACGGTGTCGACCGCCGCGCAATGGTCGCTGACGTGAAGCCAATCACGAACGTTCGAGCCGTCACCGTAGAGCGGCACCGGGTGGCCCCTCAAGAGGTTCGTCGCGAAGAGGGGGATGACCTTCTCCGGGTACTGGTACGAGCCGTAGTTGTTGGACGCCCGCGTCACCGACACGTCGAGCCCAAAGGTCGTGTGATACCCGAGGGCGATCAGATCAGAGCCGGCCTTGGAGGCGCTGTAGGGCGAACTCGGCTCGAGGAGGTCTGCCTCCTCGAACGATCCCGTCAGTCGAGACCCGTAAACCTCATCGGTCGATACGTGCAGTACACGTTCTGTGCCTGCACGTTGCGCCACATCACACAAGACGTTGGTGCCAAGGCAGTTGGTGCGCACGAAGGCGTCCGGATCGGCGATCGATCTGTCGACGTGTGACTCGGCGGCGAAGTTCACGACAGCATCGTGGCCACCCATCACCTCGCTCATCAGAAGTCGGTCGGCGATGTCACCCTTGATGAAGGTGACTCGGTCGTGGTCGATGAAGTCGGCCATCGTGTCGAGTCCACCCGCGTAGGTGAGCAGATCGACGACGGTCACCGTGTCCTCGCTTGTCGCTAGAACATGTCGAACATAGCTCGAGCCAATGAATCCGGCGGCGCCGGTGATCAGGAGTTTCACTCTGCCAGAGCGTCAGGTTCGCAATGCGGCGTGTGGCTGCCACATCTCTTCGATCTGCTTGCGGCGCGGGTTGTACATGTCGCGCTCGGAAACCACCGGATCCTGAACACCCCAGTTGCCGTCGATATCCGGGTCGTCCCAGGCAACACCGAGCTCGTCTGCGGGGTTGTAGTAGCCGTCGACGAGGTAGGTGATCGTCATGTCGGTGAGGGCCGCGAAGCCGTGGGCCACACCGGGCGGGATGTAGATACCGAGGTGTTCGTCGCCACCCAGATCGATTTCGAGGGTCTCGCCGTCGGTCACCGATCCGTCGCGCAGGTCGTGGAGAACCACGCGTGCTCTTCCGAAGGGCACGTACCAGTAGTCGCTCTGGTGAAGGTGGTAGTGCAGGCCAACGAGCGAACCCGCCTGCCTGTCGGCACGGTTCGATTGGATCATCTCGCGAGCACCGGGGATCCACTCTCGGCGAAACGTCTCCACGATGAAGCCTCGTTCATCGCTGTGGATCGACGGACGGACAACGTAGACGCCCTTGATGCGGTCGGATTCCGAGACGGTAGCCATGCCGGTTCAGTCGACCGCCCGAAGAAGTGGCTTAGGGGGCTAGCGGGTAGGCGCGTCGGCTGTTGTCCCGACCGACAACCAGTGATCAGGCAGCGTCGATGTCGCCGACCTCGAAGGTCCTGGGGCCGTCGTCGGTCTCGAGTACGAGATGGCCGTCGACGTCGATGTCGATGGCCTTGCCCTCGAATGTGCCCTGTTGTGTGGCGACCGAGATCTGGTGTCCGATCGTCGCCGAGATCTCGATGCACTGCTGTCGCAGCCACGCCGGCCCCCTGGCCGGGTCGTCGAGAGCAGCAAGAACGAGCTCGAGGCTGCCGAGGACGAGATGTGCCATCTCGTCGGCGGAGATGCTGCTGCCGACCAGATCGTCGAGGACGGTCACCGGACGACCGATCGTTTCGGCAAGCCCGGGTTGCGAACGGAGGTTGAGGCCGACTCCGATGACGGCGCGCATACCGTAGGGCGATTCCACCAATTGGCCGAGCACACCTGCGAGTTTGGCGGTGTGTCCATCGACCTCGTGAGGGCCGACCAGATCGTTTGGCCACTGCATTCGTGCATTGGCACCGAGGGTGCGACATGCCGCCGCTGTGGCAAATCCGACGGCGGTCGAGAGCAGGTGAACCTGCTCGACGGGGCGCGAGTCGAACAGGATCGAGAGCAACATCCCGGCTCCGGGCGGCGACTCCCACATCCGTCCCTGGCGCCCATGCCCGGCGGTCTGGTGGTCGGCGCGCAGCACGTACCATGGGTCCACAGTTTTGTGGGCGGCCTCGGCCAGGACGGTGTTGGTGGACGTTGCTACCTCGACAACGGCAAGGCGGAACCGCGTTCCTTCGACGGGTACTGCCTCGGGCAGTTCGATCTGAGTCATCAAGTTCGACCTCCGAGCCCGATCGTACCGCCGCCGGTCCCGGCACCCCCAGGGCCGGTCGGCCCAGTTCCCTTGTGCGGGAATGCCGGGTCAGTTCGAGAGTCTTGGCCGGACGTGCAAATATTGATGGTTCGAACTATCTGCGAGGTCACATGTTCAACAAAGTCCTCATCGCGAACCGCGGCGAGATCGCCGTTCGCGTAATCCGTGCATGCCGTGAGATGGGCATCGACACCGTGGCCGTCTACAGCGACCTCGACCGCGAGGCACTTCATGTCCGGATGGCAGATGAGGCATACGCGCTCGGGGGCCAGACAGCCGCCGAGTCGTACATCAACACCGCTGTCATCCTCGATGTGATCGAGCGGTCAGGTGCCGACGCAGTCCACCCCGGGTACGGATTCTTCAGCGAGAACGCCGACTTCGCCAGAGCGGTGACAGCGATGGGCGTCGCCTTCATCGGGCCACACCCCGAGGCGATCGAAGTCATGGGCGACAAGATCTCGGCACGTCAAGCCGCCGAGCGTGTCAACGTCGACGGTGTGCCGGGAACGACCGACCTCATCACCGACCCAGCACAGGTGCAAGCCTTCGGCGACGAGTACGGCTATCCCGTCGCCATCAAGGCAGCGTACGGCGGTGGTGGACGAGGCATGAAAGTCGTCGGCGGCCCAGACGAGATCGGCGATGCCATCGAGTCGGCCCAGCGCGAAGCTCTTGCCTACTTCGGTCGCGACGAGATCTACATGGAGCGCTACCTCACCAAACCTCGACATATCGAGGTACAGGTCATGGCGGATAACCATGGGAACTGCGTCTACCTCGGAACCCGCGACTGTTCGGCGCAGCGCAGGCATCAGAAACTCATCGAAGAGGCCCCGGCGCCCGGAATTCCACCGGAGATCCTCGCCGCCATGGGTGAGGCAGCCGTCGCTGTGGCCAAGGGATGCGACTACGTCAACGCCGGAACTGTCGAGTTCCTGTACGAGGACGGCGAGTTCTTCTACCTCGAGATGAACACTCGACTTCAGGTCGAACACCCGGCTACCGAGCTCGTCACATCCATAGATCTGGTCGAGATGCAGCTGCGGGTCGCTGCCGGCGAGCCCTTGCCGTTCACCCAGGACGACATACACATAGATGGCCACGCCATCGAGATCCGCATCAATGCCGAAGATCCAGCGGAAGGCGCCTTCCGGCCTTCACCCGGACCGATAACCAAGCTCGACCTTCCCAACGGCTTCGGCACCCGCTTCGATGGTGGCTACGCCGCAGGCGACGAGATCTCGCAGTACTACGACAACCTCATCGGAAAACTCATCGTCTGGGGTCGCGACCGCGATGTGGCCATCGCTAGGGCCATCAGGGCTCTCGAAGAGCTGACCATCGAAGGAGTCGCCACTACCATTCCTGCAGACCTCGCGATCCTGCGCCACGCGGACTTCACTGCGATCGAGCACAGCACCAAGTGGGTCGAGGAAACGCTCGACCTCAGCGGAGTCTCGTCCGCGCCTGTCGTCCCCGATGACGACGAGGGCGACCTCGTGCGCAAGGACACCACCGTCGAGGTGAACGGCCGCCGTTTCCGGGTCTCGGCATGGGTGCCCGAGTCCGGCATGGCCGCTGCAACGCCTGCGAAGCGCAAGAAGCGCGAGGCTCGTGGAGGCGCGGGTGGAGGTGCCGGATCGGGCAAGGTCGCCGTCCCGATGCAGGGCACGATCGTGAAGATCCTGGTCGAGGTTGGCGCCGAGGTTGCGGCCGGTCAGCCCGTCGTCGTGCTGGAAGCGATGAAGATGGAAAACAACATCGCCGCCGACAAGGACGGGACCATCTCGGAGATCAAGGTCTCTGTCGGCGATACCGTCGGCGCCGGCGATGTCGTAGTCGTGATTTCATGACTGACACGCCTGCGGGACTCAACCTCGAGGCTCTCCCCGACCGGCTGAATCTCGGCTGCGGTTGGGATCATCGCGATGGATACCTGAACGTCGACTTTCAGGATTACCACAATCCAGATCTGGTGGCCGATGTGCGCGATCTCTCGATGCTGCCTTCGGAGAGTTTTGTCGAGATCATCGCTCAGGACGTGCTCGAGCACCTCGAACGCCGGGACACCCGGCCGGCGTTGACCGAGTGGGCGCGCCTGCTCAAGGACGGTGGCACGGTCGTTCTGCGGGTGCCTGACATCATCGGTGTCGCCCGCCTGATCGATCGAGAGAAGTCGGTCGAGCACCACGAGACGATGGTCCACGCCCTCTTCGGAACCCAGGCCTACTCGGGCGACTATCACTACGTCGGTTTCACCGAGCTGACACTGCGCAAAGCTCTTCACGACACTGGTTTCGTCGTCAGCGATCTGCGCCGAAAGGACGAGTGGCTGTTCGACTGCGTGGCCACGAAGGTCGCCGATCCGGGACCGTTCGAGCCGGGACCGCTTCCCTTCGTCGAGCTCGCACCAATCGATCCACCACCAGGGGTGACCGAAACACCTGTCGCAGAGGCTGAGGGGCAACCCGGGCCGGGGCGAGTCGACCAGATGGTCGCCGCTGTCGCCGAACGTTTGCCCGCTTCGGTTCGCTCCGCTGGGCAAAAGGCCTGGCGGCCATTGCGGGCCTGCTTCGCCAGGCATTTCTCGCAGCCACACAAGACCGAATAGTCGTCGCTGCAACGCGGTCGTCCCAAACAGCACACGGCCCATTCGTGCAGCTCCTTAGGCCCGTTCGCGGCGAGTCGACCTGCCTAACGTGAAGGGCATCGTCTTGGCCGGCGGTGCTGGAACGCGGCTCTATCCGCTGACAACGGTCGCAAGCAAGCAGCTCCAGCCCGTATACGACAAACCCATGGTGTACTACCCGCTGGCGACGCTGATGCTCGCCGGCATCGATGAGATCCTGCTCATCTCGACGCCCGACGATCTACCGCGCTACCGCGAACTCCTCGGCGATGGCTCGGCATGGGGCATCAGGATCGACTACGCACTTCAACCCAGACCCGCTGGCATCGCCCAGGCCTTCCTGATCGGCGAGGGATTCATCGGTGGCGATTCCGTCGCGATGGTTCTCGGCGACAACATCTTCTATGGGCGCATCGGATTGGACGAGATCGTCGCCAACTTCACAAAGGGTGCGATCGTGTTCGGCTATCCAGTCGAGGACCCGCGCCGCTACGGAATCGTCGAGTTCGATGACGATGGTCACGTCGTGTCGATAGAAGAGAAACCAGAGGTGCCCCGTACGAACCTCGCTGTACCCGGCCTCTACATCTACGACCGCTGTGTTGTCGAGCATGCGAGGGCGCTGGCGCCAAGCCCCCGTGGCGAACTCGAGATATCAGACCTCAACCGCCGATACCTCGAGCGAGGAGAACTTCACGGGATCCGCCTCGGTCGCGGAATCGCGTGGCTCGATAGCGGAACCCACGAGAGTTTGCTGGAATCGTCGAACTTCATCGCGACGATCGAGAGACGTCAGGGCTTGAAGATCGCGTGTCTCGAGGAGATCGCCTTCAACAAGGGGTTCATCGACATCGGCCACCTCACAAGGACGGCGAGAGCGATGCCCAGCAGTCCCTACAGGCGATACGTGGAGCGGATCGTCGAGGGGGCACAGAACGGTGAACCGCTGCCACAGCTCATCGGCTGATCCGCCCGACAGAGCAGGCGACCCTGTCCCTATTCGGCGGCCTCACTGAGCGACTCGGACAACGATGGATACACGAGCAGGCTGTCGCGGATGTCGTGGACCTTCAGACCGGCCTTCACAGCCACGGCAATGACCGAGATCAACTCGGCGGCATGGCTTCCGACAATCGACCCACCGAGCACCACGCCGGTGTGCGGGTCCGAGACGATCTTCACAAATCCGGTGGTCGAATCGTTGATCAGCGCCTTGGCGTTCGAGGAGAACGGCACCTTGGTGACGCGGATCTTTCGTCCAGATGCGAACGCATCTGCCTCGGCCAGACCGACGTCGGCGATCTCTGGATCTGTGAAGATCGCCGAGGCTGCCTTGTCGTAGTCGATATGGGTGTGCTGGCGCCCCTCGTGCATGCCCATGAGGTGGTCGGCAATCTTGCGACCCTGCATCGATGCGACCGACGACAGCGGCAGCCGACCGCTGAGGTCTCCGGCCGCGTAGATGTGGGGCACGGTCGAGCGAAGGTGATGGTCGTTCACGACGTACCCACTCGGATCGACTTCGATGCCCGCAACATCGAGACCCAGGTTGTCCGAGTTCGGGATCGAACCTATGGCGAGAAGTGCATGCGATCCGCGAGCGATACGGCCATCGTCGCAATTGACGGTGACTTCTTCGCCGCTGCGCTCGATCGAAGTCGCGCGGGCTCCCTTGAACAACTTGACGCCTCGCTCCAGGAAATCTGCCTCGAGAACGGCAGCGGCCTCAGGGTCCTTGTGGGGCAGAACCTGTTGGCGGCTGACGATGAGGGTGACCCGCGACCCCAGACTCTCGAACATGTGGACGAACTCGACACCTGTGACACCTGACCCGACCACGATGAGATGCTCCGGGAAATCGGGCGGCGGATAGGCATCGCGAGTCGATATCACCCGCTCGCCGTCCATCGGGGCCCACTCTGGAATTCGCGGGCGCGAACCGGTAGCGAGGACGGCACCGTCGAACTCGATCTCCTCGATCGAGCCGTCCGTATGCAACATCTCGCCGCTGTACGGCCCGGTGAGACGTCCCCGTCCGTGGACCAGCCTGACACCTTGGCTGGTCAGCAGATCTTCGATCGAACTCCGAATGCGCTGCTTGATCGCGCTGATGCGATCGACGATGAGGTTCCGTTCCACCTGGGGATCTATGTCGGCCAACCCAAGACCGGCGACGCGTCTGGCGAACGACACCGCCCCGCCGGTGGCGATCATCGATTTGGAGGGAACACAATCGAGCAGGTGGGCGGCCCCTCCCAGCACATTGTCCTCGACGAGCGTCACGATCGCGCCGTGGCGTGC
>JAAETH010000537.1 GCA_024228575.1 Actinomycetes bacterium
CGAAGCCGAGTTTCTTGGGCAGGCAGTGACAACACTGCTCATGGACCGGTACCTCGACGGTGACAGAAACCAGGCCCACATCTGGATGCGCCGGCTCCGCAGATCCGCGCTCACCGGCGGCACAGGAAAGCAGGACCGATGACCGACACACCAGCAGGGATTAGCCCCGTCGACACCCCAACGGCAACCACAAAACCGCCGACCGTGTGGGCCCGCCGGATCGCCCACGCCGCCAACCACCCCGGCCAATGGTTCCGGGTCGACGTGACCATCAACCGGGGCGACCTCGCCAACAAACTGTGGACACACGGCCACAACGGCGACGTCCAACAACACGGCAAACGTGTCTACTTCCGGGTCACCGGACCCGCCCAGAACCCCGCCCGACAGGGCACCACCAAGAAAGAGCACCAACAATGAGTACCGACCCGATGTCATCAATCAACAGCGCCGGCGGCAGCTACGCCAAATTCGGCCAGCCAGGAGACACAGTCACCGGCACAGTCGCCGAGTTCACCTTCGACCACAACTACACCAGCTACGACGGCAACCCGAACCCATGCACCGTGGTCGTCCTCGACGTCGACGGGGAACTCGAACCCGTCAGAATGCCCCTCGACAACGGCCGCAAACTGTACGCAGTCAAGCAAGCGCTGCGAACCGCCAACGCCGAACGAGTCGAAGTAGGGGGCACGCTCGCACTGCGATACTCACACGACGGCGACGCCCAGCGCGGACAGAACCCACCGAAGATGTTTACCGCCCAGTACGCGGCACCCAACCCGACCGTCGCAGCAGCGAACGACGCCGTGAACGCCGCAGAGGCACCATTCACGGCGCCGGCCGCACCCACCGACCTGTTCTGACATCACCGTCAACCGTGCGGGGGTCTTGTCGGACCCCCGCACGGCAGACAACCCACCCACCCACCGAAAGACACCGATGCCACCGCCAGACAGCTACGACCCCGAAACGACCCGCCGGCTCGAAAACGACTTCCACCGGCGCTGCCAACAGCTCGGCATCACCCCCACCCAATAC
>JAAETH010000538.1 GCA_024228575.1 Actinomycetes bacterium
CCATCGTCCAGGGCGACCACTGCTGGAAGCTGTGTTCGTCGTCGTTGAACTGGTTGGCGGCGATCTTGCTGCGTCCTCGGTTGAGGGTGCGCCAATCGTGGAGGGCGCCGTCCCAGATGATGATGGCGGCGAAGAGATCTTGGTGTTTGAGTCCGAGTGTTGCGGCCCCGAATCCGCCCATGGAGAAGCCTTGGATGTAGCGTGATGCCCGGTCCGTCCTGGCGTGGTAGCTGGTTTCGACGTGGGGGATGAGGTCGGACAGCACGGCGGTGGCCCGATTGTTCGAGCCATCGGTGCTGTCGGACCACATGGAGAAGCGGCTGGGGTCGTAGGCCCCGACGATGATCATCGGCTCGATGATGCCGCGTTGGGCTGCTTGCTCGTGCTCGGCGGCGAGCCAGTGGATGTCTTTGGCCACCCACGGCCATCGGACGCCGGCTCCGTGGAGGTGGTAGAGGACGGCGTGATCGCGGTCGGGTGTGCCATGGTCGGGTGGGAGGTAGACCACGAATTTCTGCCCGG
>JAAETH010000539.1 GCA_024228575.1 Actinomycetes bacterium
AGAAGGCGAACCGACAAGGACCGAGCCGCACGGTGGTGTCCCGGAGGGGCACCCAGAAGGCGAACCGACAAGGACCGAGCCGCACGGTGGTGTCCCGGAGGGGCACCCAGAAGGCGAACGGGGTGCAGCGATGAGCGAGGAGGATGTTGGGGTTGGGGAGGAGCCCGAATACCCGGATTACCCCGAGGAGCTGATCGAGGGGTTCGACGACCTCATCTCCGACACGGACCTCTCGGCCTGGGAGGCTGCCGAACTCGCTGCCCACGCCGTCGACCCCGATGTAGTCCTGGGTGGTCCGGCGTTCGCCGAGGCCAGCACCGTCGCCAAGACGTGGGCCCTGTTCCTTGGCGTTGCCCTGCTGATGACAGGCAACGGTCTTCAAGGTGCCGTGTTGGCTATCAGGGCCGATGCCGAGGGCTTCGGCGTCGGCGTGACCGGCCTCATCATGACCACCTATTTCCTCGGCTTCCTGGTGGGCAGCCGGTACGCCGAACACGCCCTTCAGTCGGTTGGGCACATCCGTGTGTTCGCCGCCCTCGCTTCGGCGGCCTCGAGTGCGGCGTTGATCCATGTTGTCTGGGTGACCCCTGTGCTGTGGGCGATCATGCGATTTGTCTTTGGTCTCTGCATGGCGGGCCTGTATGTCGTCATCGAATCGTGGCTGAACGACCTCGGCACGAACAAGACGCGGGGCCGACTCCTCGGGTCATACATGGTGGTGACGATGGGATCGATCGCGGCGGGCCAGTTCCTTCTGAACGTCGCCGATCCCAAGACGTTCACACTGTTCGCTCTTGCATCGATTCTGGTATCGCTCAGCCTTGTTCCGGTGACACTGTCTGCTGCGAGCTCGCCACCATTGAGTGAACCGGCTCGGCTGTCGTTGCGCGACCTGGCCCGGATGGCACCGAGCGGGCTGGCGGTCGGCTTCTTGTCCGGCAGCTCCCTCGGGGCACTCATCGGCCTCGGTGCGGTCTATGTTGCAACGACCGACCTCGGCGGGGCCGAGCTCTCGCTGTGGCTCTCCGCCCCGGTCATGGGCTCGGTTGTGTCGCAATGGCCGATCGGTTGGATATCGGATCGGATCCCGCGGCGGGGTGTCATCTTTGCTGCCGCGGCGATCGCAGCCGGTTGTGGGGTCGTGCTGTTGGTCATCGACGCGAGTTCGTACCTCGGCATCGCCGTGATGGCTCTGCTCGGTGCTGTGGCCTTCCCGTTGTATTCGCTGGCAATCGCCATCACACAGGACTGGATTGCTCCAGAACACATCGTGGGTGCCTCTGCGGCACTCGTTCGGGTCAACGGGGCTGGGGCAATCGTGGGCCCTCTGGCCGCTGCGGGCCTGATGGCCATCGACATCGAGCTGTACTTCGTGGCTCAGATCCTGCCCTACCTGGCGATCTGCCTGTTCATCGCGTGGCGCATCGCGTTCGTCGAGGCCGTGCCCGTCGACGAACAGGGTCCCTATCAGGCGTTCCCCGCACGTGCGTCGGCGCGTGCCGCCCTGCTCCTGCAGAGGAGTGTCAGACGGACGAGCAAGGCACGGGTTGACACCGTGTCGCAGAAGGAATCACCGTCGTGATCGTCGAGGGTCGCCGGTAGGCAACCGGCGTGGGCACAATGAGGTGATGAGCGAACATCGGTTCAACGTCGCCGGACAGTGGCTGTGGCTGATCGGCTGTGGAGCGTTTTTTGCGTCCGCCGTGAGAGCCGGCGATCCCCTCGCCGCAGTCGGCAGTGCCCTGTTCGCCGTGGGAGTGGTCTTGTTCCTGGTTCCTATACACCGTTCCCGCTGAAACGAGCGCCGAACGAGGGTGTTCGCACACTCGCGGCACCATCGGATGGGTCAGCTCCTCGGCCAACGCGGTGAGGGCGCGGGCCTCGTCATCGAGAGTCCGACACCCAAAGAGGACGGTGGTCAGCCGATCTCGTCTTGCATCTCGTTCTTGCGGGCTGCCACAAAGGCGTCGAGCTCGGCGAGCGTTTCTGGCGGCATCGCGGGTTCGACGTAGTCGTTCAGCATCTGTTTCCACCTGGCATTGGCTCGCTGGGCCGCTGTGAGAGATCCGTTCTCGAGCCATGCCTCGAAGCTGTCGTTGTCGGCGATTGTCGACCGATAGAAGGCGGTCTCGAAGTTGGCGAGAGTGTGGGCATTGCCGAGGAAGTGTTCGCCATGAGCGTTCGAGATGAAGGCGTCCATCGCCTGCCCGTTCGCCGACATGTCGACGCCCTTGGCGTAAACCTCCATCATGCCGAGCTGATCTGCATCCATCAGGAGTTTCTCGAAGCTGAGCGTGAGGCCACCTTCGATCCACCCGGCAGCGTGGAGTACGAAGTTCACCCCGGCCTGGACCGTTGGAATGATCGTCGACGAGGACTCGAAAGCCGCCTGAGCGTCTGGCACCTTCGACGAGGTGAACATGCCCCCGGACCGGAACGGAACTCCGACGCGCCGGGCCAGCTGAGCCATCACATGGATTGCCAAACTCGCCTCGGGGGTGCCGAACGTCGGTGCTCCTGTGGCCATCGACATCGACGAGGCGAACGTGCCGAGGACGACGGGTGCTCCGGGTCTCACCAGTTGGTTGAACGCCATACCCGACAACGCCTCGGCGAGCGCCTGAGCTGCAACTCCCGCAATCGTGACCGGAGACATTGCACCCGCCAGGATGAAGGGCGACATGATGCACGCCTGGTTCGCCCTGGCATATTCGGTCGCGGCCCCGAGCATGGTCGCGTCCCAGCGCAGGGGTGAGGAGGCATTGACCAATGAAGTCAACACCGTGCGGTCGCCGAGATCGCCTCCGAAAGCGATGCGACACATCTCGATCGAGTCGGCGGCGCGTTCGGGAGCGGTGACAGACCCCATCAACGGCTTGTCGCTGTATCGCAGGTGGGCGTACACCATGTCGAGGTGCCGTTTGTTGATGGCGACATCGACCGGTTCGCACACCGTCCCACCCGAGTGGTGGAGGTGAGGGAGCATGTACGTCAGCTTGACGATGTTGTTGAAGTCGTCGATGGTGCCGTAGCGTCGGCCATTGTCGAGATCGGACACGAACGGTGAGCCGTAGTTGGGGGCGAACACGGTCGCGTTGCCGCCGATACGCACACTGCGCTGCGGGTTTCGGGCGTGCTGCACGAACTCTGCCGGGGCGTTTGCCTGAACGATCTCGCGGCACAGTCCCCTTGGGAAATAGACCATCTCGCCCTCGACACGAGCACCGGCGTCGCGCCACAGTTCGAGAGCGGCGGGGAAGTCCTGGAAGGCGATCCCGACCTCGTTGAGGATTGTGTCGGCGTTGTCTTCGATCTGGCGGCAGGCAGCGTCGTCGAGGACCTGGACAGGAGGCAACGAACGTTCTATGTACGGCGACGTGGCCCGAGTCCGGGCCGACCGGGCGGCCTGTCGGCCCGCCCTGCCGCCTCCACGCCTCGATCCTCGTCCTTCTGAATCTCGTTCACTCATCTGTTTCCCCTCCCGCTCCTGTTCAGCCACTACCGGTTGCGCGACGTCGCCCGCGACGTCCCCTCGATGCCAGCTCGGCGCCATCAGAACCCACATTGGGCGAGTGAGGGAACGCCAGTGCCGTCACGAACAGATCCTGGAACCGCGGCTCGGTCGCAGTCTCGATCTTGGTGACATCGGCAACGGTCTGTTCCATCTCGAGGCGCTGTTCGCCGGACAACAGGGCGCGAACGGCACCCGATCCTGCCGAGTTGCCGACCGCCCTCACCCGATCGACTTCCAGATCGGGGATGAGGCCAAGAGTCATGGCGTGCGCCGGGTCGATATGGGCTCCGAACGCGCCCGCCAGGCGAATCTCGTCAGGTAGTGGCAGGCCTGCATGTTCGAGCAATACGTCGATGCCCGCCTTCAGAGCAGCTTTCGCGAGCTGGATCGCACGGACGTCGGCTTGCACGACCTTGATCGCCGCAGGATCGCCGGGTTCGCCGTGAAGTACGTAGGCATTCGTCCGCCCGTCGGCAACAATTCGCGCCGAGGCGGAGGGGTGATCCCCGACGATGACCCCCTGGCGATCGATGGCCCCGGATCGGACCAGTTCGCTGAGCGCCTCGATGATGCCAGAGCCGCAGATACCGGTGACACCTGGCCTGGCCGTGGCCTCGGCGAAACCTTCCTCGTCGCTCCACAGTTCACATCCGATGACACGAACGTGTGGTCGAAGGGTGTCGGGGTCTATCCGGACCCGTTCGATCGCCCCGGCGGTGGCTCGTTGTCCCGCCGAGATCTGAGCCCCCTCGAAGGCAGGGCCCGTGGGGCTGGACGCAGCGAACATCGACTTGTTGTTGCCGAGCACGATCTCGGCGTTGGTTCCCACGTCGACCAGGAGTTGCACCACCTCGCTGCGGTGGGGCCCTTCGGACAAGATCGCTGCGGCCGTGTCTGCGCCGACGTGTCCCGCGATACACGGCCCCACATAGACGCTGGAGTTGGGAGCGTCGATGTCGAGCTGGGCTGCGGTCCGGTGTTCTGCGACCTCGGTGGCCAGGGGAAACGGTGCCTGGCCCAGGGGAGTGGGGTCCAAGCCCAGGGCCAGATGGTGCATGACGGGGTTGCCGACGAGGACGATGTCGAGAACCTGATCACGATCGATGCCGGCTTCGACGAGTACCTCGCCGAGCAATCCGTCGAGTGCACCTCTGACGGCACTCGTCAATTCGACGTCTCCGCCGGGGTTCATCATCACGTAACTGACCCGGCTCATGAGGTCCTCGCCGAAGCGTATCTGTGGGTTCATTCGACCGGCGGTGGCCAGGATCTCGCCACTTCGTAGATCGCACAGGTGACCAGCGATGGTCGTCGAGCCGATATCGACGGCAAAACCGACGATTCTGTCGAGATATCCCGGCCACGCCGCCACGACGGCTCCGTCGCGCACGGCAACCGTGACGTCACCGGCCTTTGGCAAGGCATCGCCGATCTCGACATCGGAATGACCCCAGTCCGCAGCGAGGGTTGCCGCCGCGAAGGCAGCGTCGGGCAGATAGTGCAGGGTGACGAGAGGGTCGAGACGCAGACCTTCGATGTTCACGTCCTTGCGAATGACCTGCTTGTGGATCTGAGAATCCGCGGGAACATCGATCACGACGTCGCCGAGAACACGCGCTCCGCAGCCGAGCCGCCGCCCCTCGACTATCGCCCGACGCCCCTCGTACCCGGCTTCTAGGTCCGACCATGGTGTCAGACTGTCGTCGGCAGACTCGATGGCCCACTTCGCGAACGAACCCTTCGACGGTTCGACCTGGCAGCGACCACAGATTCCGCGCCCGCCGCACACCGAGTCGAGATCGACCCCTATGCGACGTGCGACTTCGAGAACCGTCTCCTCGTGTGATGAGAAACCGCTGAGACCCGACGGGGTGAAGACAACGCGGTGTCCTTCTGGCGTCGCCATGCCCTACCCGCGATTACTCGGGGCGACGACGACGGCCGCGCCGGGCCCTCGCTCCGCCATCGGCGTTCGGATCGCGGTTGGCCTGGATCCACCGCGCACAATCCTGGTCCTGGCCGGCGAGCACATCGGCGGCCATGACCGAGCTCCTCACCTCGGCATGCATCGGGTTCATGATTGCAGATGTCATGCCTGCGCCGATTGCCATCGCCAGGAACGTGCCCGTGATGTTGTGACGGTTCGGTAGTCCGAAGCTGACGTTCGAGGCACCGCAGGTCGTGTTCACACCCAGTTCGTCGCGCAGGCGGCGCACCAGGTGGAACACCTGCTGACCTGCCGTTCCCATGGCCCCGATGGGCATGACCAGGGGATCGACGATCACGTCGGCGGCCGCGATGCCATGGTCGTTCGCAGCGAGGACGATCTTCTTGGCGACCTCAAAACGAACGTCTGGATCTTCGCTGATGCCCGTCTCGTCGTTGCTGATCGCGACGACCGCAGCACCGTGTTTGGCCACGAGCGGCAATACGCGCTCCATGTTCTCGACCTCGCCGGTGACCGAGTTGATCAATGCCTTGCCTCGATAGACGGCGAGGCCGGCTTCGAGCGCCTCGATGATCGACGAGTCGATCGCGAGCGGCACATCGGTCACAGACTGGACCAGCTCGACGGCGCGCGCCAGCAGGGCGGGTTCGTCGGCGAGCGGGATGCCGGCGTTCACGTCGAGCATCTGGGCGCCGGCGGCAACCTGGGCGATGGCGTCTGACTCGACCCGACTGAAGTCGCCGTTGGTCATCTCTTCGGCCAGCAGCTTGCGTCCGGTCGGATTGATACGTTCGCCGATCATCACGAACGGCCGTCCGAACCCGATGACCACCTCCTTGGTGGCCGAGCTGAGCACTGTTTCGGTCATGGGTGTTGCCTGCCTGTCTCGGGTTCGCCGGAAATGGCGATCTCGGCTGAAGCCGCTGCGGTCGGGTGTGCGGCGTCTGGATTCCATCCGCCGTTGTCGACTATCGCCTTCAGCCGCTCGCTGTCGTATTTGGTGTCGAGGCGCGATGCCTCTGCCTTGGCCCTGTCCTCGAGTGGGCTCGCGAGGTCGGATTCGATTCGTGTCACGGTCTGATGCCACTGGGCGACATAGGTGTCGGTGTCGGAAGCATCTCCAATCAGGGCAGCCTTGTCGATCGCGACCTGGAACCGTTGGGGAAGGATCCACTGGGCCTTGCGGTCGTGTTCGACACCGTTGACCTGGGCGGGAATATCGCGCCACCAGATGGTGGTGAGCTGGGGCCCGCCGCCCCTGCGCCTCCTGCTCATCGCGCTCTGGTTCCTGCCTCTGGTGCAAGCGACACCGGCCCGCGCACGAAGTGAACGATCTCGGTTTCGAGTTGGCCGTAGCCTGCGTGAAGGATCTCGAGGGGCAGGTCGAGACGTTTGGCAGCGCCGGTGGCCGCCCCGTGTACCGAGGGCGAATCGGTCTGGGTCAACAAGACGACTCTGGTGTAGTTGCCGAACATCATCTCTACGAGTTGGGGGTGTTTGTCGAGCCCAAAACCGCGCCAGACAAGCCGGTCGAAATGGTTTGCCAGATAGTCGGTCAAATAGAAGGTGCCGAGCTGGTCTTCGTGCAGCTCGGCGAACCGAGCCGAGCCGGCGAAGAACTCATAGCAGTGTGCGCCGGCGAGGCGCTCGACGCCCTCGTCGGCACAAACCCGGTCGAGCAAGCCACCAGTCCCGCAGTCGGCATAGCCGACCAGGACCTCGTCGTAGTGTTGCCTCGCTCGGCGTACGCGGTCGCGCACAGCGGTGGGAATCTGCTCTGGATGATTGTGCAGCTTGCCCGGTAGGCACTCGACGTGGAGATTGTCGAACCCGTGGATGGTGCGGAGCTCGTTCAGCTCGTTGGCCAGTGCCCCACAGGCGATGACACAAAGCTGGCGCGGGCCAGTTGACATCGACCTCAGCGGCCTGCGGCGCGACGCTCGCTGAGGAGCGCGGTTGCGGTTTCGGAGGCAACGGCCGCATCGCGGCAGTATGAGTCGGCCCCGATGGCTGACGCGAACTCCTCGTTCAGCGGTGCCCCGCCCACGAGAACGATGTAATCGTCGCGGATGCCCTTTTCGGACAGGGTGTCGATGATGACCTTCATGTAGGGCATGGTGGTCGTCAACAGTGCCGACAAGCCGAGGATGTTGGGCTTGTGTTCCTCGAGCGCGGCGAGAAACTCGTCGACATCGGTGTTGATTCCGACATCGAACACCTCGTACCCGGCGCCTTCGAACATCATCGCGACCAGGTTCTTGCCGATGTCGTGGATATCGCCCTTCACGGTGCCGATGACGATCGTGCCGATCGGCTCGGCGCCGGTCTCGGCCAAGAGGGGCCGAAGGATCGCCATTCCGGCCTTCATGGCGTTGGCGGCAAGGAGCACCTCTGGAACGAAAAGGATGCCGTCGCGGAAGTCGATTCCAACGACCCGCATGCCCTCGACGAGGGCATCGTTCAGCACGCGGTCGGCACCCCAGCCGCGTTCGAGCAAGATGTTGGTCCCCTCGGTGATCTCGTCGGCGAGACCGTCGTACAGATCGTCGTGTATCTGTGCGATCAGATCTTCGTCGTTGAGATTGGCGAGGATGATTTCCTCGTCGTCGCCTTGTGCGTCTGCGGCGGTTGTGTCGTCAGCCATCGAGGCTCCCTGTGCTCGAGTTACTCCAGCCCCCCGGCTGGTGTGATGGACACTGTGCAAGAGCTCCGGCTATCGCCGGGATTTCGTTTGGCGGACGGTACATCGCTGCCGCTTCACGTGCACTCATACTCCCGGTCGGCTACCACGATGCGGGCATGAGAGAAATCCTGCCACTTTCCGGGAGAGGTGTCGTGTACGGGTGCCTTCTTCGCTCTGCGGTTCGGGCGTATCCTCTGGTCCATGCCAGCAATCGCTGCCGATCCACAGACCGTGAACGCCGAACAAGGCGACACCAGACCCATCGGGCGCGGCTGGTCGCACGTCTTTGCGGCCGTGGCAGCCATCGTTCTCTGCCCGATAGTCATAGTGCACTCGGCGGGTCAACGTGTCGAGATCGCTCTGTTCGCCGCCGGCGTCATCGGGTTGTTCACGGTGTCGGCCACCTATCACCGGCTCGCCTGGGGTACCAGGGCTCACGAGCTGTTCCGCCGGCTCGATCATTCGATGATCTACTTCACCATCGCGGCTACACACACCCCCGTGCTGATCGTGGTCCTCGACGGTGCAGCACTTGTGATGATGCTCGTGATCGCATGGACCGGCGCCGCTGTGGGAGCGATCGTTCAGTCGACCTGGGCAACACCTCCCCGCTGGTTGACCGTGGGCAGCTATGCCGCCGTCGGATGGTGTGTAGCCCCTGTCGTCACGAGGTTGTGGGGGCTGGGCGTCGCCGCCTTCGTGTTGTTGGTGGCCGGCGGAATCATCCACTCGGTCGGTGCTCTCGTCTACGGAATCAGGAGACCCGACCCGTTCCCGCGATGGTTCGGTTTCCACGAGGTGTTCCACGCTCTTGTCGTGGCGGCTGTTGCCGTCCACTATGTCGCCATCGGAGTTCTGATTTGACACCGGACGAGTTTCGCGAGGCGGGCCACCTCCTCATCGATTGGATCGCCGACTATCGCGAGTCCATCTCTGAAAAGCCCGTCAAGTCGCAGTACCCACCCGGATGGGTCGGGCAGCGCCTGGTTCCTCCATCGGACCAACCACACCTGGTCACCGACGTCATCGCCGACCTCGACGACACCATCGTGCCTGCGATGACACACTGGCAACACCCCGACTTCTTCGCCTGGTTCCCAGCGAACGCATCGCTGTCGTCGGTCCTCGGCGATCTCGTGTCGACCGGACTCGGCGGGCTTGGCCTGTCGTGGGAGGCATGCCCTCCTCTCACCGAGGTCGAAGAGCACCTCTGCGCCTGGTTCTGCGCGGAGTTGGGTCTGGCCGATCCGTGGCGAGGGTCGATCCAGGACACAGCCTCGATGGGGGTCTTCTTGTCGATGGTTGCGGCGCGCGAACACGCGTCGAACATGTCGATGCACGGATCGGGCCTCGCAGGTGTCGACCGACCTCTGGTCGTATATGCCGGCTCCACAGCCAACACCTCGGTCAAGAGGGCGGTTCTCGCCGCGGGTTTTGGGGCCGACAATCTGCGGATCGTTCCCCTCGACGAGAACCAGGCCGTCGATGTCGAGGCGATGGCTTCGATGGTCGAGGCAGATCTCGCAGCGGGGTTCAAGCCCACCGCTGTTGTCGCGACGCTGGGAACCACCGGCGTGACCGCCTTCGACCCGGTCGCATCGATCGCCGAGCTGGCCGACCGGCACCAGATGTGGCTGCACGTCGACGCCGCCATGGCCGGAGCTGCCGCCCTCCTGCCGGAGATGTCATCACGATTCGCCGGAATCGAGCTGGCCGATTCCATCGGCATCAATCCCCACAAGTGGTTGGGGACCGCCTTCGACTGTTCATTGTTGTTCGTCAACGACCCCCGTCGCCTCACCGGGGTGATGTCGATCGACTCCGACTACATTCCGTCGGCTGCCAACGCCGAGTTCGGCGACGAGGTCACTCAATATCGCGACTGGTCGGTGGCGCTGGGCCGCCGATTCAGAGCGATGAAGTTGTGGATGCACCTGCGCCTCGACGGACTCGACGCGATACGCACACGTTTGCGCCGAGATATCGAGAACGCCCAATGGCTTGCCTCCAGAGTCGAGAGTGAACCCGAATGGGAGCTGGTGGCACCGGTCAGGCTGCAGACGGTGTGTGTGCGACACCGCCCCGCCCGAACACCCGCGGACGACCTCGATGCTCACACCGCCGCATGGGCCAAGTGTCTCAACGACTCTGGCAGAGCCCTCGTCACACCCGATGTCCTGGACGGATCCGCGATGGTTCGCATCAGCATCGGTGCCGAACCGACCGAACGGTCGGATGTCGAGCGGCTCTGGGGCAACTTGAAGTGGGCTGTCACATCTGGGCCATGATGGGCGACCATGAAGCTGAACCAGAGGACCGTCGACCAGATCCACAGTCCGATCGGCGAGGCCTTCGCCCTGGTCGAGAAACGCGGCGGGCGGCTTCCCTTGATCAATGTCTCACAAGCTGCGCCCAGCCACCCCTGTCCACCTCAGGTAGCCGATCACCTCGCCAGAGCGGTCTATGAACCCGACGCTGGTTTCTACTGTCCCCAGGAAGGACTCGTTCACCTTCGCGAGGCCTTCGCCGCCGATCTGACCACGTCGGGCGTGGGCGCCGTCGAACCCGATCAGATTCTCATCACCGCCGGATGTAACCAGGCGTTCGCCCTGACCGTCTCTGCCCTGTGTTCGGAGGGAGACGAGGTCATCATCGTCGAGCCGTTCTACTTCAATCACGACATGTGGCTACGCCTTCAGGGATTTGTGCCCATCTATGCCCCGAACGCCACGGCCGAGGCGATTGCACCCTTCATCACCGGGCGGACACGGGCCGTGGTCGTGGTCAGCCCTGGAAACCCGACCGGTGAGACCATCGCTGCCGCGGAGCTCTCGGCCATCTACGCCCTCTGCGACTTCCACGACCTGACATTCATTCTCGATGAGACCTATCGTTCGTTCAGGGGAGTCGACGATGCACCGCACACGTTGCACAAACGCGAGGGCTGGGGCGACAGGCTTGTTTCGCTACACAGCTTCTCGAAGGAGTTCGCCATTCCGGGCTACCGCGTAGGTGCAGCGGTGGCCGGCCTCCCGCTGCTTGCAGAGGTCATGAAGCTGCTCGACTGTGTCACGATCTGTGCGCCACGTATCGGTCAAGAAGCCGCTTGGGCCGGGCTCACCATGGCCACGGAATGGCGCTCCGAGCAGGCTCGCAGAGTTCGCTCACGCCAGGCTGCATTCGAGGCGGTCATGGCGGGCTCGCCCGGCGGGTTCACCCTCGAGACTGCAGGCGCGTATTTCGGCTGGGTCAGGGCTCCAGACAACAGCGGCCCCACTGCGGTCGTGGTCGAACGACTCATCGTCGACCACGACGTTCTGACGATTCCGGGCACGGCGTTCACCCGCGAAGACCGGGACATGATCCGCATGAGCTTTGCCAACCTCGACGAGGCCCAGATCGACGATCTCGGCGCCCGTCTGGCAACATTTTCTCCCTGAAGTCGACCGGTCGGTCCTGATCAGCTCAAGTGGAGCGGTGCGCCCGCGCCAACGACCGAGCCCGGGACACTCGGCAACCCGAGCAGGGTGGTCACCAGGTTGGCCACCTCGGCCAACCTGATCGGCTGGGTGCCCGTCCAGTCGGGACGCCCGACCCCCGGATCGGCCCGACGGCCGGAGTTGAGGACGTAGAGGTCGGCCCCGTGGTTCACACCGGGACCCCAGACGATGAACGGAACGGTGTAGTTGTCCGGATTGGTCTGATCGTCGTGGAGGTCTCCCTCATCTGGGCCGCCGTGGTCCGAGGTGACGATGAGGTTGGTCGAATGGGCCAGGTCGGCATCGGCCTCCAGAGCGTCGACTATCTCGCCCAAAAGACCGTCGGCCTCTGTCACGGCGGCGTCGTACTCTGGGCCGCTCCAACCGTGTTCGTGGCCCACGGCGTCGGGGAATCGGATGTGGAAGAACACAAGGCTGGTGTCGGGGCTGTTTTCGAGCAGGGTGATCATCGGTGAGACCAGGTTGGACGGATCGTCGCGTTGATAGACGTCGATCTTGTCTTGGCCGTTGTCGGCACCGGTCGTGTCGGCGGCACCATTGGTTCCGTCCCACGTGCGGTCGTGGACGTCGAATTTGCTCTTGCCGGCGAAGTACGCGGTGAGGTCGCCGTTGTCGTGGACGACGTCGAACATCGAAGCGACATAGAAGCCGGCCTCGTCGTGCACCGTGTTGCCGAGATCTGCGTTGTAGTCGACCTGGTGGCCCCAGTCACCGTATACCGGCCGACCGGTGAACTTGGATGTATGGTTCGGCAGCGTCTTGGTCAGGTCGTAGTCGGTGCGTGCGTTCAACGTCGACGCCCCTTCGGCCATCAGCTCGGCGAGGTTGGGCATCAGTTGGGCGGTGACATGATCGCTGCGAAGGCCATCGATGCTGATGTGGATGACGCGGTCGGTTCGAAGATCGGCGCAGACGCGATCGGAAGAACTGTTGCCCGACCATGTGCGCACGTCGTAGACACCTTCGGCTTCGGCACCGATGACGGTATGGGTCGAGCTGTTGGTCCCCGGTGAGGCGACCCAGCTGCCATTGTGGCGCACGACGTGGAAACCACCGAGATCGCCCCAGTCGAGTACTGCGTTCGATCCGCTCCAGGTGAGTGTGCAACCCGGATCGGGTTGATCATCGGCAACACAGGGCTCGTCGACAAACCCCGCGCCCAACCACGTTCGGATCGTCCAACTGGCCCCGACGGGTGCTGGGGTCACGATGAACGAGGTCGCTCCCTGTCCTGGCGATGCCTTCCAAATACCGTCCTGTCTGACGACGGGAAACCCCGGTGTGGCAGGCCAGTTCAGTGTGACGACCGTGCCGACACGTGTGGCGGTGCACCCCGCTTGGGGCTCTCCGCCCTCGCTGCAGGCGATGTCGGTCGAGACGCCGTCGCTCCAGTATCGAATTGTGTAGGTAGCTTCAGCGGGCACGGCAACGTCGGTGTAGGTCACTGCCCCCAGAGCGGCGTTCGCTCGCCACTTCCCGTCTCGTCGGACGGTGGGCCAGCCGGGCTGTTCATCCCATGTCAGGTCCACGACCGATGCGCCGACCCTGGTGAAGGTACAGCTTGGTCCCTCGGCGGCGTCGGCAGGAGGAGCCGCGGCCAAGAGGGTGGCAAGCAGTGCTGCGACGAGCAGGGCCGCGAAGGGGGTTCGGAGAGTTCGTTGCATCGGTGACGTGTCCGTTCGATCGACCAGGGTCTTCTGGCGCAAGAGCAACAGCACCCTACAGCAGCAACCGCGGAGAGTAAATGGCAACCACCGAGTGCGCGTAGCGATCGGGTTAGGAGGTGACCAGGATGCGTTCGGAGGCAAACGCACCGACGCCGATGACCGACCCTTCGACCTCGACGGTAACCGTTCCATCGGATGCCTGTGCCGTAACGACACCCGCCGACCCCGGCACCAGGGCGGCCCCCTCGAGGAACTCGAGCATTCCAGGCCTGAACTCGAGTTCCTCAGGTATCCGCGAAACCACAAATCGTGCGCCGACGTGCACCTCGACCAGAGGCATCTGGTCCGGGGGTGTGTACTCGCTTCCGGGAATCGGGTTTCCGTGTGGACAGGTGGTCGGATTGTCGAGCAAGGTAAGCAAGGCCGCTTCGACCTTCGGTGAGATCACGTGTTCCCACTTGCCCGCCTCGTGGTGGGCGTCGGCCCAGGACAAGCCGAGCACATCGGTCAGGAAACGTTCGGCGATCCGGTGGCGCAGAACCACCGTGCGAGCCAGCGCCACCCCCGCTTCGGTCAGCGAAACAGCACCATCTTCCACAAGAACGAGCTGCTCGGACTCCATACGTTTGATCATCTCGGACACAGCCGGGCGGCTCACCTCGAGGCGTTCGGCGATTCGAGCCCTGATCACCTCGACCCCGTCCTCGCGCAGCTCGAAGATGGTCTCGCAGTACTCCTCGAACGCCGGATGGTATTCAGGCGACGTGTAGACGCCGCGTGTGCTGTCCGGCATGATCTCGAGACTACCCGTCCGCCACCCGGCTCGTCGGCGAGACACGATATCGTCTCGACGATGTTGCCTTCGCTCTCGACCTCAGACGGCACACACACGCCCCCTGTCGAGGTCGGTGTTGTGGTCAGCGGGCTCAAGGCCGGCTTTGGGGCCGTCGAGGTCCTGCACGGCGTCGACCTCTGGGTCAGGCCAGGTGAGATGTTGTCGCTGCTCGGCCCGAGCGGATGCGGGAAGACCACACTCTTGCGGTGTATTGCCGGACTCGAGAGGCCGACGGCCGGATCCGTCGAGATCGGTGAAGCGACGGTTTCGAAGCTTGGCGGCACGGCCACACGACCTGGAGCGTCCGTTTGGGTGCCACCCGAGAAGCGTGGTGTTGGCATGGTCTTCCAGGACGGTGCCCTGTTTCCTCACCTCGACGTCAGCGGGAACATCGCCTTCGGGCTGTCGAAGCCGGAGCGAAAGGGTCCACGAGTTGCCGAGATGCTCGATCTGGTTGGCCTCGGCGGACTCGGTGACCGGATGCCCACCGAGCTCTCGGGGGGCCAACAACAGCGCGTTGCCCTGGCCAGGGCTCTAGCTCCAGTGCCACGGGTGCTGCTGCTCGACGAGCCGTTCTCGAGCCTCGATGTCGCCCTTCGTGTGAGCCTGCGAGCCGAGGTCCGGGCCGTTCTCGACGAGGTCGGAGTCACGGCACTCTTCGTCACCCACGACCAGGACGAGGCGTTCGTGATGGGCGACCGCGTCGGCGTGTTGCGCGATGGCAACCTCGAGCAGGTGGCAACACCCATCGATCTGTACACCGCGCCGGCTTCGCCATGGATCGCCGCGTTCGTGGGTGATGCCAACCTGATGCGAGGGGTGGCGACGGGCTCGGTCGCCGCGACGCCGATCGGCGAGGTCGGTCTCGTCGACGCCGCCTGGGGTGACGTACAGATCCTACTTCGGCCGGAACGTCTGTCTCTGGCCGCGGGTGGCGACCACCAGACCGTCGCCTCGATCGAGTACCACGGACACGATACGCGCTACACGGTCAGCCACCGGGATGGTTCGACATTGGCGGTTCGCCAGACCGGTGAGCCGCTGCATCGCGTCGGTGACCTGGTGTGTGTGCGACACGATGGTGGCGCGGTTCAGTCCTGGCCCGGTGGCTGACGCGAAGCGACAGCGGCGCGGTACATCGTCACGAGGGCATTGGTCGAACAGTCGTGGCCTATGTCGGCACCGGGATCGACGAGCTCGCCGACCACCGTGCCCGCAAGGACCTTTCCCAATTCGACACCCCACTGGTCGAAGCTGTTGACTCCCCACACAACACCCTGAACGAACACTCGGTGTTCGTAGAAGGCGACCAGCTGCCCAAGAACGGCGGGGGTGAGGTCGCGAGCGACGATCGTCGTGCTGGGCCGGTTTCCCGGAAAGGTGCGGTGCGAGATCAGATCGGGGTTCGACTCGGTCGCTTCGACCTCGTCGGAGGTCCTTCCGAACGCCAGTGCTTCGGCCTGAGCCACCATATTGGCAAAGAGCAAGTCGTGCTGGGTTGGGGCGTTCGGATCGTGGAACTGGTCGTAGCCCTTTGGCGGATTCAGGAACCCGATGAAGTCACAGG
Organism: Actinomycetes bacterium; assembly: GCA_024228575.1. Classification (GTDB taxonomy): domain Bacteria; phylum Actinomycetota; class Acidimicrobiia; order Acidimicrobiales; family Poriferisodalaceae; genus JAAETH01. The sequence continues at coordinate 15,715 of JAAETH010000539.1, forward strand.
GCACGGGCGACGTGCCCTGGTGAAGCAGCTGATAGAAGGCGTGCTGTCCGTTCGTACCCGGCTCGCCCCACACGATCGGCCCTGTGTCGTACCCCACAGCCGACCCGTCGGTGCGTACCCGTTTGCCGTTCGACTCCATGTCGAGCTGTTGGAGGTAGGCGGGGAAACGATCGAGCAACTGAGCATATGGCAATACTGCGTGGGCCGACCAGTTCAGGAAGTTGCGATACCAGACGCCGAGAAGGGCGCTCAACACCACGGCGTTGGAGCGTAGGGGGGTCTCGTGTACATAGTTGTCGACCGTGCGAAACCCGCCCAACAGGTCGTCGAAGGCATCGGGCCCGATGGCGATCATCAGGCTCAATCCGATCGCTGAGTCCATCGAGTAGCGCCCACCGACCCAGTCCCAGAACTCGAACATGTTCCTGGTGTCGATACCAAACTCCTCCACCGCCTGAGCGTTGGTCGACAGCGCCACGAAGTGGTTGGCGACAGCGGCATCGTCTCCGATCGCTCCGGTCAGCCAAGATCTGGCCGCCCTCGCGTTGGCCATCGTCTCGGCCGTGGTGAAGGTCTTGGACGCGATCAGGAACAGAGTCGTTTCGGGATCGATACGTCTCAACGTTTGTGTCATCTGGACCGGGTCGACATTTGAGACGAATTCAAACGACATGTGGTGGGCAACGTATGGCTCGAGTGCTCGAACCGCCATCGCCGGACCCAGATCACTTCCACCGATTCCGATGTTGACGACGGTGTCGATCGCCTTGCCGGTGAAACCCTTCCAATCGCCACCCCTGACGCGGTCGGCCAGGCGGGCCATCGAGTCGAGCACCGCATGGATCTGGGGCATCACATCGATCCCGTCGACGACAAGTGTGTCGCTGCTGCGGCGGCGCAGGGCCGTGTGCAACACCGATCTGTCCTCGGTCGAGTTGATGCGGTCCCCGGTCAACATCTGATCGAACCGCTCGGCCACCTGGCAGCGGGAAGCGAGATCGACCAGCAGGTCGACGGTTTCGTCGGTGAGCAGGTGCTTCGACAGGTCGACCTTCAGGTCGCCGACGTCGAAGGTGTATTTGCTCGCACGTTCGTCGTCGTCGAACAACTCACGCAAGGTGTTCCCGACCGAGCTCGCATGGGTTTCGAGTGCCGCCCATTCGGCCGACTCGTCGATCGCGAGTGTCTGTGATGTGGTGTTCACGTGTCGGGTACCGCCT
>JAAETH010000540.1 GCA_024228575.1 Actinomycetes bacterium
CCCGGCAACCACGGCACCCCCAGCCACCGCCGCCCCGGCAACCACGGCACCCCCAGCCACCGCCGCCCCGGCAACCACGGCACCCCCAGCCACCGCCGCCCCGGCAACCACGGCACCCCCAGCCACCGTTGCACCCACAACGGTTCCGCCACCCCCCAAGAGCGAGAAGAGCGGCTAGTGATCCACACCGTGAGCTTTCGGGCCATGGGCAGCCACTGTCGGATCGTGGCGGCCGGGTTGTCCAAGGACTCGATCGAGGGTGCGGCCGATCTCGTCCGATCCCTCGACGACCGCTGGAGCAGGTTCAACCCCTCGTCGGAGATCAGCAGGCTGAACGCGGCCGGCGGTGCGTTGACCATTGTTTCGCGAGACACCTTCGAGTTGATCCAGGCGGCATGGCACGGACGCGAGGCATCGAAGGGCCGCTTCGATCCGACGATGCTCGGACCATTGTGCGCTGTGGGCTACGACCGCACGTTCGAGGCGATTGCCTACGGACCCAATCCGCAGCGCGAGAAACCTCTCCCTTCCACCGCACCTGGTCCGCTGAACGGAACGATCGACCTGTTTCCCGAAATCGACGCGGTGCGCATCGAGCCTGGTGTCGGCTTCGATCCGGGCGGAATCGGCAAGGGCATGGCAGCCGACATCGTGGTCGAGCAGCTCATCTCGGCCGGCGCGAGCAGCGCCTGCGCCGAAATCGGCGGCGACGTCCGCTACGGAGGCAGCCCGTGGTATGGCGATGCCTGGCGCATCGATCTGGGTCACCCCGACGACAATTCGACCTTCGCGACCATCGAGACCCCGGCCGGTGCCGTGGCCACGAGCTGCATCCACGGCAAACGTTGGGAAACCCCGCGGGGAACCGTCCATCACCTTCTCGACCCGCGTACGGGTTTGCCGACATCTTCGGACCTGGTGTCGGTGAGTGTCCACGCTGCAACGGCGACTCAGGCCGAGGTGGCGTGCAAGGCACTGTTGATCGCGGGCAGCGACGAGATGGCCGATCTTGCGTGTGAACTGGCGGTCGGTGGTGTAGCGGTCCGCGACGACGCTCAGGTACTTGATCTGCTCGGCCGGCACGTCGGCGAGACCGCAAGGCTGTCGAATCCGATCAACGAGCGTGTTGCATGAACCGGGCACCGAGCCCTTTTGAAACGAGGACGATCTGATGGAATTCAACGAACAGATCTGGTGGTACGTCTCGCGAGCGAGCGGCGTCGTGGCATGGGTCCTGCTGGCACTCTCGATGTGTTGGGGTCTCCTGGTGTCGACCCGTGCCGCCAACAGCGCCGGACGACCGGCAAACATCCTCGAGCTGCACAGGTACTTGTCGTTGTTGTCGGTCCTGTTCACCGGGATACACATCGCGGGTCTCGTGGCCGACGACTATGTCCATTTCGGCTGGTCCGAGACGCTCGTGCCGTGGGCCTCCGAGTGGCGTCCCACGGCGGTGGCCTGGGGTGTTCTCGGCCTCTACCTCTTGATTGCGATCGAGCTGACGTCCCTTCTGCGCAAACACCTGCCTCGCCGGATCTGGCGCGCAATCCATATGGCGAGCTTCGGTCTGTTCGTGTTCGCAACCCTCCACGGAATTCAGGCGGGCACCGACATGGGCAACCTGTGGTTCCGGCTCGCCCTACTGGCCGCGATCAATATCGTCGCCTTCCTGACCCTGATTTCGATCGCAGCTCGCCACTACAAGGAGTGGCGACGGTGGGCCTCTGCGGCTCGAATTCGAAGCTAGGACTCACTGTCTGTGGCGTATAGTCACGGACAGTGATACCGTTCTCCTCCATGAAACCCAGGACGCAGAACAGGCTCAGGCAACGGATGGGACGGCAGCCACACGGCATGACGTTGCTGACTCTTGTCGTGGCGGCGACGGTGGGTGTGTTCGTAGTGGCGATCACGGCGGGCACATCGGCAGCAGAGGAGCCGCGCGTTGTGAAACTCGGCGCAGCCGTCGGCGACGCAGATCCCGCACTCGTCGTCGAGTTCGAGACCGAAATCGGCCGCGAACTGGACGTGATACGTGTCTTCAAGCTCTGGGACGACGAGTTCCCCACCGCCGACGATCTCGCACTGCTCGAAGCTCACGAGTTGGTGTTGAGCATCAAGGCGAGCACCTCCGACGAAGTGATCGCCTGGGCCGACATCGCCGCCGCCCAGCCGGGCGATCCACTGCACGATCAGATGGTCTCGTGGGCCCAACAGATCGCCGGGTTTCAGGACCGCGTCCATCTCACGTTCCATCACGAGCCCGAAGCCGCCAGCAACCTCGAGAACGGCACTGCAGCGGACTTCGTCGGCGCCTGGCGGGCGTTCATGACCGTCCTCGAGGATCAGCAGGTCACGACTCTGGGACGCGTTTGGATCATGACCGACTATTCGTTCCACGTGCCCGCCGACGATCGACGACACGCCGATGGTTGGTATCCCGGAGACGACTGGGTCGAGGCGATCGGGGCCGATGCCTACAACTGGCATGACTGCCGCCCAGATGTGTCGGTGGATTGGACCTCTCTGGCGGTCAACATCGAACCCCTGCGCAGATTCGGTCTCGACCATCCCGACGAGGAACTGATGCTCACCGAGCTCGGCTCGGTCGAGGACCCGCTCGATTCAGAGCGCAAGGCTGCCTGGATCGACGGGGCGGCGAGCCTCTTCCTCGACCCCACCTACGATCAGTTCACCCTGGTGTCCTGGTTCAATATCGATCACCCGACCCCTGGCACCACATGCGATTGGCGGACCTCGACCGGTGACACGTCGGCAGAAGCTTTTGCGCGCCTGGCCGCGGCGCCCTTGTTCGGCGGTCAAGGTGAGAATCCCTCCCCGTGGTGCACCGCGGAACGCGACGGCACCACGGTGACCGTGAGCTGGACCGATGATGGAGGCACCCATGTCATCCGGCGCAATGGGAGGTGGTTGTCGACCCCCGGCGGAGACGTCTCGGAGTACACCGACGTGTTATCCCCCGAGCAGGCCACCTATTCGGTGCGCACGTGGGTCGAGGGTGTGACGATCGAGCGGGTGTGTGTGTCGACCGAGGCCGACGGCAACGGAGAACCACCGGCTCCGTGGTGCACGGCGAGCCGCATCGGCGAGACTGTAGTGCTCTCGTGGACCGACGACGGCGGCCTCCACGTCGTACGTCGCGACGGGCGCTGGCTGGCAACCCCTGGCCGGGGTACCGCGACGTACACCGACCTTCAGCCCGGCGATGCCGGCGAATACACGATCCGCACATGGATGCCAGGGGGTCGGCTCGAACACGCCTGTGAGTGGGCGTGACCGACTTCTAGTCAGCACACATGGGCGATAGGCTTCCCACCCATGACTCCGAATCGGTTCGCGCCCAGAGGCGCTGCGCTGCTCGTGCTGACCCTGCTCTGCTCAACGTTTGTTGGTGTCGACGCCGCATCCGGGGCGGAGGAAGACGGTTCGATCGCGTATGGAGCTTCGGTGCGAGGCTCCCAGTTCTCCCTACTGCAGCAGCTCGAGACCGATCTCGATCGCGAGCTCGACGTCGTGCGGGTATTCAAGTTGTGGAACGACGATTTCCCCACCGCCGACGACTCGGCCATCCTCGACGGGCGCGACATGCTCCTCAGCATCCGCCCAAAACAGAACGGCAACGTTGTTCCCTGGGCCGATATCGCTGCGGCCCAGCCGGGAGAGACGTTGTACGAGGACATGGTGAGCTGGGCCCAGAGCATGGAGCCCTACGAGGACCAGATCCACCTCACGTTCCAGCACGAACCCGAGACGACGGCCAACCTGGCAAGCGGGGGGGCTGCGGACTTCATCGCAGCCTGGCGCAGGTTCATGGAGGTCATGGCTGTGGCGGGCTTCGAGCCGGTGAACCGGGTCTGGATCATGACCGACTATTCGTTCCACGTGCCCGAATGGGACCGCCGCCATGCACAGGACTGGTACCCGGGAGACAACTGGGTCGATGCCATCGCAGGTGATGCCTACAACTGGTATCAGTGCCGCGACGGCATCAACACACCCTGGATGAGCCTCGCAGAGATCATCGAGCCGATGCGACAGTTCGGCCAGGATCACCCCGACAAGGAGCTCATGCTCACCGAGGTGGCGTCGGCAGAGGACCCCGCCGACCCCAGCCGCAAGGGCGAATGGGTCAACGATGCCCAGATCATGTTCGCCGACCCGATCTACGACCAGTTCACGACGATCGCTTCATTCAACGTCGTCCATTCCTGGACCGCTGATTGTGTCTGGTACATCGACAGCTCACCTGCCTCACTGGCCGCCTTCCAGCAGCTGGCCGACGATCCCCTCTTCGGAGGCGATGGGGCCGGTGATCCGGATCCGGATCCGGATCCGGGTTGCCAGGGTGTGCGCGAGGGCAACCAGGTGTCACTCTCGTGGACCGACAACGGAGGCGAACACGTGGTGCGACGCAACAACGGTTGGCTCGCCACCCCGGGAGCGAACGCATCATCATATGTCGACACGGGAGCACCGCAGGGTGCCAGCTACACGATACGCACCTGGGCCGACGGCGTCTTCGTGGACCGAGCTTGCGAGCTGGAGAACCAGCCTCAAGACGGCTGTGAAGTGGTTGTGGCAGGGGGGTCGGCATCGCTGACCTGGCCCGACGATGGCGGCTTCCACGTGGTACGGCGAAACGATCGCTGGCTTGGGAGCCCAGGGTTCGCGACCACCAGTTTTGTCGACACAGCCGCACCAGGGGGTGCTACCTATTCCATCCGCACCTGGGCCGCGAACGGCTTCAGCGATCGCGAGTGTGTCGTCGCCGCAAACTGAGACCGCCAAAACCCCAGAACCGATCGCTAGACAACACCGGTTCCGCTCGTGCGATCGGCGGGCCACGAAACAAACGAACCAGCCGGACCGATAACATGACACTCCGATGACCTCAGCCTCGGACACCGCCGCCACAGCAGCACCCGCGAAGCCAGCAGACGCTGACACGGCCGCCATCGTGGCGGGCGACGAGGCTGCGGAACGCACCTTCAGCACGTCGATCCTGGTCTCGGCCATCCGCTGCACCCTGACCTACGTCGTCTTTCCGTGGGTGGCGCCTGCTGTGGGTCTTGCGTCGAATGTGGGCCCGGCTGTAGGGGTCGTCATCGGCACCATCGCCATCGCTTTCAACCTCATCAGCATCCGCCGCTTCGTCATCTCGGACCACAAGTGGAAGCGTCCACTCGTCGCCCTGAACTCGGGCATCATCGTGTTGCTTCTGATCCTCGTGGTAGTCGATCTGCGCGACCTGATCTCCTGACACGTTCGATCTGATCCCCCCGTCGATTTCCGCTCGTGGCGCGCGTCGGGCAACATGGGTCACAACAAGTCGTCTCTTGTTAGGAACATGATGGATTTCGACATGCCGGGCCCCGACGATCCGCGTCGTCAAACCGTTCGCGACTGGGTTGCGGAGAATCCGAATCCCACGGGCCGAGAGATGGCCGAAGCCGGCTACGTGGTCCCCCACTGGCCTGCCCCATTCGGGCTCGAGGCCGACCCGATGACCCAGCTGCTCATCGATGACGAGCTGCGACAGGCCGGCATCAAGGGGCCCCAGAATGCCATCGGCATCGGTTGGGCCGCCCCCACCATCTTCATGGCAGGGACCCAGGAGCAAAAGGACCGCTATCTCCTGCCGTGTTTCGCCGGTGAAGAGATCTGGTGTCAGCTGTTCTCCGAACCCGACAGCGGATCCGACCTCGCCAGCCTCTCGACGCGAGCCGTGCGCGACGGCGACGAGTACATCGTCAACGGGTCGAAGATCTGGTCGAGCGGTGCCCACCTCAGCAATTTCGGTATCCTGATCGCCCGCACCGATCCCGATGTCGCCAAACACAAGGGCATCTCCTACTTCATCTGCCCCATGGATCTTCCGGGCATCACGATGACGCCGATCATCGACATGACCACGGCCCACTCGTTCAACCAGGTGTTCTTCGACGACGTGAGGATCCCGGCATCGATGCTCGTCGGCGACGAAGGTGATGGTTGGCGACTTGCCAAGGTCACCCTCAGCAACGAGCGGGTGTCCCTCTCGAGCGGTGGGGCCCTGTGGGGGTCCGGTCCCGACACGGGAGTCCTGTTCGACCTCGTGAAACAGAACGGTCCTGTCACCGATCCGGTCCTGCGCCAGCAACTCGCTCAGGTGTTCACGAACGGCAAGCTGCTCGAGTTTCTCCAAGCCCGTAGCCTGTCGGCCAGACTGCAAGGGCGGACTCCGGGGCCAGAGGCCTCGATCCAGAAGTTGTTCGCCGATGAACACGGCCAAGCCATCATGGTGGCCGCCCGAGCCCTGAGCGGAACCCATGGCATGCTCAGCGGTGCGGGCCCCGCGGGCGCGGTGCCAGGGCTGAGCCGGGCTGGCGCCACCGAGGTCAACTTCGGTCAGACCGACGAGTTCCCCGGTGTCGATCCGATCTGGCACTACGGCTACCTGTTCCAGCCGGCGCTGACCGTCGGAGGCGGTACCTTCGCTATCCAACGAAACATCGTCGCCGAACACGTGCTCGGGTTACCGCGCGAACCAAACGTCGAGGCGGGCAAGTCCTGGGCAGAAACCCGGGGAAAGGTCTAGGAAATGAAGACTGCAGTCACCGACATGCTCGGAGTCGAGTTCCCGATTCTCGCTTTTAGTCACTGCCGCGATGTTGTCGCTGCGGTCTCGAAGGCAGGTGGGTTCGGCGTGCTTGGTGCCGTCGCTCACTCGGACAACCAACTCGACATCGACCTTCAGTGGATCGAGGACGAGATCGGCGATCGACCATACGGTGTCGACCTCATCGTGCCCGCGAAGTATGCGGGCGACAGCGACGGCGGGTACTCACTCGACGACATCCGCAACCTCATCCCGGCCGAACACCTCGAGTTCATCGACGACATCATGGCTCGCTACGACGTCCCCCCCTTGCCCGAGGGAGAACATGGTGCCGGCTACACCAGTGGCGAAGGCGACGCACCTTTCTCGATCAACAGGGCCGATTCACAGCTCGACATCGTCTTTGCTCACGGCCCGACCCTGGTCGCCAACGCATTGGGTCCCCCACCAGCCCAGATGATCGAGGGTGCCAAGGCCAACGGGCGACTCATCGCAGCGCTCGCCGGACGCCCCGTCCACGCGGAACGCCACATCCAGGCCGGAGCCGACCTGATCGTCGCCCAGGGCTCCGAGGCCGGCGGCCACACCGGCGACATCGGATCGATGGTGTTGATCCCAGAGATCGTCGACGCTGCTGGCGATACGCCGGTTCTCGGAGCGGGCGGAATCGGCCGCGGACGCCAGATGGCCGCAGCGATGGCACTCGGCGCCGAAGGTGTCTGGTGCGGCTCGGTGTGGCTCACGACCGAAGAAGCCGAAACCGAGCCAGTCGTGAAGCAGAAATTCCTCGCAGCGACGTCGGCCGACACGATCCGCTCGCGCTCGCTGACCGGAAAACACGCCAGGATGCTCAAATCGTCCTGGACCGAGGAGTGGGAGCGCGAGGACACACCCGCACCTCTCGGCATGCCGTTGCAGCCGGTCCTCACAACTGAGGCCCAGGCCAGAATTCGGCGAGCTGCCGGCAGATCCGGGTCGGGCGCGGAGAAACTCGCCAACTACTTCGTCGGTCAGATCGTCGGCACGATGAACCAGTCCAAGTCGGCCACCCAGGTCGTCTACGACATGATCGAGGAGTTCATCGACGCCACCGAGCGTATGGCCTCGTTCCTCGACGAGTAGCCCGCCAACACATGCAGCCAGAACCTCTCCTGTTCACGAAACGACCCGATGGGGTCGCCATCGTCTCGATCAACGACGCTCCCCTGAACCGCATGACGCTGGCGTTCATCGATCAGCTCGAAGACGTCGTCGAGGACATCGCTACCGACGACAACGTCAGATCGTTCGTGATCACGGCCGAGGGTACGAGCAACTTCTCGGTCGGCATGAACCTCAAGGAACTGGGTGCCGGGGTGGGCGCACGCGGCGGAGTTGATGCCTTCTTCGATCAGCGTCTCAGGGTCATCGGACGAATCGAGACGATGGGCAAACCATCGGTAGCGACCCTGTTCGGCTACTGCCTCGGGGGCGGCCTCGAGCTTCCGCTCGGGTGCACGTTCCGTATGGCGGCAACCGATGGGGCAACCATCGGCCTACCGGAGCTGGATCTCGGAAGTGTTCCAGCGTGGGGCGGCAGCGCTCGCCTCGCCAAGTGTGTAGGCCCCAACAAGGCCCTCGACCTCATCCTGCGCGCGAAGAAGATTGGCGGACCCGAGGCGTTGGCGATCGGTCTGGTGAACGAGGTATGGCCACTGGACCAGCTCAAGGACCAGGCCGTTCAGCTCGCGGCCGAGCTGGCAGCCCAACCCCGGCTGGCGGTGGACGCGATGCTCGATTCGTTGCACGACGCACACGACAAGACACTCGCCGAACTCCTGGCCGCCGAACGACGAGGTGTTCACGCCACCCTCGGCTCGCCAGACAGCGCAGAAGGTATGCGAGCCTTCCTCGAGAAACGCAAACCCGTCTTCAACCAGGGTGGGCCCTCGTAGGTCACAGGATCTGCCAGTCGATCGGGCCGCGGCCTGCTTCGATAAGCGCCTCGTTGGCTCGCGAGAATGGCCTGGTCCCGAAGAATCCGTTGTGGGCCGACAGCGGTGAGGGGTGAGGTGATTCGATCACGACGTGACGACCGAGATCGATCATCGTCCTCTTCTTGCGGGCACTGGCTCCCCACAAGATGAACACGACCCTTTCGGGCTTGTTGTTGACGACTTCGATGACCCGGTCGGTGAACGTCTCCCACCCCCGGCGCTGGTGGCTAGCGGCCTTGTGGGCGCGCACGGTGAGGGTCGCGTTCAGCATCAGCACACCCTGGCAGGCCCAGTGTTCGAGGTTGCCGTGGGGTGGGATCGTGCACCCCAGATCGTCGGCGAGCTCCTTGAAGATGTTCTTCAGGCTCGGCGGTTTTGGCACACCACGGCGAACCGAGAAACAGAGCCCGTGGGCCTGGCCCGGACCGTGATAGGGGTCCTGGCCAAGTATCAGGACCTTGGTGTTGGCATACGAGGTCAGATGTAGGGCGGCGAACACATCACCTGCCGGAGGGAACACCTGCCCTTGGCACCGCTCCTGGTCGAGGAACGCCTGAAGGGCGCGCCAATAGTCCTGCTGGAGCTGGTCTCGCAGCAACGGGTTCCAGTCCGTCTTGACCATCGGCCACACGTTAGCCCGACACGGGGCCCGCCCGGATCAGGCGGAGAAGGCCAGAGCAGCGTGGTCCCAGTTGACCAGGCTGTCGAGGAACGTCGCCACATAGGTCGGGCGAGCGTTGCGGTAGTCGATGTAGTAGGCGTGCTCCCACACATCGATGGTCAGCACCGCCTTGGCCGAATGGACCATCGGCAGGTCGGCGTTGGCCGTCTTCATGATCGAGAGTCCCGAACCATCGTCGACGAGCCAGGCCCAGCCCGAGCCGAACTGGGTCATGGCGGCCTGGGTGAACTCGGTGCGGAAACTGTCGAAGCTGCCGAAAGCGCCGGCGATGGCATCACCGAGCTCACCTCCGGGTTCGCCGCCGCCGTCGGGGCTCATCGAGTTCCAGTAGAAGGTGTGGTTCCAGACCTGGGCTGCGTTGTTGAACAGGGCACCGTCGGCACCCTCGATGATTTGCTCCAGCGAACGATCGTCGCCATCTTCGAGCATCCCGTTCAGGTTGTTGACATAGGCGGCGTGGTGTTTTCCGTAGTGAAACGAGATCGTCTCAGCCGAGATATGTGGCGCAAGAGCGTCGTCGGCGTACGGGAGTGCTGGGAGCTCAATTGACATGACACCATTCCTCGTTGTCGTCGGTGGCCGCGGTTCGCAACCCACTTGGGATGGGCATGTAGGGTAGGGGCTGCTGGGTCGTAAAGCACGCCTAACGGACGATTCATTCGCGACGGCAGAAGTGATCGATCGGTCTTGCGCCGACCCCGCAACGACGTTGAGACTTGTGCACGAATTGGGGGAACTCCATGGAGATCGATGGGATGAACGTTCTGGTCACCGGCGCTTCGCGGGGTATCGGAGAAGCGCTGGCGCGGCGTTTTGCCGACGAGGGAGCAAACCTGATCGTGGTGGCCAGGAGCGAGCCAGAGCTCAACAAGCTTGCCGACGAGCTCGGTGGGGCCGCCCTGGTGGCCGACCTGGCCGACACCGAGCAGGTCGACACGCTCATCCCTCGGGCCGAGGCGGCCTTTGGTGGCATCGACATCCTCGTCAACAACGCGGGGCTCGAGACCACCGCGGGGCTCACCGAGACGTCTGTCGAGGCCATCAGGTCTGTCGTGCGCGTGAACCTCGAAACCCCCATCGTCCTCACCAGAGCCGTCATCGGGGGGATGCACAAGAGGGGGCGAGGTCATCTCGTCTACACGTCGTCGCTCGCCGGCATCGCCGGCTTCCCCGGCCTTGCCACCTACGCGGGTACCAAGGCCGGATTGACCAACTTCGCAGCGTCCATGCGACTCGAGCTGAACCAGACCGAGATCGGAACGACCATCATCGCCCCTGGCCCCGTCGACACCCGGATGTGGGGCGCTCTCGAGAACGAGCCCTACAGCGACGCGCTCCTGAAGCGGCTCAACACGCTGCGCCTGATTCCCAAGACGAACCCCGAACGCCTCGCGAAACGAACTGTCGCGGCGGTGAAGTCGAACCGGCGCCATGTGCGTCACCCGGCGAGGATGTCGGCAAACTTCTGGCTCAACGAGGCTCCGCGAAGAATCACCGAGTTGGCGACGGTCGGCGTCAGGTATCGACCACCGATCCACCTTCCCCACCCACATCTGCCAGACCTGCACCGCCGAGACAAGACCACCGACGCCGGCTGACGCGGGCGGCGCCGAGCCCCAGGGCTGTTTGTTGTCACACGGCGGCCGGGAACGTGCGAGGTGCTTCGGTCCCCTGAGCGGAGAAGGCGTCCACGTCGAGTAATCTCGGCCTCGTGACCTCGGGTTCTGGCAACAAGACATTGCGCTACGGAATTGTCGGCGCCGGAATGATGGGCGTCGAACACATCGAGAACATCCTCGCTCTCGACCGTTGTGAGGTCGCAGCGGTGTCGGATCCCGACGAACACTCTCGACAGGTCGGCCTCGACGCCGCCCCTGGTGCGGTCGCCTATGCCGATCACAGCGACATGCTCGAGAGGTCCGACCTCGACGTCGTTGTGGTGGCCTCACCCAATCACACTCATGCCGACGTGCTCGGCGATCTCCTGGGTGTCGACAATCTCCATCTGCTGGTCGAGAAACCGCTCTGCACAACCGTCGAAGACTGTGATCGCGTGCTCGACCAGGCCGAGGGGCGTTCGGGACTCGTCTGGATGGGCCTCGAGTACCGCTACATGCCCCCTGTTGCCCGCCTCATCGACGAGGTTGCGTCTGGCTCTGCTGGCAATGTGAAGATGGTGTCCATCCGCGAACATCGGTTCCCTTTCCTCACCAAGGTCGGCAACTGGAACCGCTTCTCTCGCAACACTGGCGGCACCCTGGTCGAGAAATGCTGCCATTTCTTCGACCTGATGTGCCTGCTGGTCGACGCGAACCCGATCCGGGTCATGGCATCTGGCTCCCAGGATGTGAACCACCTCGACGAGATCTACGACGGTGACGTCCCCGACATCATCGACAACGCATTTGTCATCGTCGACTTCGACGGGGGGCAGAGGGCAATGCTCGACCTGTGTATGTTCGCCGAGGCGACCCGCAACCAGGAGGAGATCTCCGTTGCTGGAGACGAGGCCAAGCTCGAGGCCTTGGTACCCGACGATGTCGTGCGGATCGGCCGCCGGGGCGAACACTGGATCGGCTCCGTCGAGGAACATCACATCTCGGACAAGAGCATCGCCCACGAGGGGTTGCACCACGGTGCCAGCTTCGTCGAACACCGGAAGTTCGCCGACTGTATTCGCAGCGGCTCAGCGCCAGAGGTCTCCCTGGCCGATGGAAGGCTGAGCGTCGCAATCGGCGCCGCCGCCCACCTCTCGATCGACGAAGGCCGCATCGTCGACCTCGGCGAAATCCTCTAGTCGCACCCACCACAGCCAACCTCGGGACGCCCACACCGCGGGGCTCAGAAGCGCCCCAATGTCCGGGAACACCGAAAGACTGGCAATGCGGCCTGACGGTGAGTACGATCGGCGACGACGTGGGCGCCGCTGTGTGCCTGCCAAACCAACTCTACTTGGAGGGAAAACCAGTATGAGAAGCTCATGGCTCAAGCTGCTCGCAGCGATCATGGCTTTTGGTCTCATCGCTGCCGCATGTGGCAGTGACAGTGACGGTGACAGCGGCAGCGCTGCCAGTCTCGAGGACGCCGAGGCCGCCCAGGTGGCAGCCGAGGAGGCCCAAGCGGACGCCGAAGCAGCCCAAGCAGATGCCGAAGCGGCTCTGGCGGAGGCCGAGGCGGCAGCCGAGGGAGACTCCACGCCGACCGAACCAGTCGATGATCGCGAGTTCATCGGTGAGATCGTCCGGATTTCAGGCCCAGAGCGCAGTCCAGAGGACTGGGCGTCGCTGGAGGTCGCTTTCGACGTGCTCGAAGAGCGCACCGGAATGACCATCATCTACACAGGATCGGCGGACTGGGAGTCCGAGATCAACGTGCAGCTGGCCGCCGGCAACCCGCCCGATATCTCGATCTTCCCGCAGCCGGGCAAGCTCGCTGACTTCGCCCGCAACGACCTGATCCTGCCCGTGCCCGACGACGTGATGGCAGTGGTCGAGGCCAACTGGGCCGCCGGCGCCATTGGTTTCGGCACCGTCGACGGCACCCAGTTCGGCGTACCCAACAAGAACGACCTCAAGTCGCTCGTGTGGTACAAGCCGTCACTGTTCGAGGCCAACGGCTACGACATCCCCCAGACCTGGGACGAGTTCATCGCCCTCACAGACACCATGATCGCCGACGGCGTCACTCCACTGTGTGTGGGCATCGAGTCGGGCACAGCCACAGGCTGGACCTTCACCGACTGGGTCGAGGACATGATGCTTCGCTTCCAGGGGCCCGAGGTCTACGACCAGTGGGTTACCAACGAGGTCAAGTTCTCCGATCCCGGCGTGCAAGAGGTGTTCCAGACCATCATGGATCTGTGGAACAAGGAAGGCGCAGTGTTTGCTGCCGGCGGCTCGATTGCTGCGACTCCCTTTGCCGCAGGCAATGCCGAAGGCCTCATCGATGAAGAGTGCGCCATGGTCCGCCAGGCATCGTTCTTCTCCGGGTTCTTGCCAGATGGCACCTCCGATCAGGTGGGTGTCTTCTACTTCCCATCGCTCGATGCAGACAGCCGTCCGGTTCTCGGCGCTGGCACCCTCGCTGGTGCGTTCACCGATTCGCCGGCCGTCTGGGAGCTCATGAGCTACCTTGCGACCCCCGAGTACGCAAACGTTCGCCAGGTTGAGATCCAGAAGCTCAAGGGTGGCGAAGGCGCACTCTCGGGCTTCAACACGGCCAACCTGAACGTCGACCGTGAGCTGTGGGCACCGCTGGAGCAGAGCTTCATCGAAATCCTGCAGAACGCAGCCGTATTCCGCTTCGATGCCTCGGACCTGATGCCCGCCGATGTCGGCGCCGGTACCTTCTGGACCGAGTCGACGGCGCTTGTCAACGGCGAGCAGACCGTCGCAGAGACGACCGCTGCGATCGACGCCAGCTGGCCAAGCGAGTAGCACCACCTAACAACGAAGACACCTGACGTACCGGGGGGTGGGTCACAGCACCCACCCCCCGTTTCGTTTCTGGAGGGGAAACCGTCGTCG
>JAAETH010000541.1 GCA_024228575.1 Actinomycetes bacterium
GCTGGAAGCTGTCGAGGTCCTGGCCGATAGCAGCCCAGTTCTGATCTTCCAGAACGAAAAGGCCAAACGGAGCAAACAGATCGGCATCGGCGGTATCCGAGGCCGGTTCCCGAACGTGGTCGGCGACCTCTACCGAGGCGACCTCATCGAACGATCAGCAGCCGACGACATCAGAGACGCCATCGAGTTCCACGCCACCAAGCTTGACCATGTCGGCGACAAGGTGCCCCTCAAATGGATCGACATCCGAAACGACCTAGCAGAACTTGCCCGCTCGGAGTGGGTCATCGACGAGGCCACCTACTTCGAGATCTACACCCGGCATCTGCCCTTCGACGAGGTCAAGGCCCGCCGCCTGTCCGAGTACCTCCATGACCTCGGGGTCTTCCTCCACTTCCAACAACACGACCTGCTCCGTCGGATCCTGATCCTGCGCAACGAGTGGGCAACCGAAGCCGTGTTTGCCGTTGTCAACGACGAAGACATCAAAACCCGGTGGGGTCAGTTCGACCGCTCCGACGGCGAGCGGATCTGGGCCCAGCCCCGCTACGACGGCCGCCACCCCGAGCTACGAGCCCTTCTCGAGCAATTCGAGTTCTGCTACCAGCTCCCCACAACCGAACCCCAATGGCTCGCACCACAGCTCCTCCCACCCGAACGCCCCCCAAACCTCGATAGTTGGGCCGAGCCCGGCGATCTCTCACTCGTCTACCACTACGATTTCCTCCCCCGGGGCATCATCAGCCGCTTGATCGTCAGGGAGGACCGCTACGTCACAGACCTGGCCCAAGCCTGGCGCACCGGTGTCCTCCTCACCCGAGGCGACACCGAACTCCTCGTCGAAGTCACAACCCGAAACGACGACATCGTTCTCCGATCACGAGGCCCCGAACGCAAAGAGCTCCTCTCAGCAGTAGCCGCCGATCTCGA
>JAAETH010000542.1 GCA_024228575.1 Actinomycetes bacterium
CCCCAAATCGATACGGGCCTCGCTGCCGATGGCTCCGCGCTGGGTGTGGGTGAGGACGATCCATACTGGACCAGGTCGGACACCCGTGTCTCGGCGAGGACCGCCGCAAGGGCCGTGGGAAAGTGCAACCTGAGCTTCCCCACCGAACCCGCCATGGCGATCTGGACGGACAACGGTTGTGACAACGACGACCACCGCTGGTTCCAGCGGGCGTTCACATTGGACTCGTTCGAGAATCCTGGATCGTTGGTGCTGCGCGCCGACGCCGCCCTCGATGGTCAGTTCACGTTCTACGTGAACAACGTCGAGCAGAATCAGACCGGCTCTGGGCACGACAATCTGATCCGTCTCACCGGACCGTTCGTGGCGGGCCAGAACCTGATCGAGATCGACGCCAATGGCCAGATCGATGATCACGGCCTTGCCATCGACTTCGAGTGGGAACGTCTTGCCGATGCCGGCGATGCGGGCGTCACCCCGATCGACCTGAACGAGTCGGCCACCCACACCCAGTCCTCGACTGGAAACTGGGGCTGGCCGGCCTCCGCCGACCTCGCCGGCGACGGCAACAACGACGGTCGGTACTGGAACGGATCGGTCAGCCACACAGCATCCGGCGGATCCGGTTGGTGGCAGGCAGACCTGCACGCGTTGGCTCCCATCGACAGCATCACCGTCTGGAACCGCACAGACTGCTGCCAGACACGTATCAGCGGCGCATCGCTGTTCTTGTCGCCAGACCCGTTCACCAGCAACACCGCAGCGGGTATGAGGGCACAGCCCGGGGTCGTCGAGATAGACCTCGACGACAACGCACTGATCAGCGGCAGTGACACGGTGTCGGCAAACGGAGTCGCCGCACGTTATGTGAGGATCGCTGTCAGCAACTACCTGCACCTCGCCGAGGTCGACATCGTCGGACACGTCAACGACGCCGCGGGCTCGTCCCAAATCGACACCGACTGGATGGTGTCGGACACCTTGGACGGTCCGAGACGTCCTGCGATCCTCGCGACGGGCGCAGGGTGTGTCACCCCGTGGAGCAACCAGCCGGGCAACTCCGAGCCGATCTGGGCAGATTCGTGTGCCATCGAGAACGAATCGTTCTACTTCCACCGCGAGATCGACATCGATGGTGCAGACGATCCTGCCTCGCTTGTCGCAGTGATGCAGTACACGGCAGACAACACCGTGTCCGATGTGTACGTGAACGGTGTTGCCCAGGGTGTTTGGGGCAATGACTGGCAGACCGTTTACGAGGCCGACCTCGAGGGTCCATTCGTGGAGGGCGTGAACACCATCACCATCCACGCGGGGAACTCCGACGGACCTGCCGGCCTGTTGGCTTCGGTCGGCTGGAAACGTCTCGCAGAGGGGTGCCCGGACAGCGACGGGTTCACCACGCGGCCCTGTATCGCACAGGCCGAATCGCACGACACTGCGGTCATGCGTTTCGACATCGACAACACCGGAAACGTTGCTGCGGGCGGAGTGGTCGTCTACGGCACCCTGCCGTACTTCGGCGACACCACGTTGATCAGCGGCGAGGACCGCAACTCGGACTTCGCTCTCACCCTGGTCGGTGAGGCGAGGATCGTCAGCCAGCCGGGTTCGGCGTCGGTGAGCGTTCAGTACTCGATGTCGACCAACCCATGTCGCCCGGAGCTGGGCATGCAGGCTCCAGGAGTCGCATGGCCCTCGGGCTGCGACATGGACTGGACATCGGTTCCGGAGGACATCTCCGACGTGACAGCGGTTCGGGTAGTCGCCGACATCCCCGACGGCTCTGCCTGGGAGGCTAGCGAAGGTCTGCGCGTCGAACTCGACGTCAGGACTGCTCAGGGCTCGTTCAACCGTGACGAATATGCCTGGATGTCGTGGGGCTCCCAGCTCCAGTCGGTGGCCGGGCTCCCGTTGGATGCCGTCGAGACCGTACCGGCCGGCCTGATGATTCCCCGCTCGGTGAACGGCATCGGCGATTGGATCTGGCTCGACCAGAACCGTGACGGAATCCAGGACCCTGACGAGGTGGGCGTCAACGGCGTCGAGATCGAGCTGTACGACGTGAACCGCGAGCTGGTTGCCACAACCGTGTCGCAGAACCTCGACAACAACTCGGGCATGCCCGGCTACTACTGGTTCGGCGACCTCGTACCCGGTCAGTACTACATCCACCTGACGAGGGTGCCGATCTCGTGGAACACCATGAGCCCCGACCTCAGCGCCGACGACACCGACAGCGATATCAGCCCGCTGACCCGGGAGAGCCCCCTGGTCACGGTCGAGGAAACAGGTCTGATTCGCACCGTGGACGTAGGATTCTTCATCCCGCAGGGCCCGGCAACCTGCGTCGACGACAGGCCCGAATACGACCCGACCGATACCGATCAGGAACGTCGCGAGGTCGCAGAGGCAAGCCCTTGTCCCGGCTGATGTGAACTGTTTGAAGGGCCGTCCCGCCATGTTGGGGCGGCCCTTCGGAGGACTCCGATCACTGCACGACTGCTAGCAGCCGTCGTATTCGACCTCGGGGAGCTGTCCGGTGCGAAAACGAACGACGACACCTTCGGCGTTCGTTTCGAACACAATCCTGAGGTTGGCGTCCTTGTCATCGACGGGCACGTAGGTGAGGTCCTCGCCGCCTGTTGCCCCGTTCGACGACACGACGATCTTGTCGCCGAACAGTCCGATGATGTCCTCCCTGGTCGAGCCGATACCCGCCCCCGAGCGGGTCGTGATGATGCTCGGTGACTCGATGTCGACCCGTGAGACGCGACCGTACGTGACGACGAAGCTTACCCCCGGAGGGCCGCCAGGGGCGGTGTGGTAGCGGCAGGTCTCATCTCCGGCGACGTCGGGAATCGCCTCCAGCTCGACGCCGATCTTCTCGGCGACGAGCTCGATGGTGTCACCCACGTATACGGGTCCAAGCCCGATGGTCGAGACTCGAGCCGAGTCGGTCAGCTCGGCACCTTGCCCGCTCTGGGGGGCTGTTGTGGTCGACTCGGGAGCCATTGTGGAAGACGTGCTCGACGAGGTGGTCGGAGCGTTCTGGGCAGTGTCGTCTTCTGCCCCGGGGCCGGTGTCGGTCGCCTCGACCTGGGTGGAGGTGGTGCTCGATGTGTCGAGCACCGTGTTTCCTGAGTCAGATGATCCACACCCCGCCACCAACACGACTGCGACACCGGCGAGAACAATTCCAATACCCCTCATGTCTCACGAGAGTACGCAAGGGTTCTGGTCAGGTGTTCGCGGGGTCGATGCCGGACGCCCTCATGTGGGTACCGCGGCTCATACGGGCGCGAAACGGTCCTGGGTCTGCCACCATGTAGCAATGTCCAAGCCCCCCGAATTCAACATCGACACGAACCTGAACTACCAGGTGACGATCTCGACCTCAAAAGGTGAGATCGTGATGGATCTCGACCCACAGCTCGCTCCGGCAACCGTCAACAATTTCGTGAACCTCGCACGCGACGGGTACTACAACGGTCTGACCTTCCACCGTGTTGTTCCTGCGTTTGTCGTCCAGGGGGGCTGCCCCACCGGCGACGGAAGGGGAGGCCCCGGATACCGATTTGCCGACGAGCCCGTTCAGGGCGAGTACACCCTCGGAGCCGTGGCGATGGCCAACGCTGGACCCAACACCAACGGCAGCCAATTCTTCATCTGCATAGACGACTGCTCCCGCAAACTCGAGAAGCTCTACAATCTTTTTGGTCATGTGACATCTGGCATGGATGTTGCACTCGCCGTGTCGGTCGGCGACTCGATGGATTCGGTAGTCGTGGTGGAGACACAGCGGCAGTGAGGCTGGGGGCGTGACCAACGGTCTTGCTGCTTTTGCGCTGCTGGCATGGCTCGCCTATCTGGCGAGCCGTGTCCTCGCGCGCCGCAATCTGCCCGAACTGCTCGGATTCCTGCTCGTCGGTGCGATCCTCGGCCCGTCGGCGCTGGGGCTCATCGACGAACACGATCTGATCCAACTCAAACCGATCACCGAGATCGCACTCGCCGTTCTCATGTTTGTCATCGGTGAGCGTGCATCGGCCCGGGCCCTGCGCGCCGCCCGATGGTCTGTAACCGCGGGCATCGCCCAATATGTCATCTCGGCCTTCGGTGTCTTTTTTGCGGCCGAGTGGGCCGGAGCGCAGCGTTCGGTGGCGCTGTTGCTCGCCGCTCTCGCCGGCGCCGGCGCACCCTTGACCATCGCCCACGTGGTCGGGTCCGCTCGCATAGCCAGCCCCTACACACGTGGTCTCATATCCACCCACGCTGTATCCGACGCCCTGGCGACCACCACCTTTGCCGCCATACTTCCGGTGGCGACACTGCTCTCCAACGAGGACGCCAGCGTCTGGAGCGCCATCGGCGACTTCATGAAGCTCGGCATCGGTGGCGCCGTCGTCGGTGTCATCCTCGGCTTGTTGATCGCCAGGCTGGGTCACCAGATCGAGACCTCCGGAGAGCTCCTGCTGTTCGTCGGTGTACATCTGCTGCTGGGCTGGGCGGTCTCCAAACAGGTCGAGATCTCGCTACCGCTGGCAGCTCTCATCGCCGGCGCCGTCGCTGCTTCGGTATCGCCGGTTGCGTTCTCCCAGCGCCTGTTCCGCACCATCAAGACCATCGAGCAGCCCCTCTACCTGATGTTTTTTGCGCTGGCCGGGGCCTCGATCCACCTCGCCGATATCCCCGATGTCGGCAAGGTCGGCCTCGCCTACGTCGTCGTTCGTGTGCTTGCCAAGATCGTGGGTGCCCTCATAGGCGGCCCCATCGGCGGCCTCGGCTTTCGTCAGTCGTTTCGTCTTGGCATCGACCTCACACCCCAGGCGGGTGTTGCGGTTGGTCTGGCCGTTCTTGCGTCGGAGGTCATCCCGGACCAGGGCGTCGATGCCGCCACGGTCGTACTGGGGTCGGTGGTGTTGTTCGAGTTGATCGGTCCGCTGCTGGTCATGCGCAACCTCGGCTACGAGAAACGTTCGGCAGCCGACGAGTCGACCGTTGCGGTTCCTGCGATCAACTTCGATGAGGTACCCGAGCGCGTGCTCATCGCGGCTCCGTCCTCGGTCGATCCACCCGAGTGGCTCCTGAACGCAACCGCCCGGTGGCATGCCAAGGTCGTCCTCCTCGTGCCCGGCGACGAGGAGAGTGCCCACGTCGAGCGTGTCGGACGTCTCGCCGAGTCGGCGGGATGTGAGTTCCAGTTTGTTCCGCTCACCTCCGAATCGTTCACGGGGGCGGTGGTCAGAGCCCAAGCTTCTTCGAGGGCCGACTTGGTCGTACTGTTCGGCAACCGGCTGCTCGGCAGCTCCAGCCGCCTGGCTCTGATGCCTTCGGAGAGGATCGCCCGTCAGCTGTCGTGCCCCGTGTTGACCTTCCCACTGTCGGAGGCCGGTCCGCCGGCACCCGAACCCGGCGCCGGGCGCTTCTGGCCCTTCACCTAGACGATCGGTTCCCAGGGTTGGGGTCTGAGGTTCCCTTCGTATGGATGAGACGGCACCGATAAAGGGCTCGATCGCGGCGACCCGGGGTGGGGCTGTCCGCGGACGCGTCTGGTCGACCGACCGTGACCGAACCACCACCCACCGTCACCCAGCCCGCCCCGGGCTCTCGGTCGGCGATGCCTTCTCGACTCGAACGAGCGTATTGAGGGCGCACGCAACGGCGTAGCCCTTTTCCGACAACTCCCACGAGTCGAAGTCGTCGTGGTCGACGAGAGACACACCCCTCATCTCGTTGAGTCGTTTCGACAACACGCTCGGCGACATCGAGTCGCAGCGTCGGCGCAGCTCGTTGAAACCGAGTGCCCCACCGCCCAGCTCGAAGACGACACGAAGAGCCCAGCGGTGGCCCAGGACATCTAGGAGTCGATGCTGCTCTGAATCGAGGCCCGCCATGTCCCAACAATAGCCAGAGCCGCTGTTGTGGCCGTGGAACGCTCGGGCCTGTCGGAGGTTTCGTGTAGCGAACCAGCCACAAACAACAGATCAAGCAGCCGAAGCCAGGTCCCAGAGGATCGCAGCGCTCGTTCGGGCGAGGGTGTGAGGATCGATCTCGAAGATGGTGTCAGGCCTACCGGCCGCAGCGAAGACGGTGTTGTGGGCGAGCAGGTCGCGGTCCATGTACACCGGAAGGTCGCTGCCGAAGGGTGCCACACCGCCGATTGCGTAGCCGGTAGCGGAACGAACCTCGTCTGCGCTGGCCCGTTGCACACGACCTCCGCCCGCAGCAACTGCGAGAGCGCTCTCGTCGAGCTGGCTGACTCCGCTGACCAGAGCGAGGACGGGTTGGCCTCCGATGAGGAACACAAGGCTTTTGACTATGCGAGACACGTCGACGCCGACCGCTCTCGCAGCGTCGTCGGCGGTACGAGCACTGGTGTCCTGGACAAGGGGGACAATCTCGACGCCGCGCGCGGCCGCCGATTTCACTACGCGCTCGACTGAGGATTCTGCGGGGGGAACGATCTCCGCACGATAAAGGAATGGGCGAGTGACCGTGGTGATTGGGAGGTGACAAGTGTCACATCTCGGTGGAGATCCCCAACTCTGCGTAGTTGCGGGCGTGGGCCTGCACACTTCGCACATAGACGTTGGAGTTGTTGTAGGTCAGAATCGCCGAGACCTGGTTGGTGTCGACGTCGAGTGGACCCTTCCTGCACAGGTATCGGGCCGCAGCGAGAGCCGCGTCGTGGATGTTCTGGGGATCGGCGACACCATCGCTGTTTGCGTCGACACCAAAGGCCCGCCAAGTCGACGGAATGAACTGCATGGGTCCTACGGCACGGTCGTGGACGGTGTCGGCGTCGAGGGCACCACCATCGCTGTCCATGATGACCACGGTGTTGAACTGTCCATCCAGCGCTATCCCGATGATGCCAGGCAATGCCGTACCGTCGGGCTGAAGTGCAGAACCCCGGTAGGTGCCATGGCGCGATTCGACCCGACCGATGCCCGCCAGCAGGGTCCAGTCGATGTGACACTGCGGTTGTTCGGTCGCCATGGACCTAGCAGCCTTCAGGTAGGCGTCGAGTGCCACCAAAGTCAGATCCGACCCGGTCACCCGCGAGACCTGTCGTTCCTCTTCGACCAGTGCCTCCATGCCGGGAAGAGCACCCCGCGCCGCTTCCAGAGCCTCGACGTTGAGCGCGAGTTCGGCCTCGAGCGAGCTGATTCGTTCGGCCACGGTGAGGTGGCTGTCCGCTGCGGTCCTGGCCGCGAACTCCGCATCTTCGAGGATGGTGGCGGTTCTGGTGATCCGGTGACGTCTGCCCGAGGCAACGGTTTCGATGACCAGTTTGCGTCGGTCGGCCCCTGCTGCCTCTGATGCGGGTGCCGTCATCGCTGCAAGCTCGGGATCGCCGCCCTCGAGGACGTAGCGCAGGACGATCAGATCGGTGAGGTCGGCTTCGGCCTCGATCAGCGAATCGCGGGCGGCTTCGATGCGTTCCTCGAGAACCGGAAGGCCGTCGGACAATTGTGTCCTCGCCGAACGCAGGTCGATCAGTTGATGGTCGATCTGGGCGATGCGTGTTTCGGAGCGTTCGATCACTGCCTCCGTCTGCTCCAGATCGGCGACAGCAGCCTTGTAGGCCGGGCTCTCCAACAAGATGTCGTCGAGATCGCCGACCGTGGAAGAGGTCGGGTCGGTCTGGGCAAGGGCGCGTTCGACGTGTACACCACCAGACACCGTCACGGCGGCGAGCAGGGCGACAGCGGCAACTCGCATTCGGCGCACGTCCACCCGGTTTCAGTCGACCGCCCGGCCTCTCTATTGCACGGTGGCAGTCGCGATGAGCCAAACTGCTTTGGGCGTCGGCGAGCAGCGCGGGCGATCCTCGTCGAAAGGGCAATGATGATCGTCATCAAGGATCGAGTCACCATCGAGCTGGGCGACGAAGGTGTGGCCGATGTCAGGCTCGATCGGCCCGACAAGCTGAACTCCCTCGACAGTGAGATGTTCGGGGCACTCATCGAGGCCGGCGACATGTTGAAAGCAGACCACAGTGTCAGGGCGGTGGTGTTGTCTGGCAACGGCAGGTCGTTCTGTGCCGGGCTCGACTTCTCCGTATTCGAGGCGATGGCCGAGACGTCGTCGGGCTCCGAGGTCGGTGCCGGCTCAGGCACGAGGTTGACCGGGAGGACCACTGCCCCATTGGAGGGCCGAATCACCCATTTGGGTCAGCAGGCGGTCTGGACCTGGCAGGAGATGGACCAGCCCGTGATCGCCGCTGTGTCGGGGCACGCTCTTGGTGGAGGTTGCCAGCTGGCTTTGGGTGCTGACATTCGCCTCGTTCATCCAGAGACCGTCATGTCGGTGCTCGAGATCCGCTGGGGCTTGATCCCGGACATGTGTTTGTCGGCGACCCTACCGCGGCTGGTCGGCCTCGACGTCGCCAAGGAACTGTGCCTCACCGGGCGCATGCTCTCGGGCATCGAGGCCGCCGATCTGGGCCTTGCTACGCGTGTCAGCGAGGACCCTCTCGCCGAAGCCCTGGCTCTGGCCCACGAGATCGCGTCGAAGAGTCCCGATGCCATCGTCAGGGCGAAGCGGCTGCTGAATCAGGCCGACTTGCTCGAGCCTGCCGCGGCATTTGCTACAGAGCGCGAGTACATCGGCGAGCTGATCGGGAGCCCGAACCAGCGTGAGGCGGTCGCCGCCTACTTCGAGAAGCGGGCCGGGAACTTTCTCGATGTCGGGTCGTCGGGGATCGAGATTCCCTAGGTCTTGCGGCCCGGGGCTCGACGTTGCAGGTCCTTCGCCCGAGGGACCGGGTGCCCTGAAGCGAATCCTCTCGCGAGCCGACCACACGTCACAGTTGACAGTTGACGGCCGCGGTGGCGACGACGAGGTCGGCGTACAGGGCCTGCCCGTTCGGAGACAAGTGGTATCCGTCCGACAGGTGAAGGTCGGGGGATCCGGCCAGATCGGACCATCGGGCGACGGCGAAGCCGTGGCGCCTCGCTGCGGTGTCTATGGCCTCGTTGACGGTCGTCAACCCGTCGCGGAACTCCTGGGCGTTGACCCACACGACACAACCTGCGGTCTCGACGCGACCAAGGGCCTTGTCGATTCGGTCCCCGTAGTCGGTGGGGCCGTCCCAATCGTTTGTTCCCAATCCGATCACGACGAGGTCGGGTTCGCCCCGCCCGGCTTCGGTCAGTGCGGTCATCGAACCATTGAGTGCTCGGCCGGACTCGGCGTCGACGTGGAGACGCACGTTGAAGGACTCGGATAGTTCGTCTGCGGCAGACAGTGCCAGAGAATCGCCGACGATGCGGATGTCGTTGCCGCTGAAGTCCGTGACCGGTCCGGCGTCGGTAGCGGTTGTCCCCGGTTGAGCACGGTGTTCGACGACGGTTTCGATCTCGATGTCGATGTCGGAGGTCAGTGTTGCTCCGGTTGGCACGTCGAGCACGACGCTGTCGGTGGCGGGTTCGCCAGGTGTGGCACCGATTGTTGCTGCTGGGTCTATGGTGAGGATCGTCGCCCAAACCGCCGCAACCACCACAGATGTTGCGGCCAGGGCGGTCGCCGCGATGGTGCGACCCGAGTCGCGATCCATCGGCTTGTTTCGATCCGCCGGACTGTGCCGGTCGGTCGCCTCGCTGGTCTGTTCGGTCATCTGTTCCGGTGTGGCTCGTCCACCTGGCGGTCCTCGGCGCAGTTGCCGAGGGTACTGTCATTGTGTGGACATGCAGAGCGCGCTCGAAATCGCCGTCGACATCTCACACGCGGCGGGCGACGTCACCCTGGACTACTGGCGCAGATCCGACCTGATCGTCGAGGGCAAACACGACGGCAGCGAGGTGACAGCGGCCGATCGTGGGGCTGAGGCGGTCGCTCGACAGATGATCTCCGAGCGCTTTCCAAACGATGCGGTCCTCGGCGAGGAACATGGGTTTCAGCCGGGTTCGAGCGACCGCAAATGGTTCATCGATCCCATCGACGGGACATTCGGGTTCGTCAGGGGTGTCCCCCTCTACGCAACCCTTCTGGCGATGGTCGACGCCGAAGGGCCTGCGGTCGGCGTCATCCATCTTCCTGCGCTGAACAGGACGGTCTTTGCAGCCCGCGGTCTGGGGTGTTTCGACAACGAAACACGGGCGAGGGTGAACTCGGTCGACACCTTGACCGGTGCGCTCGTCTGTGCGTCGGACTGGAACGCTGCGAGTTCCGACCAGCTGCTCGCTGTCCACGGAACCGGTGCCCGCATGCGCACATGGGGCGACGCCTACGGCTACGCGATGGTTGCAGCGGGCGAGGCCGAGGCGATGATCGATCCGATCTGCTCGGCCTGGGATCTGGCGCCGATGCCCGTCATCTTGTCCGAGGCCGGGGGCAGTTTCACAGATCTCGAAGCAAAACCCGCCTACGATTCGGGGAACGGCGTTGCCTCCAACGGCAGGATCCACGCCGAATTGCTCTTGGTGCTGAACAGTGGCGCCGGCGAGTGAGGGGGCTCCGTGAACGTCGACACATCTAGGGGCGGCGACTGGGACAACCGATCGTCGTCGATGCCGCCGTGGCTCCCGCGGGCAATAGCCATGGCGGCGGTCGCCCTGGCCGTCGTCTATTCGGCGGCGTGGTTGGTGCAGAGACTGAAGGGTCTGCTGATCCTGCTGCTCATGTCGTTGTTCTTCTCGTTCGCCCTCGAGCCGGCGGTCAACTGGTTGCACCGCCGCGGCATGAGGCGGGGGATGGCGACGCTGCTCGTGTTTCTCGTCGTCACGATCGGCGCTTCGGCGTTCCTCGTGGCGATGGGATCGGTCCTGGCCGACCAGATCACGATCCTGGTCGACGAGGCACCCGACTACATCACCGAGAGCCAGGAATGGCTGTCCGAGCGAGGGATCGACGTGAACGTCGACGACCTGCTCGACGAGTTCCAAGCCGGTGGTGCGGCTGCCTCGTTCGCTCAAGATGTTGCGGGCAACCTGGTCGACTTCGGCACCCGCCTGGTGTCGGTCCTGTTCCAGATGTTGACGGTGGCACTGTTCACCTTCTATTTCACGGCGGACGGCCCCCGCCTACGCAGGGCGATCTGCTCGATATTGCCCCCGCGTCGTCAGCGTGAAGTGCTCCAGGTCTGGGACCTGGCCGTGTCGAAAACCGGTGGGTACATCTACAGCAGGGTGGTTCTGGCAACCCTGTCGTTCGTGTTCCACTGGATCGTGTTTGCTGTCATAGGTGTGCCTTCACCGGTTGCTCTGGCCATGTGGGTGGCGATCGTGTCGCAGTTTGTGCCCGTCATCGGCACCTACATAGCCGGTGTGCTGCCTCTCTTGTTGGCGCTGCTCGAGGAACCGACCTCGGCGATATGGGTGCTGGTCGCCATCGTGTTGTACCAGCAGATCGAGAACTATCTGTTCGCCCCTCCGATCACCGCCTCGACAATGGAGATGCACCCTGCGGTCGCGTTCGGAGCCGTCGTTGCGGGCACGAACATCCTCGGCAGCGTCGGAGCTCTTCTGGCCATCCCAGCGGCGGCGGTCATCCAGGCCTTCGCTGCGAGTTATGTGCAGCGCCACGACCTGATCGAGGACGGCTTGTTGACCGACGATGGCATGGCACATTCGACTCTCGCCCCGGACAGAACCGGTGAGATCCCAATCATCGACATCAGCCAACCCAAACGGCAAGGTCCCGATCCGGGAGGATCATGAGCTCTCAATTCGAAGAGATCCGGCACGATCGCGAGCTGACGGGGCGTGTGGCCATCGTGACCGGAGCGGCCAGCGGCATCGGTCGCTCGACGTGCCTGGTTCTGGCTGCCCTCGGAGCCAGGGTCGCAGCATGGGACCTCGACGCCGAAGCGGTGGCCGAGACGGCCGGCCGCATCGTCGACGCCGGGGGAGAGGCGATATCGGCGTGTGTCGACGTCAGCGATGAGGGTGCCGTCGCCGAAGCCGTCGAGGTTGCACGGTCTCGATTTGGCCCCATCGACATCCTGATCAACAATGCGGGCGTCTCGATCGGTGGTCCCATCGGTTCCGACCAGTTCGCGTCGTCCTGGGAACGATCCCTGGCTGTGAATCTCACGGCGCACACAAACACGGTCAGGGCTTGCCTCGACGACTTGAAGCGCAACGGTGATGGTCGCATCGTCAACATCGCCAGCACCGAAGGGTTGGGCGCCACCGAGGGCATCCCCGCCTACACCGCCTCCAAACACGGGGTCATCGGGCTGACCAAGTCCCTTGCCGTCGAACTTGGCCGCTTCGGTGTGACGGCCAACGTTGTGTGCCCCGGTCCGATCGATACTGCGATGACGGCAGCGATTCCCAACGAAGCCAAGGTTGTGTTCGCGAAGAGGCGGGTTCCGCTGCGGCGATACGGGCAGCCGATCGAGCTGGCCCAGGCGATAGCCAGCCTCGTCATGCCAGCGTCGTCGTACATCAACGGTGCGGTCCTGCGTGTCGACGGTGGCATGCTCGTGCGCAACGCGTGAGTGTCCGCACGCGGAAAGCGGCCGATCTCGCCTACCCTTGGCGAGATGCACGCTGAAATCGAACGTCACACCAGCTCCGGGCGTCCTCGGATCCTTCGCCTGATCGTTGCCGTATTCGCCACGCTCTTGTTCGTGTCGGCTTGTGGTGGTGGCGACGATGACGAAAGCTCCGACTCGGCCGACACCGAGGTCTCCGATGGTTCGGATTCCTCGGACGGGGGTTCCGACGACTCGGACGACAGCACCTCCGACGACGAGGACGACAGCACCTCCGACGACGAGGACTTCACCGGTGCCGATTCGGGCGACTGGTGCGACTGGGCCCGTCAGTTCGGCGAGCAGGAAGACGCGATCGACGACGAGAACCTCGGCATGAGCGAGGGTTTCGAGCGCATGTTCAACGATCTGCTTCCCCAGTTGCAGAGTGCCGCAGACAAGGCTCCGTCAGAGATCGACGACGATGTCGACACCGTCATCGAAGGCTTCTTGTTGCTCCGCGACAAGCTCGAATCGGTCGACTACAACCTGTTCGAACTTTCCGAAGAGGACATGGCGATCCTCGACAGACCAGAGTTCGTCGACGCGAACGACCGCGTCGACGAGTACAACAAGACGGTCTGTGGAATCGACGAACCAGACTCCATGGACTCCGGTTCGTCGGCGGGTATGTCCGAAGCCGATGTCGAGGCCCTGCTCGGTTCCTCAAATCGCGACGTCTATCTCGTTCCGCTGATCGCAATGGGTCTCACCGAGGACGAAGCGGAATGTGTCGCTAGGTCGATGCTCCTTTCCAGCGATGCTGCAACGCCGGGATCGCCCGGCTTCGCTGCCTCGCTCGAGTCCTGCGGTCTGAGCCTCGACGACCTCGCGGATTTGGAGGGGGACGCCAGCTTGGGCGGCCTGCCGCCCGATGCCGAACTCGCAACACTGATGGCGGCTCTGCCGGTGCTCGCCGGCGACCCCGCACTGGCCGCGTATGTGGTCCAGGCGCTGGTCGAGGGTGGTATCGCTCAGGCCTCGGCCGACTGTATTGGTGAGGTGCTCTCCTCGCCCGATGCAGCCCAGACACTGTCCGATGAGGCCTCGGTCTTGGCTGCTCTCGACGATTGCGATGTGACCATCGAGCAGCTGATGGCGTTCGCCGGCTGATCCTGCGCCCGGCTCGTTTCACCACGTCGGCGATCTTCTCTGCATCGACGAACGACAAGAAGGCGATGCCGAGTATCTGGCAGGGGAGAAGAGTCGCCATGAGGACCAGCACCATCGTGTGAAACAGCCACGTTGTGGCGGCCCAAACGAAACGAACCCTGCGCAAGCCGAGCCACACCACACCACACCAGGGGGCACGATCATGAGCGAGTTGACCGATCGGTTGTGGGAGCAGTTCGGCTCGTTGAGCCTCGAGGAACTGCCCGCCGATGTGGTGACCGTCGCTCGCCATTGTGTACTCGACTGGTTCGGGTGTGCAACGGCGGGTAGTCGCGAACCTCTGGCGTCAATCCTGCGCGACGAATTTGTCTCCGAGAGTGGGCCATGTTCGATCGTCGGCTCACCCCTGCGCGCCGATCCCTACAGGGCCGCTCTCGTCAACGGTGTGGCCGGCCACGCCCTCGACTTCGACGACACCAACATGATCATGGGTGGCCATGCGACCGTACCGCTGCTGCCGGCCGTTCTTGCTCTCGCGGAGGAGGGCGGTCGCTGCGGCGCCGACGTCATCGTGGCCTACGTCGTGGGCATGGAGGTGCAGTCGCGAGTCGGCACATCGATCGGTGGCGAGCACTACGCCAGCGGTTGGCACACAACGTCGACGATCGGGGTTTTTGGGGCAGCAGCTGCTGCGGGCTGGTTGCTGGGGCTCGACAGCGAGCGGTTCGGGGCAGCGATGGGTATCGCCGCCAGCAACGCGGCCGGGGTCAAGGCCAATTTCGGCACCATGACAAAACCCCTGCACCCAGGGCAGGCGGCAGAACGAGGTCTGATGGCGGCGAGGTTGGCGTCGCGGGGTTTCACGGCCAACAGTGGTGCCGTCGATGGGAATCAGGGCTTCGCCCAAGCCGCCGGCAGCGGAACACTCGACCGCGCCCGGATCGACTCCCTGGAAGGCGGTTGGGCCACTCCAAAGACCCTGTTCAAGTTCCATGCCGCCTGCCACCTGACCCACGCGGGCATCGAGGCAACAACGTCGCTGCTGGCCGCGGGCATCGACCTCGCCGAGATCGAAGGCATCAAGGTGATCGTCAACCCCGCGACTCTTGATGTTTGTGGCATTGCCGACCCGAGGACTGGTCTGGAGGCAAAGTTCAGCCTGCGGGGAACCCAAGCGCTGTTGGTCCACGGCGTCGACACCGCCGGCGTTGCCGGTTTCGAAGATGGTCCGATCAACCGTCCCGATATTCAGACGTTCATCGATCGTGTCGTGGTCGAGACCGACGATGCTCTGACGAACATGCAGACCAGGGTCGAGGTGTCGACCGCGTCTGGCCTGCATCTTGGAGCGAGCGACGTCGGGCGACCCAACACCGATCTGGTGGCCCAGGGCATCAGGCTTCGATCGAAGTTCGAAGCACTCGTCGGTCCGGTGCTGGGTGTCGAGGCCGCAAGGTCCTTGGGGGACGCTTTTTCGCGACTGGACGAATTGGCCTCGGTCGACGAGGTGTTTGCACTCAGCCGATAACGTCGGCAGCCATGTCGGGTCTCGACCGCGATCGCGAGGGTGCACCAACACGAAGAAGGGTTCTCGCCCATGTCGCAGCCTGGGTTCTCGGTGTTGCAGTGTTTCGTGTTGGCCTCATCGCCCCCCAGAGTTGCCCCGGCGTCACCGTCGACGAGCTGGACCACACGATCGAACAGACCGTTGGCTGGGCGACCACCAATCTGTTGAGCAACGGCGAGTTCTTGTATCGCTACGACCGCAGTAGCAACACCGATCTCGGCGGATACAACCCGACCAGGCACGCGGCGATGACCAACGCCCTCTACCAGGTTGCGGCCGCCGGCGATCTGCGCTGGATTCGCGAGACCGATCGCACTCTCGACTACATGCTTCGCAACCTGGTGACCACAAGCGACGTGGTCGACGCAGAGGCGGTCGCCTTTGCCGTAGGTGGTGCCAGGCCGAGGATCGGGGCATCGGCGCTGCTGGTGGCGGCCATGGCGCACCGCCGCACCGCAACCGGCGAGACCACCCACGACGCCCAGATGCGTCTCCTCGGCCAGTTCCTCGTCGGACAGATCGAGTCGAACGGCGCAGTCGCCGCCGAGTGGGATCCCGGCTCGCGCGAGCCGGTCTGGGGCGAGTACGGCATCTTCGCCACGGGTGAGGTCGCGTGGGCGCTCGCGCTGTTGGACGAGACGTTTCCCGGTGAGGGTTGGGCCGGCCATGGGATCACCATCGTCGAGTATGTGATCCACGACCGCCGTGCTCACGAGGGGCTGACCTTGCGAGCGCCCGATCATTGGGTCTCCTATGCAACAGCGGAGCTGGGCGACAAGTGGGAGCCGACACCGGACGAGAGCGAATACCTCAGGCGTCTGGCGGGCGACTTCGCTGTGATGATCCGAGTCGAGTCGCAGAGATCGGGAGCCGGTATTCAGAAGTTCCTGCGATTCGGTCAGGCGCTCGGAGCGGGCGTCGGTGCCCTCGGAGAAGGTCTTGCCGGTCTGTCGCGCACCCCGTCGATCGGTGACGAGCGGGACGAGCTCGAGAAACACCTCGTGTGCACGGCCGGGGTCCTCGTCGATCGTCAGGTCGACGAATCCGATGTTGTCTCGGACCCAACGAAGGAGGTCGGCGCCTGGTTCAAGGACGACATCACCCAGGTCGACGATCAGCAACACACATTGTCGACCCTGCTGTTCGCACGCGAGGTCCTGACCCGAGAGACACGGCCGTGACACTCAGAGCGTTCCTTCTTGTCACCGTCGCCGTCGGTTGGTGGCGTCTGCCCGCCGCCTTCGGGCACGGCACCGGACCCGGCAGGCGCAATATCGCCATCCAGTCGGCCATCGTTGCCGCCATAGCAGTGTGTATGGCCTGGGTTTCGGGACCAATTCTCGACGGGCTGGCCGTGGACACCGAAACCTTTCGTATCGCCACCGGTCTCACGATCACCGCCCTGGGAATGGCGCGTGTTCTCGGGTGGGGGAGTCGGCCAGAACCAGTCGATGTCGACGCGGGTGTAGCAGGGTCGTTGTGGCCAGTCGCCTACCCTGTGCTGCTCGGACCAAGCACGGTTCTGGCTGCCGTGTCGGTCGGCAGCGACCACGGCGTGTTCCTGGTGTTGATCGCCGTCGCGTCGGCGGCGTTGTTTGCCGTCGTCTTCTCATTCCTCAACGGCGGTGGGCGCTGGTCCGGTTCTCTGGTGCGGCTGGGTGGTGTGGTGCTGATCCTGCTGGCCGTGGCGCTCGTCTTCGACGGACTGCGAGACGTCTGATGCCAGACGTTGGCGAGACCTGGTTGGTGGAGAAGGGCATCAGCTTGGTAGCGACCTTTCCCCTCTGCGAACTGCCCGAACCGCTCGGCAACTCCCTTCACAGAGAAGGTGTCGAGTTCGACGGCTATCGCAGTGCCGTGTTGTTGGGAAACGCCGGGACAAACCTCTGGCCGGCGATCGAGAAATCGGGTATCTCCGGGCAAGACCCCATCGACGATCACAGCAGGGCGGTTGCGTTCGAGTACGCGGACCGATGGCTCGGTGACGCCGATCCTCTGCTTCTGTACCCGACGGACAGATACCGGCCACAACTCCAGTTGTGGAGCCAAGCGGCACGGTGGTACCACCGCTCGCCGCTCGGCATGGGTATCCACCCCGAGTTCGGTCTGTGGCAAGCCTGCCGAGCCCTGCTTCTCGTCGATGTCGATCTGCCCCTGCGGCGTGAACCGCCGAGTGTCCCGCCATGTGTCGACTGTGTTTCACCGTGTGTCGGCGCCTGCCCGGCCGGTGTCTTGTCGGTAGGTGATTGGCCCGACATGTTCGGGTGCCTGCGGTACCGGGTCGCCGATATCAGCAGGTGCGCAGACCGATGTGTGGCACGTCTGGCATGTCCGGTGGCGGCGGAGCACCGGTACCCGCTGGCCCAGATCCAGCATCACTATCGAGACCCGCAGGACACCCTCAATCGCCACTTCCCCGGGTAGCGCTGTCCTGTAACCGGCACCACATCGGCGATCGGTCGACCGGATCAGCGGCGGAGGAGCTCCGGTTGATCATGGCGCCTGCCGAACACGATGGCTGCACCGAGGGCGATCAGGAGAACCGCAGCCACCAGGAGTCCCAGTATGGTCGCCCCGGTCCTGGCGAGGGCTGGAGATGCCGGCTCGACGGTTCCGTTGGCGCCGTCCTGACCGTCGGGATCACTTTCGGGAGCAATACCCAGCTCGCCGGCGAGGGTGCCGTCACCATCGCGCAGTTCTGCATAGATTTCGTCGAGGACGTCCTGGGGAAGAACGGTTTCGGCGATCTCGTTTCCACCCGCGACGGTCGCATTGTTGGTCACCTGCGAACCCGAGCCACCCGACACGTTGACGCTCAGATCGATGGTCCATATGGCGCCGACGGCCATCACGTTCGGGTTGGTGCATGTCACCGCGCCGGTTTCGTGTGTACATGTCGCTCCGTCGATGCTGGTCGCGGAGCTCGAGTAGCTCAGAGCGCTGGGTAGTTCGTCGACGACCACAACATCACCACGGCTCTCGGACGGACCGAGGTTCGTCACGGTCAGCTCATAGGTGGCGTCGCCGCCCACCTGGAGTGAGTCCTGCAGGGACTTGTCGATGTTGATGATCGACAGCGGTACGGCGACCTCGTCGTCGTCGCTGTTGTCGGTCTCGTCGGGATCTACCGTCGGCGAGGTGACTGAAGCCGTGTTTGTAACACCGGTCGCCGCGGCCACGTCGACGCTGACGATCATGTCGAAGGTCGAGCCCGAGCCCGACGCCATGTCGACGGGATCGCTGGTGCCGGTGGCGACGAAGGTGCAGGTCACGTCCTGGACCACGGCAGCGCAGCTCCAGCTGTCACTGCCCGTTCCGATGAAGGTGACCCCGTCTGGCAGCACGTCTGAGACCACCACCGGCGATGCCGCAGGTGCGGGACCGTCGTTGACGACGGAGATGGTCCAGATGTTCTCGGATCCGATGGCGAATTCGCCGGTGCTCGTCTTCAGGATCGCCAGGTCGGCCTCTCGTCTGTATCCGAAATCGACATCGGTTCGGTCCTCGGCCGCCACGAGGGGAGCCGCCGTTTGGTGGGGTGTTTCAACCCCATCAACATCGTGTGTGGGAACCGAACCCGCAGGCAGGGAAAGATCGTCGATCGTGATCGAGTAGTCACCTTCAGGGAGGTTGCCCACCTGATAGGTGCCCCCACCAGAAGTGGTCGTCTCATCGGTGAAGGTCAAGCCAGAGATGGGGTCGGAGTAGACGATTGAGACAACCACGCCGTCGATGCCGGCCTCGCTCTCGTCGAACACTCCGTCGCCGTCGACATCGGTCCACACGGTGTCGCCGAGCGACCCTGTGCCGGTCACTGCGAAGTCCTGGTCGAGATCGTCGGTTGTGACACCATCGAGCGTCGTTCCCGACACGAGGGCGGTGCCAACACCGTCGGCGTCGTAGGTCGCTGTCGTTCCTGCGGGAATGGTCGCTACCCCGAGTTGAACCGTGTAGTCGCCGTAGGGCAGACCGGTGAGCAGATAGGCACCATCGCTGTCCGTCGTGACGGCTGTCTCCATGTCGGACCCGCCGGTCGGGTTGGTCCAGACGATCGTGACGTCGGCGTTCGGGATTGCGACGTCGTCGGCACCGGGCACGCCGTCGTCCTCGGCTCCGTCACGGTCGAAGAACACGATGTCGCCGATCGATCCGGCGCCGTTGTACCCGAAGTCCTGCGAGAGATCGTCGCGGACCAGGGTGGTCAGGATGGTCGCTGAGGTGTGCGGCGACACGATGCCATCGCCGTCGTACGTCGGTGAGAACCCCGGTGGAATGTCGGTGTCGTCGAGGGAGATCGACATGTTCGTGTCGAGCGGAAGTTGCCCGAACGTGTATGCACCATCGAGGTCGCTGACAGCGGCGACCGAGATCGAGACACCGGAGGGTCCGGAGTAGTCGAGCGTCACGTCGATGCCTGCCAAACCGACCTCGTCACCGCCGACGGATCCATCCCCGTCGAGGTCGAACCAGACGGTGTCGCCGACGGAGCCGGCACCGGTGTAGGAGAAGTCCTGATCGAGATCGTCCGGTGTGCCGCCGTCGAGGATCAGAACCGCCGAGTGGGCTGTTGTGGTGCCGTCGGCGTCGAAGGTCGGAACGTCGATCCCGGCGGGAAGAGTGTCGGTGTCGACCACGACCGAGAAAGCGCCGTGTGGCAGGTTGGTCACCAGCCACTCACCGTTGTTGTCGGTAGTAGCACCAAACTCGACATCGTCGAGGCTCTCGTCTGTTCCCGGAGTGCCTGCATCGTCGTCGATGACACCGTCGAGACCACCCCACGTCACGGTCAATTCGACGGACTCGAGGGCCTGATCCTGATCGGTGAAGACCCCCGAACCGACCGGGTCGGCTGCGCCGTCGTCGTCCTGGTCGAACCAGACGGTGTCGCCGACCGAACCGGCGCCCGTATAGGAGAAGTCCTGGTCGAGATCGTCGGGTGTGCTGACGTTGAGGACAACGGTCGACCCATGGGGACTGCCCGTACCGTCATCGTCGTATGTGGGCGTCATACCCCCGGGAAGGCTGGTGTCATCGATCGTGACCGTGAATGTGCCATGGGGCAGATCGGTCACTCCCCACAGGCCGTCGGCATCTGTGGCCACCGTGTATGTGGCATCGTCGCCCTGCGGGTTGGCCCATACGACGGTTATGTCGATGCCGCCAAGACCCGATTCACCGACGTCGGCAGTCGGAGTCCCCGATCCGTCGATGTCGTACCACACGGTGTCGCCTAGCGACCCCGCACCGGCGTATCCGAAGTCCTGATCGAGGCTCGATGGGTTGCCGGTGTCCAACACCGTGGCCGAGGTGTGGGCGGTGCCGGTACCGTCGGCGTCGACCGTGGGAGCCAACCCGGCGGGCAGATCGGTGTCGTCGACGGTGATGGTGAAGTTGCCTTCTGGCAGGTTGTCGAAGACGTAGCCACCATCTGTGACAGTGGTCGTCGTCTGGGTGACGTCGTCGCCGCCACCGGACGAACCGTCCGCTCCGAACCACACGAGTGTGACGGTCACCCCGGAGATACCGACTTCGCCCGGGTCATCGACTCCGTCGTTGTCCTGATCGAGCCAGACCCTGTCCCCGATCAACCCTGCGACCTCACCCGTATAGGAGAAGTCCTGTGTGAGGTCGTCGGGTGTGCCACCGCTCAACGTGACGCCGGACGTGTGAGCGGTGCCGGTGCCGTCGGAGTCGTAGGTCGCCGTCGCAAGGCCTGCAGGCAGGTCGGTGTCGTCGACAACGATCGTGTAGTCGCCATGTGGCAGGCTCGGCACGAGATAGTCGCCCGAAACGTCGGTCGTCACGATGGCTGCGAAGTCGTCGCTGTTCCCCGGGGTTCCATCGGCACCGGCCCAGGTGACGGTCACGGCGATGTTCGGCACCCCGCTGTCGCCGGCATCGGGAACGCCGTCGGCTTCGGACGCATCGATGTCGAAGAACACGGTGTCACCGATCGAGCCGGTACCCCGATAGCCGAAGTCCTGATCCGCATCGGATGGAGAGCCACCGCTCAACGTGACGCCGGACGTGTGAGCGGTGCCGGTGCCGTCGGAGTCGTAGGTCTGGATCATGGCCCCTGGCAACGTCGCGTCGTCGACCGTCACGGTGTAGTCACCATGGGGCAGGTTGGCGAACGAATACGTGCCGTCGAGAGCGGTGGCATCGCTCAGCGTGACGTCGTCGATGGTGCTCGGTGTGGCGTCGGCGCCGACCCAGACGAGGGTCACGGTGACGGCGCCGAGGCCGGGTTCGCCTGCTCCGATCGAGGTGTCACCGTCGTGGTCGAACCACACCGTGTCGCCGACAGTGCCAGCTCCCGCGTACGAGAAGTCGACGTCGTTCTGGATCTCGGCAGGGTCGAGCGTGATGTCGACCACGTTGGGTGTTCCGGTGCCGTCGAGGTCGTAGGTCTGGGTCATCCCCGAGGGAATATCCGCGACGTTCACGGCGATCTGATAGTCGCCGGGGGCAACAACATCGAACAGATAGTTGCCGGAAGGATCGGTCGTGTCGGTGAACACGAGGTCGTCACCATTGCCGGGAATGTCGTCCCAACCAGCCCACGTCGCGGAGACGTCGATGTTGGGCAGAGCAGGCTCACCGACGCCATCGGTGGGATCGGCCGAGAGGTCGACATCCCACCAGACGACGTCGCCGATGGTCTGGGCACCATCGGGAACGTACCCGTAGTCGAATTCGAGGTCGGCGAGAACTCCCCCTGGGGTCGTCGTATCGGCGCTCGTGACCTGATCGGTCGACACATGGGGAGTGCCGGTGCCGTCGCGGTCGAAGCTCGGGGTCAGGCCGACGAGGTTCGGCGACAGCCCCGTATTGATGGTGACGGTGATGTCGGAGTACGAGGGGAGTCCCGCACCGCTCGGAACTGTGAATGAACCGTCGGCAGCGGTCGTGACCGAATAGGACTGGGGTGAACTGTCGCCAGGGTCGCTCCATGTGATGTCGACCTGAACGCCGGGAATGCCTGGCTCGCCGACATCCTGAACACCGTCGCCGTTCAGGTCGAGCCAGACGAAGTCGCCCAGCGTGACCGGGGTTGACGTGATCGAAACGGTGTCCTGATCGTCCTCGGCCGGCTGGCTGTTGGCCGGCACCGAGTCCGAGTCGTATTGATCGACGGTTTCGGCCTGGGCGATGTTGGCGATAGCGCCAAGGCCAACGATGCGGGTTCTCAAGGTGAGAGTCAACGTGGCGCCGCTGGTCACCGTACCGATCGTCCAGATGTCGCTTCCATCGTCGTAGGTTCCCTGATCGACAGAAACGACGGAGTCGTAC
The DNA here is from genome assembly GCA_024228575.1 of Actinomycetes bacterium. Classification (GTDB taxonomy): domain Bacteria; phylum Actinomycetota; class Acidimicrobiia; order Acidimicrobiales; family Poriferisodalaceae; genus JAAETH01. The sequence continues at coordinate 22,461 of JAAETH010000542.1, forward strand.
TCGAGCTCGACCGGGTTCAGAACGTCGGACACGGTCACATTCGTCGCATCATCGGGTCCGAGGTTGTCGACGGTGACCGTGTACTCGATGTAGGAGCCGAACCAGTAGGGGCCGTTGCTCGGATCGCTGTCGCCCTCGATGGGAGAGACGGTCTTGGCGACCTCGATGTCCGCTCGGGCGATGAACACGTCATCGGTGTCGGTGTCCCCATACTGCTCGGGTGGTGTGCCGCCGGCGCCGTCGGGGTCGCAGCACGTCGCCGATGTGGTGACGTCCTCGCCGTCGGTTGAGGCATTGTTCGTGTGAGCGAATCCGCCGCCACCGTCATAGCTGGTGTAGGCCTCGCCCGTGATCTGGTCTGGTGTCAGGGCCGCAGATTGTGGGGTAGCGGTGAATGTGATGGTGACCGTCTGACCCGGTGCCAGTGGCTCGGCCGGACCCGAGACGAGCAGCGCCCAATCGAGAGTTTCGGTGTTGAGGACGGCCGCGTCACCACAACTGCCTGCGTCGGGTGAACAGGCCGGATCGACGGCTGCGGGCCCACCATTGTGTGGTGTCGTCACCTGGGCACTGGCGGTGTCGTAGGTCCAGCCTGCGGGCAGAACGTCGGAGACGTTCACGTTGTAGGCGGCGGCAACCGCGTCGGTGTTCGTGACAACCACGGTCCACGAGAAGGGAACGTCGCGGCGGACGTCCGTCGGATCGCCTGACGTCGGTGCCTTCGTGACCGAGAGCTGCGGGAAGTGAACCTCGACGATGACCGAGTCGGTGGTGACAGGGCCACGTGTTGCCGAGACGTCGTTGCCGTAGGTCACGATGTCGTCGTTCGCCGGGTTGTTCGTGATGATCGTGCCTCGATCTGCCGCCGAGATGCCGTAGTACGTCGAGAGGTCGACCGTGTTCGTCAGGTCTGCGTCTCTCAGAATCGTGTCGGACGCGTCGATCTCGACGTCGTAGTCGAGGGTCGCTGCGCCTGCCGGGGCTATCGGTCCGGCGACAGCCCAGGTGATCGTGCGCCCGGTTTCATTCCAGATGCCCGTCGACCCCGAGTTGCCTGTGATCGTCTGGCCATCGGTCGTGGCGAGAGCGCCACCGGGCGAGAGCAGTGGGGTGACTCCAACCGGGACGGTGTCGACGATCGTGAGATCGTGGGCGTCGTTTGTGCCAGACGAGGTGGCGGTGACGGTGTAGCGGAGTTGAGCGCCCGCGGAGGTATCGCAGCCGTTGCCACCCGCTCCATCGGCGTCGTCGCCACCACCCGTGTTGTTGCCTGGGGTCGAGTCACACGTCGGGTTGACCAGGATACCGCCCGCCGTTGTGGCCACGTCCTTGTCGATGTCGATCGCCGGCTCGGTGACGGTGAACGACTGTGTGACGGGCCCGTCGGTGTTCGCCCACGATCCCGAACCCGGCGAGTTGAACCCCGCCTGCAGGGACAGTGGCGTCTGGTCCGCAACCTGATTGGTGGTGTTCCACGCGATGTTGGCCGAGTTCGTGACCGAATCGGTGTCGAAAGCGGTCGTGTTCAGATGGGCCGAGTATCGGACGTTGATCGTGCATATGCCGTTGGCGTAGATGTCGCCCAGGAACCATGCCGCTGTCTGAGCGTCCCCGCCCGCCGGATTGAACGTCTCCACGTCGGAGTCCGTCAGCGAGATGCCGGTTGTGCTGCCGGTGCCGGAGTCGAAGATCTCGCACTCCGTTCCCGGCGCGATCGACGCGAACTGGTCGAAGTCGAGAGTTGGTGGCAACACATCGAAGATCGTCGCGTCGTACGCGGCAGTACCGGAGGGGATGTCCACCTCGACCTCGTAGCCGACGGGTTCGCCGATCGTGGCGCCCGAGATGTCGTCGAGGGCGTCACCGGCGTTGAACGGTTCGATGTCCTTTGTGATCGAGGCCAACGGCAGATTCACGGTGTCGGCTTCGAGCCCCGAGTAGCCTCTGGCGTCACCGGCGTTGGGGTCAGGGGTCGGAGTTGTGTCCTGGTCGAGGGTCCACAACGTCAACGACGCCGTGTTGGTCAGTATCGACGAGGTGACGGCGGGGTCGTCGACCTCGACGTCATAGGTCAGCTGGATGGTTGCGTCGGGGTCGATCGACTCGAGCGCCGACCATTCGGCGTTGCTCCAGGTGATGGTGCGGTTGGTTTCGGACCAGGTTCCGTCGAAGGAACCGGCTGGAAGCACACCCGTCGAGGGAACTGTGTCGCCGTTGGTGGAGACGGGGACCGCACCGAGGCCCAGTGGCGTCAGGCCGGCGGGGACGCCGTCGACAATCGTCAAATCGTGACCGACCGACACATTGTTCGCTGAGGTCGGGTTGGTGACCGTCACCCGGTAGGTGACCGTTTGTCCTGGTGAGACGGTTGCGCCGAGGGGAACGGTGTGGTCCTTGACGAGTATCGGGTTCACCTCGACAACATGGGTGTGAACAGTCGACGAGAGCACGTCCGGACGGTTGTTTGCCGAGGAGTCCTCCCAGTCGAATGCACCCTGATTGGCGAGGTCGGTCGCAACCGGATCGGCGACGTTGCCGCCCACATCGGAAACCTGGGCGTAGAACGCGATCGTGACCAGGTCGTCGCCCGAACCGGCGGCATTTGTGTGAGAAGCGGGCAGGTCATAGCTGACGGTTCCAGCGTTGTGGACCACGGAGCCAACCGTCAGCGCACCGGTTCCGGAGGGGCTCGAGACCGAGGGCTGCAGATTTGAAACGGAGCCGTCGAACAAGCCGTTGCCTGCGAAATAGGTGAGGCCGGCGGGCAACACATCGAAGACCGTGCCGTTGTAGACGCTGGTCCCATGCGGGATCACAAGCGTCACCTCGTAGAGGACGATTTCGCCGATCGTGGCCTGCTCGTCGGCAGAGCCGGGGAATCCCAGGGATGAGTTGCCGGTCTCGGCGATGCCCGATTGTTGACCCTTGAGCACTATCGGGGTAGGCGAGACGATGTAGGCGGGGTCGTCGGCCGCGTCGGTGTTCTCGAATGCGGAGTTGGCGGGATCGATGTTCGACGCTGGGTAATAGTCGAAGGTGCCTGCATTTGTGCTGCCTTGATATGTGGCTACACCGGCGTTGTTGGCCCACGTGTGGGCAGGGTCGACACCGACGGGAACGGTCAGGTCGTAGGTGAGCGTGACAGGTGCGGTCGTCTCGTCGTCGGGGGTCAGGTCACCTCCGCCGGTCGATGCAGCGACGGTGAGGCCGGTCCAGGTGATGATGCCCGCCGAGCAGGAGCCTCCGTTCGAGATCGCCGAGATGTCACCACAAACGAACTCGGTGTTGAGGACGTCCTGTACCTCGGTGTTGACAGCGTCGGAGTTGCCGATATTCCACACATCGACCCTGTAGGTGACGACGTCGCCGGCCCGGATGATGGCCGCGGTTGAGCCGCCGCTGAGCGAGGTGTCGTAGTCGGGCCCATTTGATGCGCCTGCATTGACGGTGTCGACGCCGGTTGCGAGGCGAACCTCTGGCTCGGTCCACTCGGCTTCGGCCTGGTCGCGATACTGGAAGACGAGCCCGGCGTTGTTGTTGTGGACCATCTTCTCGAGGTTGGCCTCGATGTCGTTGGCCTGGCCGAGCGTGTTGTCGTTCATCTCCGCGGCGACGACCCACAGGAACTCGTGACCGTCCGCCTCGACTTCGCCGGTCCCGTCGAGGGTGAACGTGACCACCGATGCGGATTCGGTGATGCTGGTGGCTGCGAGGGTGTCGGTCGTTGCGATCCGGGTCGCCGATCCCGCGACGTAGGTGTACCCGGCTGGCAGGAGATCTTGGAGCTGGACACCTTCGTAGTCGATGGCAGCCGGGAACGTGGCCCCGAGTTCGAAGCAGATGATGTCTCCGGGTCCGAACCCGAGCTCCGGGGTCGGGTTGCCCTCGGCCCAGGTGATGGACCCGTACGACACACCACACGTCGATCCGGTGGCGCCGGAGCCATTGGCGAGGGGGCCCGCCTTGACCGAGATCCGCTTGTTGAGCGAGGGCAGGGTGTTGGTCAGCTCGTCCCATGCGGTGTCGCCGTCGGCCCCGCCATCGGGGTCGACGGGGTCGGCGGGCAGGACCACATCGGCGATCGTGTCAGGGCCCTCGACTTCGGCCTCGTTTGTGGCGCGGTCGCCGGCGAGGACCTCCTCACCCGGCAGTTGGGCGAGGCTGCCACGGTAGAAGTCGCGCACGACCGCCGTGTACGTGATGGTCAGGCTGTTGTCGGAGTCGAGGTCGGCAAGGGCTGCGTTCTGAGGGTCGGAGAAGTCCCAGACGATCTCGAAGCGCCCGCTCCCGTAGGGACCCCCAGAAGGAAGTTCGCGAACCTCTGCGACGTCGACGGGCGATCCACCGATCGTGGACTGGATGGTCCCGGAGCCAACACAGTCGGTGGTGTTCCAGTCCGACCCACCCGACGTGTTGTCGGTGGTGAACGTGCCCATGAAACACATCGACGAGGGCAACAGATCCCGAACGATCAGGTTGGTGAAATCGCGGTACTCAGAGGTCGAGATCGTCAAAGTGGTGACGACGTTGGTGCCCTGGACGAGGGCGCCACCCATGGATTTGGTGATGATGATGTCCTCGGATTCGATCACCAGGACGTCGCTGTCAGACCCGCCTGCGGCCGTCGGCACATATGTGCCGGTGGCGTTTGCCGTCGTCGCTTGGAGCTGCTCGTTCGCCGTCAGCAATTCGGGATCGGCACCGACACTTCGGTCGAGCTCGCCCGTCGATGTTCCCGTGTTGTTGTCGAGGTTGCGGCCCTGGTCGAGACTCGCTTCGGTCGGGGGTGATCCGCTGAACGGTCGGTTCTCGTACAAGGCGATGCCCGCTCGGTAGTCGACGCTGACCGTTGCGCTCGGAGTGAGGTCGCCGAGGTACCAGGTGACGACAGTCTCGCCCCCGGAGCCGGTCGCAACGGTTTCGGGTGTGGTCAGAGCGGTTGCCCCGCAGCCCGTTCCCGTGGCCACAACACCGGACCCGAGCCACTCCTCGCCCACGGTGGTGTTGTCGGACGCGTAATAGTTGTCGCAGCCCAGGAACTCGAGGCCGGGATCGAGGGTGCCGGTCAGGGTGACGGTGTCGACCTCGTAGTCGGGGTTGTTCTCGACGACAATCGTGTAGTCGGCGCCGGTGGTTCCACTGGCCGACTCAAATCCGTTCTGGTGTACACCTCTGAGCAATTCGGTTGCGCCGGTCGTGGTGACTCGGAATGGGATCATCTCGACCACGTCTGTGGTAGTGCCGGAACCATCGAAGTCGCCGGTGAACACGCCGGTTCCGAGGTCGTAGTCGGGGATCAGGAAGGCGTTGAGGCTGGCGACAGCCTCGATCGATGTCGTCATGAAATCCCCGACCGGGGCGGTGGTCGATCCGGTGATTCCACCCGTGAAGTCGGGGTTTGTGTCGACCGTCAGCTCCACGTGTGCTTGTGAGTTGGCGGGAAGATCGGAGACGTTCGACCAGATGATCGTCGTCTCGCCGATCGATGGGACGTCGGTGAGCACTTCGGTCGCTTCGGGGCTGGCCGAGACGTGTTCGAACCCGACGGGGACAACGGCCCGAAACGACAGGTTGTAGAGGGGTGAGGCCGACGCGTGGTCACCCGTCGCCGTCAGGGTGAAGGTGACGTTCTCACCGATGAGCGCCCTGCTGTCGACGTTGTTGTCGGCCACCACCGAGAAGTTGTCGGCGACGCCGGCTGCGGCCGGGGTCGATGGAAGGCCGGGCGCGGCGACAAGGACCGCGGACAAGACGAGCACTGCGGCGAAGCAGCGCGTCGAGCGCATTCGAATAAGCGAGACAAACCATTGAGGATGGTGCACGAAGGCTGTCTCGGCCGATCCAGCGCTCGCTCAAGGGGTCGGCAACGGCGAGCGCCGTGCGGCTGGATACGCGGTCTGGAATCTGCCCTTGGTCAGGTCGGATTTGTGGGTGGGCTCAGCAGCTCTGCCACGAACGGTCCGTGGCCGGCGAAGAACCAGCTCGCCGCCTGTGAACCGAGAACCTCATCGGCGAGTCGTCGAGCCCTGATGTGTAGCCCCTCGTCGTGAACCACGAGCATTGCCGCCGATTCGACCGGGCGTTCGAAGGTCGAGATCTCGATGGGCCCGAACTCGTCGAGGAGCCGGACACCGAGTCGCTCGACAGGACGACCGAGGGCGGGATCGAGCGATTGGACGATGTCGCGAAGAGCGTCGGAGTGGCCCACGGTCACGCGCTGTGCCAGCCAGCGCCAGGGGTCGAGATTCTGTCCGGGTCGACGCCTGAGCCCGGCCTCTCGCAATGAGCGAACCAGGTCGCGGGCGTCGACCACTCGAGCACCGGCGGTGATCGCCCTGGTGCGCTCGACCTCGTCGACGTCGTAGTGGTCGCCCTGGAACGCGACTCGACGTTTGCCGATGCCGACTGCGAAGGCGTGCAACTCGTCGTAGGAGGTGTCCGACACCAGGTGTGCCCAGTGTCGTCCTCTCCAGTGCCAGATGGCGCTGTCGACCAGAATTGTCACGCCGTCGACCCGAGCACTTCGGAGATGGCGACAGGGATGGGCACCTCGAGCTGGTCGAGCCGACAGGTCGCGGGTTCTCGGTCGGGCCGCCATCGCACGAACCGCGTGGTGCCGCGGAAACGCCCGTTCAGGGTGGACTCGTACTTGACCTCAACAACCAGCCTGCAGTCCAGTGGGGTCCACGATTGGTTGCCCCCGGCCCCGCTCCATCTGTGTGGGGTTCCGGGCATGACCTCTTGTCGATGGGAGGTCACATCCATCCACTCCGACCACGGGTGTTTCGTCGGATCCTTCAAGATGTGTGGCGCCAGGAGCTGGAGCAGCTCGCGCCGGAACCCGGCGGCGAAACTGGCTGCGACACCCATGTGCTGTAGGCGGCCGTCGTCGTCGTGTATGCCCACGACCAGAGAGCCGACGCCCTCGCCGTCCTTGTGTATGCGATAGCCGGCGACGACGACGTCAGCGGTGCGTGTGTGTTTGATCTTGAACTGGGCCCGTTTGTTCGGTGCATAGACGCCATCGAGGGGTTTTGCGATGAGGCCGTCGAGCCCGGCTCCCTCGAAGCGTTTGTACCACCCGGCTGCCGTCGCCGTGTCGCGAGTCGTATCGACGAGATGGACGGGGTACTCGAAGGCCGGAGAGATCGATTCGAGCGAGGACCGCCTCTCGGCGAACGATCGACCCATCAGGTCGTCGTCGCCAAGTGCCAGCAGGTCGAAGGCCACGAACTGGGCAGGGGTCGCCACCGACAACATCTCGACACGCGAGTCGGCGGGGTGGATACGTTGCTGGAGGGCGTCGAACGCGAGGTGGTCGTCGAGGACGACGATGATCTCGCCATCGACCACCACCTTGTCGGGTAGGCATCCGCGCAGCGGCTCGATGAGTTCTGGGAAGTAACGAGTCAGGGGTCGTTCGTTGCGCGACCCAAGGAACACCTCGTCGCCGTCGCGGAACACGATGCAACGAAAGCCGTCCCACTTGGGTTCGAACGAGAGGCCGCCCGCTTCGGGAATCGCCGGTATCGCCTTGGCCAGCATCGGCTTGATCGGCGGGTTGACCGGCAACATCGCTCTATCGTGCCAGCTCGGCCAGGGCCGTGTCGTACATGGGAGCGATCCGGGCCCACTCGAAGCGCCGGACCTCCCGGGCGAGCTCCGCGAGGTCCTGGCTCGGTTCCGAGACGGCCTCGCTGCACAGATCGATCAGGCGTGGGATCAGGTCGTGGGACTCGTGGAGCAGGTGCGACTTGTCGCCCACCAGCTCTGGGTACGACAGGTCTCTGGGCAGTAGGGGAGTGCAACCAGCCGCCATCGCTTCGACGGCGGCGACGCCGAAGAACTCGTGTGCCGGATCGCCGACAACAGCGTCGCTGTTGTGCAGCAGGTCGAGGTAGGTGGCCCGGTCGGCGTATCCGGCGTGAATGACCCTCGAACCGAGACGTTCGCAGGCCCTGTTGAGGGCACGGAGGTCGTGTGCGGGTTGACCGCCGGCGAGGGCGATCTCGAAATCTGCACCCGCTGCCGCCGCGTTCGCGAGCGCCGCGACCACACGTTCTGGCCTCTTGTCGGCATCCCAACGCTGATTGAAGATCAGCCTCGTAGGTCCCGGCCGGCGCGGGCTTGGTCGGAGCCAGAGCCCGATGTTGCTCAGATCGACCCCGACCGGCAGGACCGTGGATCGTTCGGCGAGAATCCGGGTCGGATGAGGGCATGTGGCCAGGTACCGACCCAGGTGGTACTCACTATTGAACCAAACCCGGTCGGCAGCGGCGAGCGAGCGCCACTCGATCTCGACGAGCGCGTGGTTGTTGTCCCTGTGCGACGGGTGCAGCAGTTGCGACTCGTGCTGGTACGCCACAACGGCGATATCGCCGATCGAATGCCGACACAACCCCACGAGGGCGGCGACATCGGTGAGGCTGCTGACCACAAGAACGTCGGGCCGCCCCGCTGTTGCGATCTGTTCTCTCACCATTCCCGCTAGCTCCGCGGTGCCGGCCAGCATGTGATGGCGCCACCGTTCGGGTGGCGTCGTCACGAGGGTGATCTCGTGCCGGCTGTGAGCCTGCCAGCCGTCGGCCCAGCCACGATGTGAGCCGCCGTACCAGGGAACCACCAGCAAGACATCGACGCTCACGGCTACATCTTGGGGCGAAAGTGGGGCGAAAGACACCACAACGGGCCCGAGGCCTGTTTGAATTGCCCGCTGATGAGTCTCCTCCGCAACCCGCTGGCCGTCATGTGCCTGGTGCTGGCCGTCGTTCTTGCCGCCGTGGGCGCGGTCGGAGCTGCCGATGGGCCATCGATCGTCGCAGTCGACGGTTCGACCGATCACGGCGATCTCGAAGGAATCCCGCTCATCGACGATGTCGTCGGGATGGCCGAGGTGCCCGGCGGCGGTGGGTACTGGATGGTCGCCTCCGACGGCGGGGTGTTCGCCTTCGGCGATGCCGGGTTCCACGGATCGACCGGCGACATCGATCTCGATCAGCCGGTCGTGGCCATGGCGCCCACCCCGACCGGCGATGGCTACTGGTTGGCCGCCTCGGACGGCGGGGTGTTCGCCTTCGGCGATGCCGGGTTCTTCGGATCGATGGGTGGCATCGAGCTCACCGAACCGGTCGTGGGCATGGCGTCGACGTCGACGGGCGATGGCTACTGGCTGGTGGCCTCCGATGGCGGCATCTTTGCGTTTGGCGGTGCGGCCTTTCACGGATCGGCAGGAGCGATCGCCCTCGATGAACCGATCGTGGCCATGGCGTCCGTGCCCGAAGACGGCGGGTACTGGTTGCTCGCCCGCGATGGAGGTGTGTTCACATTCGGCCACGCGGCCAGTTTCGAGGGATCGGCCGTCGATCCGACCCGCAAGGTCGACGCCCTCTCGATCGGAGCCGACACCGACGGTGGGTATTGGGTTGTCACCGGCGATGGTGCGGTGCATTCGTTCGGTCCCGTGGAGCGAGAGCCATCGTCTGGACCGGCGTGCCGTTCGGAGGCTGTCAGGGGAGGCAGCATCAGTCCCACGGGTATCTGGTTGTACACGACTCCCATCGATGTGCCCATGCCCGGCTACACATCGTCTGCGACGGCCATCGATGGCGCGTCCATCGAGGAGCAGCTCGTCTATGCCCAGGCGTGTCAACCGCTCGGCGAGCCAGGCCCACTGGTGACCCCAGCCTCGGGGCCGGTGTCGTCACGGTTCGGCGTCAGGCTTCACCCGATCTGGGGTGTCAACATCCTCCACGCGGGAATTGATATCGCTGCTCCGGGCGGCTCCGATGTCGTCGCGGCCGGTGCCGGAACGGTGATCGCGATCGACGTGCGCAGCGCGTATGGCACCACTGTGGCCATCGACCACGGAGATCGTGTCGCAACGGTGTACGCCCACCTCGCGGCGGTGGTCGTCGAGGTCGGCGACGAGGTCGAACAGGGCCAGGCGATCGGAACCATTGGCTCGACCGGCTTCGTCACCGGTGCACACCTGCACCTCGAACTGAGGGTGAACGGCGAACCCGTCGACCCGTCCGCCCATATGGGTTATTGACACACGATCTGGCCCGCGGTTGGTGCGGATGGGCTACTGGCGCAGCGCTTCGCTGGCCGTGGTCTCGTCCTCTGGTGACACTTCGGGCTGGCCGGCGTAGCGGTGTATGTACTCCTGGCCCGAGAGTTCGCGGATCTCGAAGAGGATCTCGTCGGTGAACTCGCGGTATGTGCGCGCGTCGGCTTGGCGCTTGGCGTAGCGGCGGGGGCTGATCGGCTCACCGAAGTTGAACTCGCAGCGTTGGAACAACTTGGGGAACGGTGCGTCAGGGGGCTGGATCTTGTCGGTGCCCACGATGCCTACCGGGATGACGGGTGCTCCCGTGCGCAGCGCCAGACGGGCCACCCCGGTGCGACCCTTGTGCAACTTCCCCGACCGCGAGCGGGTGCCCTCCGGGTAGATGCCGAACAGGCGTCCCGAGTCGAGAACAGAGGCCGCAGCGTCGAGTGCGGCTGTGCTGGCCTTGCCGCCGCTGCGGTCGATCGGGATCATGCCGGTCGCCGGGAAGAGGTACTTGGTCTTCCAGTCGTCGAGGTACTCGGCCTTGCCGACGAACAGGATCTGGCGCGGCAAGATACCCATCAGCAGTAACGAATCGAGGAACGAGATGTGGTTCGGGGCGATGATGGCCCCGCCATAATCGGGGATGTTTTCGAGACCGGTGATCTTGGTGCGCCACAGACGGCGTGACGCCGGCCCGAGCACCGCCTTGACGACGGGGTAGTACTTCCCAGTCCGGTCGTCCAAAGTCACGCACCAATCGTACTTCACGCGAGGCCTCGAATTGCCCTTCGATGTGCACTCGGTGTTGTTGGGTCGTGTTCGGCCGTCCACGGATGGCTGCTAGAAAAACTTTGCAGATGCATGTTGTGTTCTTGGTCCTCCTCGTTATGCTTGGGATAGTTCGCAATACCGAGGAGAACACGATGACCACGAAGACCAAGACCGATACCTCCACCGAGGAAGCCGGCACCGACACCGCCGTGATGACCAGGGTCGGCAAGGTGCAGGACAAGATCGTCGACCTCAACGAGAAGGCTGCCGACAGGTTGGCCGAACGTGCCCCGAAGATCTCCGAGTTCACGGGCAAGGCCGGCGATGCCGCTGCAAAGGCGCACGATCGCTTCGGCGAGGCCTCCGACAAGGGCCGTACCCGGGCCAGCGACATGTTCGAGTCCTTCAGCGAGCGCGGACGCGAGTTCGCCGAAAAGGCCGTCGAGCTGAACCGCAAGTTCACCCAGGGCGTCATCGATGCATGGTCCTCGAAGCGTCACCCCGCCGACGAAGTTGTCGACGCCGCTGACGTGGTCGAAGATGTTGCCGACGAGAAGGCCGAGGCCAAGGGTAAGGACAAGACCAAGTCCTGACCTGGTTGGCCGATCAAGGCCACCGACCTGGAGACACGAATGGCTGACAAGCCAGAAGACGACGAGGCCGCCCCCGACGAATGGGGGCGGCTCGGCGCGTTCATACGCAGCCAGCGCCGGCTGAAGGAACTCAGCCAGAGGGAACTGGCGAAGTTGACCGATCTCTCCGATCCCTATGTTTCACAGATCGAGAGAGGTTTGCACCAGCCTTCGGTGAGGGTGCTCAAGTCGTTGGCCAATGCCTTGAACGTCCAGGTCGAGACGATGCTCGTCGCGGCAGGCCTGATCGACGCCAAACATCGCGACTCGGTTCAACTCGATGCCGAGACGGCGATTCGGACAGATCCGAAGCTCACCGACGACCAGAAGGAAGCCTTGTTGTCGGTCTACAAGTCCTACGTGTCGACGAATTCAAACAATCTGTCGACCACCGCCGGGAGCAGGTCATGAGCGCACGTCCTTCCACCGCATTCTTCGATCTCGACCGGACCCTCCTCGGGGGGTCATCCGGCGAGATCTTCAAGAACACCTTGGCAGCCGAAGGCCTCGGACCGTCCGTCGACATTCCCGGCCTGGGCGCCATCAACAAGTTGTTCGGAGTGGTCGGCGAAACCCGCATGTCGATGCGGCTGGCGAAGGCCACAGCTCGGGCCGCATCCGGCTGGTCCACCGACGCAGTCAAGCGGGCGGCCAAGGCGGCCGTGCCTGAACTCCTGGATCTGACCTTCAGCTTTGTGGCGGCCGAGTTCGCCATGCACCGCGCTGAGGGGCGCAGCATCGTCGTGGCTACGTCTAGCCCGAAGCAGCTTGTCAAGCCCTTCGCAAAAGCGCTTGGCGCCGACGCCGTGATCGGCACCAGGTGGGAGTCAAAAGACGGCGAGTTCACCGGCCACATCGAGGGCCGGTTCGTGTGGGAGCGCGACAAGTGGCTTGCGGTACGCGATTGGTGTCGCGAGCGCGATATCGACCCGGCCGACTGCTGGGCGTACTCCGACAGCTATTTCGACGTTCCGATGCTCGATGGCGTCGGGAATCCAGTCGCGACCAATCCCGACCCGCGGCTGGCTGCCGTAGCCGCACTGAAGGGGTGGCCGATCCGACACCTCGACAAGCCAGACGGGGTGGTGACCGTCAGCGGCTTCGAGCTGCAGGACTTCGCTCGGGCACTCGGTAGACCCGAGTTCATCCCCTACGCGAAGTTCGACATCACAGGCGTCGAGAACCTACCAGCAGACGGTTCTGCACTCGTTGTGGGCAATCACCGCAGCTATTTCGACTCCACGGCCGTCGCTCTCGTATTGGCGAAATCCGGTAGGGCAGGGCGCTTCCTCGGCAAGAAGGAGGTGTTCGACGCCCCCGTCGTCGGTCAGCTCGCCGCCGCAGCCGGCGGCATCAGGGTCGATAGGGGGACAGGCGCAGCCGAACCGCTCCACAGGGCCATCGCCGCACTCAGGTCCGGCGAACTGGTCGCTCTCATGCCCCAAGGGACAATTCCTCGCGGCCCAGCGTTCTTCGAGCCCGAACTGAAGGCACGATGGGGCGCCGCGAGGCTTGCCGTCGCCTCGGGGGCTCCAGTTGTTCCGATTGGGTTGTGGGGCACCGAGAAGGTGTGGCCCCGGTCGTCGCGACTTCCCAAGATGGATGTCACGTCGCCGCCAAAGGTCACCGTCACCGTCGGGAAACCCGTCGATCTGTCCGCCTTCCCGATCGGCGACGAATCCGCGATCGACGACCCCGAGGTTCTCGACGCCGTCACGAGGGCGATCATGGCCGCAATCGTCGACCTGTTGCCGCCGGAAGCCAGGGAACACCACACCCCGACACAAGATGAACTGCTCGCAACATATCCGCCCGGCTACATCGGCGATCCCAACGCCGAATCCGACCGCCGACCGGGGACCGACACATGACAGACAAGACACCACCACAACAGCCCGAAACGTCGACCATGAGCGATACCGAGGCGCTCATGTGGAACATCGAGAAGGACCCCTGGCTGAATCCGAGCGGGGCGATGGTGACAGTGCTCGACCGTCCGGTCGACCGTGAACGGTTCACGAGACGAATCGCCTCCGCGATTCTGAGCGTCCCACGCCTCAGGCAGCGCGTCGATGCCCCGCTCGGCAGGGTGTTGGCGCCGAGGTGGGTGCACGACAACGATTTTGATCTGTCGCACCACCTGCGGTTTGTCGCCTTGCCGTCGCAGGCGGACACAGACAGGGATCTCTACGCCCTGGCGGCCCAGATTGCCCAGGTTCCCTACGATCGCACCCGCCCCTTGTGGGAGATGCACGTGGTCGAGGGCCTCTCCGGTGGCAGGGGGGCTCTGATCTCGAAGATGCACCACGCGATCGCCGACGGCATCGGCGCCATGCGTATGTCTCTGACATATATGGACCTGCGACGTCGGGTCGCAAAGGACGATGTGGTCGATCTCAACGCCGAGCTGGCTGCGTTGGCTCCGCCCGAGGACGACGGTTCAACTCTCGACGGTCTGCGTTCGGAGTTCGAGACCGATCTCGGTCAGTTCTTCGACAAGGTGGCCAAACCCGCCTTCTCCATCGTGCGGTCCGTGGCCGGGGAAGTCGCCACATGGGGGGCCGACCGCGACCGAATCGGAGACGCAGCGGGGTCCGCCAAACGCCAGGCCATGGGCATCGTCGAGCAGCTTCCGGTGGGAGAGAACCGCGAGCCGGGGTCGCCGTTGTGGGCCGAACGCAGCCGCCAACGCCACCTCGAGGTGCACTCGCTGGGTCTCGACGAGGTGAAGCGCGTGTCGGCCGAACTCGGCGGCACCGTCAACGATCTTTTTGTAGCGGGAGCCGTTCACGGTTCCGTCGAGTACCACCGTCGGCGTGGTGTCGAGCTCGAGCAGCTGCACACGAGTTTTGTTCTGAGCACGCGCACGAAGGGCGATCGGTCGGCGAATGCGTTCACACCCGTGCCCTTCGATGCTCCGGCGACCACGATGAGCGCTCGCGAACGCTTCGATGCCCTGCACGACATCATGTCGCGAAGCCGCAGCGACGTCTCTGGTGGTGGCCTGTTGGCGGTTGCGGCGGGAGCCGCGAAGATGCTGCCGACCTCGCTGATGACCAGATTGACACGCCGCGAGGCCGGCTCGATCGACTTCGCGACCTCAAACCTCCGGGGTTCACCTGTCACGGTCTACATCGGGGGAGCGAGGGCCGAGGCCCTATATGCACTCGGCCCTGTGGCCGGCACCGCCTTCAACCTCACAACCCTGTCCTACAACGGCAACCTCGACATGGGCCTTCACATCGACCCAATCGCTGTCGAGGACCCCTCCGACCTGCGAGAATGCATCGCCGAGGCCTACGCCGACCTACTGGGACTCGCCTGATCAGGAGACTCAATGAACGCAGCATCGATCATCGACCTTCACGATGGAGATCTCGTCGCCCTGATCGACCGCGCCGGACCGGTCACATACCGCGAGCTTCGTGAGAGGGTGGCCGCGACGGCAGCCGGCCTCATCGCCGAGGGACTCGAACCGGGCGACAGGGTCGCCATAATCGCGGGAACCGACACCTCGTTTGTTGTCTCGCTGCTCGCCACCTTCGCGGCGGCCTGCGTTGCGGTTCCACTCAACCCAAACAGTCCGGTCCCCGAGGCGGTGCGTCAGCTACACGCCGTCGACCCCAAGGCGATGATGGTCGGTGTCGGAAAGGGCGATCACGCCCTGGCGATCGCCGAGCGCGTGCCCTCCATCGAGGTGGTAGGCAAGCCGTGGGGCAGTCGGGCCAAAGACATCGACCGCATCGGGGTCGCCGGTGCAGAGTTCTCTCCCACCGACGTCGCCCCGGCGATCGAAGCCGCCCTGTTGTTCACCAGTGGAACATCGGGCGAACCGAGGGCAGCGGCGCTGTCGCACGGGAATCTGTTGGCGACACAACAACAGCTTCGATCACTCCTCGAGACACAGGCATCGGGCGACAACTCCTCGCCGGTTCACCAGGCGGTCGCCTTGCTGGCGTTGCCGCTGTTCCACATCTACGCCCTGAACCTCGTGCTCAACTCGCTGTTGGCGGTTGCATCGACCATCGTCATGCTCGAGGAGTTTCATGCGGCCGACATGCTGGCCGCCATCGATGAACACCAGCCCACCGTGTTGCCGGGAGTGCCGCCCATGTGGGCTGCGCTGGCCGCGGCGCGCGACGTGTCACCCGAACGAATGTCCTCCATCCGGTTTGCGACGAGTGGAGCTTCTCATCTGCCCCTCGCCACCTACGAAGCGGTGCGCGATCGGCTCGGCCTCACGATCTCGGAGGGATACGGGTTGACCGAGACGGGTGGCCTCGTGACCTCGAGCCTTGGCAATGAGGTGAAGCCGGGTTCGGTCGGTAGACCATTGCCGGGCGTCCAGATGCGCCTCGTCGACGAGGGTGTCGACGTTCCGGTCGGCGATCGTGGTGAAGTCTGGGTGCGAGGCGACAACGTCACCGGCGGCTATTGGCAGGACCTCGACGCAACCGGTCGGTCGATCACTTCCGATGGTTGGCTTCGCACCGGCGACATCGGTGTTGTCGACGACGACGGTTATCTCTATCTCGTCGACAGGTCGAAGGACATGATCATCGTGTCGGGGTTCAACGTGTTTCCAGCCGAGGTCGAGGAGGTGCTCATGTCGATTCCCACGATCGAGCACGCCATCGTCGTCGGCGAGGATGACGATCGCACCGGAGAGACCGTGGTGGCCCACGTTCAGCTCGCCGAGGATTCGGACCTGACCGCCGACTACATCAAGGCGTTCTGCCGCGATTATCTGGCGCGCTACAAGACGCCGAGCAGGGTCGAGATCGTCGATGAACTTCCCGCAACCCTCACCGGCAAACGTTTGAGGAGAATGCTCAAGACCGCCGGCTAGGCGGCCTTGTCGATGGCCTCCACCTTGGTACCGGCTAGTGTCGCTGGTCGTGAGCCAACGATCTTGTGACGAGCTGCCCATCGACGAGTTGTCTGTCGACGAGCTGGCAGCCGAGGCCGTCGAGGTCTTGAGGGCAAAGGCGGTCAGGGAGTTCGACGAGCCGATCCAGTTGGCATCGGGGGCGATGTCGCGCCACTTCGTTGATGGAAAGGCGGGTCTGGCGGCTGCTGCTGATCTGAGGTTGGCGTGTGCCGCGATCGCTGCCTTGTGCGCGCGGGCCGGAATCGGGTTCGATGCGGCAGGTGGTCTGACGCTCGGTGCCGATCATCTGGGTGTCGGTGTCGCGATGGTCACCGATCGGTCTTGGTTCTTCGTGCGCAAGGAGCCAAAGGATCGCGGAACCGGTCGCCAGATCGAGGGTGCCGAGATAGGTCCAGGTGTCAGGGTGCTGGTCGTCGAGGACGTTGTCTCCACGGGTGGGTCGCTGTTGAGGGCTATCGACATCGTGCAGGCCGCCGGAGCCGAGGTTGTCGCCGCTGCGACCCTCATGAACAGGGGTGACGTCGCCAACGCCGAGCTCGACCGCCGCGGAATTCCCTTCGTGGTCCTTTCGACCTACGCCGACTTCGGGATGGACCCGGTCCAGGGGTAGGAGCCACGCGAACCGATCCGCCGCCCACCTGGGTACCGGTACGAGAACAGGTTCAGAGAACGGCAGCCAGTCGGCTGTCGATTTCGGGGCGTGCACCGGTGTGTTCGATGACCCAGGCAGCGACCTTGGTCGCGTAGGTGGCGGCTTCGACGGCATCGACGCCGACGAGGTAGCGAGCGAGGAAGGCTCCCGCGAACGAGTCGCCTGCACCGGTGGCGTCGACGAGGTTGTTGGTCGCAGGTGGGATGTGGGCCACCTCGTCGTTTCGATAGACGAGTGCACCGTCGGCGTCGAGTTTCAAGATGACCAGTGCGCTCGGGTAGAGCTGGTCGAGTTTGCGGGCGATCGCGGCCGGCTCTGTTTCGCCGGTCAGCATGGCTCCTTCCTCCTTGTTGGGCAGGAAGATGTCGATACCGATGTCGGTGGTGACGTCGAGGAAGTTGTCGACGCCCATCTCGCCGATCATCTGGAACGATCCGGGATCGAACGATATCGTCGCCCCGGATTTCTGGGCCTGGCGCGCGGCCTCACGCGACGCCTCGCGCGGTGGGTCGGTGAAGAACGACCACGCCGTCAGATGTAGGTGTGTGGTTTGTTTGAGAACGGCTTTGGGCAGTTCTGACGGGAGCAGGAAAAAGTCTGCGCCGTGGCCCGAGACCATCGACCGTTCGCCGGTGTGGTCGACGAACACGGCCACCGAGCCGGTGAGGTGGGCTTCGGACTCGACAAAGTGGGGCGTGACGCCCTCGTTGTGGAGGTCTTCGTGGGCCATCAGGCCCATTCGGTCTCGGCCGATCTTCCCGATGAAATGGGTTGGCATTCCACAGCGAGCGGCCCACACAGCCACATTCGCGGCGCTCCCGCCTGGCAAGAGCATGACTTCACCGAAGGTATCGCCGCCCTGCAGCAGCTCGGTGTTCGTGCGTATGAGCACGTCCCAGGCGAAGTCTCCGATTGCGCACAGTTCGGCGTCCACGGACGGTGACGGTACCGTGCCGAGCATGAACAGCCTCAAATCCATCGACATCGAGTTCGTCAGAGCCCAGTTTCCAGCGTTCTCCGAGCCCAGCCTGGACGGTTGGATCCATTTCGAGAATGCCGGAGGCAGTTATGTGCCGTCGCAGGTCGTGGACCTGTTGACCGGGTTCTATCGACGGTCGAAGGTGCAGCCGTATGGCCCCGGTGGTCCGGCGCTGGCGGCCGGTGATGCGATGGACCGGGGAATGGCCGCCATCACGGCCACTCTGAACGCTCCGGCCGGCAGCGTGCAGCTGGGTCCTTCGACCACCCAGAACACCTACGTCGCCGCCAGGGCTCTGCGCCCCTTGATGGAGGAAGGCGACCGCGTCGTCGTCACCAATCAGGACCACGAAGCCAACATCGGGTCGTGGCGTCGCCTGGGCGAAACAGGTGTCGAGATCGTCGAGTGGCAGGTCGATCCGATCACCGGGTTGCTCGATATCGCCGATCTGGCCGAGCTGCTGAACGACCGCACCCGCCTGGTGTGTGTCACCCATGCTTCGAATCTGGCTGCGACCGTCAACCCGGTTCGTGAGATCGCCGACATGGTTCATGCGGTCGGTGGGCTGGTGGCCGTCGACGGTGTTTCGTATGCCCCCCATGGCGCGATCGACGTCGAGGCTCTCGATTGTGATCTGTACTTCTACAGCACCTACAAGACGTGGGGCCCACATCAAGGTGCCGTCTACTGCAGGCCAGAGATCCTCGATCGGCTCGCCAACCAGGGTCACTACTTCAACGCGAAGTACCCGACCAAACGTCTCTCACCCGCCGGTCCCGACCACGCCCAGGTGGCAGCGGTTGCGGGCATCGTCGACTACTACGACGCTGTCTATGAACATCACTTCCCGCTCGACTCGGCGGCAGCTGGTTCCTTCGAGCGGATCAGCACCGTCCTCGACCTCTTCGGACATCACGAAGAAGTATTGATGGGCCCGTTGCTCGACTTTCTGGGGGAGAAGGGCGTTCGTCTGGTCGGGTCGTCGTCGGCCGACCACACCGTTCGTGCCCCGACCATCGCCTTTGTGCCACAAGGTGTCGCCCCGTCGGCCGTGGTCGACCACATGGCGCAGCGGTCGATCGGAATCGGACACGGTGACTTCTACGCGGCCCGCTTGATCGATGCGATGGGGATCGACCCGATCGAGGGTGTTGTACGTGTCTCGATGGTCCACTACAACACGCGCGAGGAGGTCGACCTGGCGATCTCGGCCCTCGATGAGGTCATCTGACCTCGAGCCCGAGAAGCGGTTTAGTAGCGGAGATCTTGTGTTGCTCGGCGATGCGACGGCTACGCGAGCAGAGCATCGTCGAGCGCCTTGTTGATTCGTTTCTCGCTGATCGGCCCCCTGGCGCCCACGGTCTGGGCGAATTGGGCGACTCGGAACTCTTGCAGCATCCAGCCGATGTCTTCCATCGCCGGTGTCGTGTCGACGGAAGCGACGATCTCGGACCAACGTCGCTCGAGTCGCCGACAGGTCACGAGGCTCCGTTGATCGCGGGCGACGTCGTTGCGAACACGGTCGAGGCGTACGCCGATCGCGTCCAGGTACCGCTCGATGTCGCGCAGCCGGTCCAACCCCACCGAAGTGAGGAAGCCGTCGTATACCAGTCGATCGAGGTGGGCGGCCGCATCGGCAACGGTTGACGTGAAGGTGTCGTTCGGCGCGAGGTCGGCCAGCCGAGCCAGCAGCGTGCGGTTGGCCCCGAGGATGTGAGCCGATGCCATGACGACCGTCTCGATCGTCTCGGTCGCTTCGTCGTCGACCTGTGAGGCCAGGTCGACATAGGCAGCCTCGGACCAGGGCAGACCGTGTCGGGCGATCATGTGATCGAGCGCACACGTCACACAGTCGTCAAACCAGACGTCGGTCGATCCGTGAGGGCCGACGGCGAGACCCAGCTTCAGCTCGTTTGTGAACAGGTGGCGAACCGATCGGGCGGGTGTCCTCAGGCGCATCCTCAACAGTCGCCTGACACCGGCCCACGTGGCCTCGATCTGTTCGCCGGCCGTTGCGACCAACCGAACGCCGACAGAGTCGCCCTCGTCGAACAGGGTCGGGTGGGCCGTCGCGGTACGGTCCGATTCGCCCACCTCGACCGTGCGGGGCAGGTCACCGAAGTTCCAGCCGGTGGAACCCGAACACTCGATCGGGTGTCGCCGACGTTCGAGCCTTCTTCGGAACCGCCCGGACAGCTCTTCCTTCAGGGACCCCAACTCGAGGCCGGCTGCGAGTTCGTCGCCTCGCCCATCGACGACACGAAACCGAATCCGCAGCTGCTGGGGAATCGCGTCCATCAACAGCAGATCGGCCGGAACGGGTTCACCCGCACGGCGACTCAGAGCATCGCGAAGGGCGTCGACGAGTCGCAGCCCTGGCTCGGGCTGCAGTTCGCCCAACAATCCGTCGACGGTGTCCGGTACGGGCACGAACCGTCGCCTCCACTCCTTTGGCAGCGACCGCACCAACAAGGTCACGATCTCGTGGCGTCGGCCGGGAACATGCCACTCGAAATCGGCCGGATCGAGCAGGGCCAGCACGGCCTCGTCGATGACGACGGTTGCGCCGTCGTCGAGATGTCCGGGCGCGAACACGTACTCGATGGGAAGGTCGAGGTCGCCGTGATGCCACACGGTGGGGAACTCGTCCTGATCGAGGTCGTCGTCGGCATCGACCAGAACGTCGACGTCCAGGTCGAGAAGGTCGGGGGATTTCTTGCGGCGCCGTCGCCACCAAGCGTCGAAGTGTGCCACCGAGGTGATGTGTTCGGGGATGCGCCGGCTGAACCAGTCGACCAGATCCTCGTCACCCGCCAGCAGGTCCCCACGTCGGCTGCGGGCCTCGAGATCGAGGACCTCGCGGATGCGTTCATGGTTTCGTGCCACGAAGTGATGCCGTTGGTGCCATTCGCCCCCGACCAGGGTGTGCTGGATGAACATCTCGCGGGCGAGATCCGGGTCGACCGATCCCAGCTGGACCGGCTGGTTGTCGTGGATGGTCAGGCCGAACAGGGTGGCCCGCTCGAGTGCCGATGCGGAGCCGCGCTCGGCGTCCCAGTACGGGTCGCCGTAGCTTCGCCTGACCATGTGATCGCCCACCTCGAGCAGCCAGCGTGGATCGATCCGTGCGGCCGAGTGTGCCCAGACCCTTGTGGTCTCGACAAGAGCGGAGGCCATCACCCACGAAGGTGTGTTCTTGAACAGAACAGATCCGGGCGAGACCGAGAACCGTGACCCGCGCGCTCCCCGGAAGTCGCGGGTCTCGGGGTCCTTTTGCCCGATCAGCGACAACACTCCAGTCAGCAGGGCCTTGTGGATGTTGTCGGGATGGGCCTGGTCGAGGGCATCGCCGAGGTCGGGGGTGTCCAGACCGATCTGGCGCATCGCCCGGCGGAGCTGGCCGTGGACCTCCTGCCACTCACGAATGCGGGGGTAGTTCAGGAATTCAGACCTACACAGACGCCGGAACCGGCTCGAGGACCCCTTGGACCGCTCCTCGCGGATATGGCGCCACAATTCGAGCCAGCCGAGCAGGTCGGAACCGGCCACGCGGAAGCGGGCGTGGGACTGTCCTGCCAGCTGCTCCTTTTCCGCGGGGCGTTCACGTGGGTCCTGAACGGATAACGCAGCGGCGATGACCAGGATTTCTGCGGCACAGTTCTGATCGAATCCGGCCAACACCATACGTGCGATACGCGGATCGACGGGCAGGCGAGCGATCCGGCGTCCCAAGCCGGTCAGCTCGCCGTCCTCGACCGCATCGAGCTCCTCGAGAAGGGCAAGACCGTCGCGGATAGAACGGGTATCGGGTGGATCGACGAACGGGAAGTCGGCGATGTCGCCGAGTTTCGCGTCGAGCATGCGGATGATGACCGCTGCGAGGTTTGTGCGCTGGATCTCGGGTTCGGTGAATTCTGGGCGCCCGTCGTAGTCCTCCTCGTCGTAGAGGCGGATGGTTATGCCGGGTCCGAGGCGGCCACAACGGCCCGAACGCTGGTCGGCCGAGGCCTGGGAGATCGCTTCGATCGGAAGGCGCTGCACCTTGGTGCGGCGATTGAACCGACTGATGCGGGCGAACCCGGTGTCGACGACGTAGCGGATTCCAGGGACGGTCAGCGAGGTCTCGGCGACGTTGGTGGCCAGCACGATGCGGCGTTGTTTGTGTGCCGCGAAGACCTTCTGCTGCTCGGCGAGGCTGAGGCGTGCGAACAGGGGCACAATTTCGGTGTTGGACAGTTCGAGCGCCTCGAGCACCTCGGCCGCGTCGCGGATGTCTCTCTCGCCGCTGAAGAAGACGAGGATGTCTCCCTCACCCTCGGTGTACAGCTCGGTCACCGCTTCACAGACGGCGGACGGTTGGTCGACCGCCTGTCCCTGTTCCCCTGGTTCGCCGTAGGGCCGGTAGCGGATCTCGACGGGGTAGTTGCGGCCCGATACCTCGACGATCGGAGCGTCCGCGAAGTGAGCCGAGAAGCGCTCGGTATCGATGGTGGCCGAGGTGATGATGACCAACAGGTCGGGGCGTTGGTCGATGAGGCGACGCAGATGGCCGAGCAGGAAGTCGATGTTCAGAGAGCGTTCGTGGGCCTCGTCGACGATGACCGTGTCGTAGGCCCGAAGCCGGGGATCACGTTGGATCTCGTTCAACAAGATGCCGTCGGTCATCACCTTGATGCGGGTGTCGTCGCCGATCCGGTCGTCGAAACGCACCACAAACCCGACGGTTTCGCCAAGCTCCTCGCCGAGCTCGGTGGCGACACGTTGGGCCACCGAACGAGCGGCGATGCGGCGAGGTTGTGTGTGGGCGATGCGACGGGGTCTGCCGTTGCGGTCGGGACGCCCCCTACCCAGCTCCAGACAGAACTTCGGCAGCTGTGTCGATTTGCCAGATCCGGTCTCGCCCGCGACGACCACCACCTGGTTCGACGAGATGGCGTCGAGCAGGTCTTCGCGGCGCTCGGTGATCGGTAGGTCCGGGTAATCGATCGTGGCGCCATCGGGTGTGGTGACCTTCACGGGCACAAGAATCCAGGCTACGGCAGCCGCTCGGACCATCGATACCAGATTCGATGAAGGTTCTGTCGCCGGCGATGCCGTTCAGTCTCCAGACAGCACCGATCTGGGTGCCGCTGTTTCTCACAGGTGAGAGTTCTGGGCACCCAGAATGGGCTGGCGATGTGCGGGAGGTGCCACCGAAGCGGCCTGTCGAGCTAGTGGTACTGGCTGACCAGCTTGTCGAGGCCGTCGGCCATGTCGTGCATTCGGTTGGCAGACTCCCTGGCCCCGTCCGTCGATTGCTGAGTGTCCGAGGCGGCCTGGGCAACATCGGTGATGCTCTTGGCGATCGATTGGGTGCTGGAGGCGACCTGCTCGATGTTCTTGCCGATCTCGGACGTGGTCAACGACTGTTCTTCGACAGCTGCAGCGATGCTCGACGAGATCTCGTTGATGTTGTCGATCGTCGTGCCGACATTTTGGGTCGCCTCGATGGCACTCTTGGTGTCCTCCTGGATGGCCTGGATCCGACTGGAGATCTCCTCGGTTGCCTCGGCTGTCTGGTTCGCCAGCTCCTTGACCTCGCTGGCGACCACGGCGAAGCCCTTTCCGGCGGTTCCGGCTCGTGCTGCTTCTATCGTCGCGTTCAACGCCAACAGGTTCGTCTGTTCGGCAATCGAGGTTATGACCATGATTACCTTGCCGATCTCGTCGCTCGATTCACCGAGTTTGGCGATCGTCTCGGCGGTCGAGCCGGCGGCATCGACGGCCTTGGAAGCGACATCGGAGGCTGCTCCTGCATTTGCTGAAACCTCGTGAATCGTCGAGTTCAACTCCTCGATGGCCGATGCGACGACCGCCACGTTGACCGATACTTCGTCGCCTGCAGCCGCGGCCGTCTCCGCCTCTGTCGAGGTGAGATCGGCACTCTTGCCGACCTGGTCGGCGGCAGTTATCAACTGGCTGCTCGCCGCCGCCAGCTCGGTCGACGTCGTTCTCATCTCGTTGACCATCGTGGACAGCGAGGACGCCATCGCTTCGAACGATTGGCCGAGTTCGCCGGGGATTGCCGTCTTCGAAGACAACTCTCCGTCGGAGATGAGGTTGGCTCGTTCACCGACCGCTGCGAGGACGTCGATCATGTCGTTGAACGACTGCTCGAGATTCCCGATCTCGTCGTTGCAATGAACCGCGATGTGATCGAGGTTCAGGTTCCCGCCAGAAACGACGGACGCAGTCTTGGCGAGGTATCTGAGCTGGCGGATGAGACCGATCGTGGTGAGTGCGCCGAGGCCGACGCTTGCTGCGCCCACAGCAATGGCCAGGATCAGTGACTCGAGAAGGGCATCACGTGCGGCCGAGCCGACAGCGGTGCTGGCGCTCTGGAGTTCGTGGTCGCTGAAGTCCTCGACATCCTTCAACAGGTTGATCCGTGCGGTCATGGTGTCGAACCAGGCCGTCGGATCAACACCGAAGCCACCGGCTGGGTTATCAAACGCGATCGCCTCGAAGACTGCCGTCTCGGCGACGATCGGGTCGTCCTGCGCCGAGGCGAAGACCTCACCCACCGGGCCATTTGCCGTCCTCTCGAACTGGTGAAGGTAGGCCTCCTGGGCTGCCACCAGTGACGCTATCGTCACGAGCTTCCCGGGGGCGAATTCGTCAAGGCTGAAGACGGTGGCCAGCTGGGCCCGTTCGATCCCTGCGAGTTCCTTGGCGTTCAACAGAGCAAGGTGGGCGACCGAATCGCCTCGGACCTTGGCGTCGGAGCTGAATCCGGTAGCCGAAGCAATGGTGTCGAGAAAGGCGCCATTCATCGAGGTGTAGTAGCCGATGGCCGTGGCGGGGTCGGCGTCCAAGGAGCGGATTTGAGCTCTGGTCGCCGCCAGCTTGTCCAGGGCGGAAAGCGCCTGCTGAAGCTCGGCCTCCACACCACTCGGAAGGCCCTCTCGGTGGTCGGCCAGATAGTCGCTGAACTCGCCGAGAGCCACATCGGTGCTTGCGTGCTGAACGGGTAGTTCGGCCACGAACTGTTGTCCGCCAGAGGACAGGAACAGGGCGGTTGCCCCACGCTCCTTCTGAGTCTCGTGTAGGAGGTTCCCGGTCTTGGCGTTCAGGTTCAGGAGCACATCCAGCTCGCTGGCTTCGGAGACGTCTGCTCGTTTATCGAGGACCGTTGTGAGCGTGAGAAACGCCATTCCCAGCAGCGGAACAGCCGTCAGAGCGGCGAGCTTCAGCCGCAGGGGTATGGCATTGATCAGCTTGAGCATTGGACTATGACCGCCTGACTCCGCGACCAACTGTCTGGCCGCACTTGGTGTCCAATCGGCTGTCAGAGCCAGGATTCAAGCCTCACACCGACCGGAATCTGTGATGTGCACTACTGGGCCAGATGCCCGAGCACGGCGTCGATGAAGCCGAACTCCTTTGGAGTTGCGAAATGGTCGACGCCACGCAGAGAGTGCAAGGTGGCGTTCGGCAGTGCGTCGACGAGGGGGTCGGGAGGGCCGGCAAAATCGTCTGTTCCGAGTACCACAGCGGTCGGTGCGGCCACACGGGACAACTCGTGTGGACCGAGCGGAGCGTGGCTGCGGCGCATGAATGCCGACAACGCCAGTGGGTCCTGCCCTGGTTCGGATGCGTAGCGGCCGAAGGCCTGGGCATGGGGATCGTCGTCGTCGGCCGAGCCGGCCACACCCGCGGCGATGCGTTCGGCTCGGTCGGGGTCGCTCTGGAACAGATTGTTTCCAACGCCTGCGACGACGAGTCTGCCCCATCGGGCGGGTTCGAGAGACGCCATCACGAGCAGGATTCGAGCACCGGCGGAGAAGCCGACACCGTCGAGTGGCCCCTCGGGAAGTGCATCCAGCAAGTCGGCCTCGAGCGAAGCGTAGTCGGTGGGGTCGTGGCTCTTCATCTGGGCCTCGCCGTGGCCCGGCAGGTCGACGGGGATGCACTCGCGACCGAAGTCGGCCAGCAGATCCATAAGGCCGGTCGGTTTCCATGTCGACCGGACCGAGCCGGTGAAACCGTGCAACAGGACAACGGGGTTCGCCATGGGCATGACCATAGCGTTGTGGCGCAAGCCCACTAGCGTGGCCGGCCATGACGATCTCGGTCGGGTTTCTCGGCGCAGGCAATATCGCCACCTACCACTCGAAGAGTCTGCGCGCCTCTGGTGCCGACGCGAGCTGGGTCGCCGTCCACGATCCCGATGGTGAACGCGCGGCACATTTCGGGGCAGCTACACACGCCACCGTCTTCGAGACACCCGAAGAGGTCGTCGATCGAAGCGAGGCCGTCTATGTGTGTACGTGGACGAGCGAACACGAACACCTGGTCACGCTCGCTGCCGAGGCTGGCAAGGCCGTGTTCTGCGAGAAACCCCTCGGCATCGATCTGGCCCAGGCCCAGCGCATCGTAGACACGGTCGAGCGGGCCGGCGTCGTCAACCAGGTTGGCCTGGTTCTGCGCAGAGCTCCGATATTCCACCTGTTGCGAGACATCACCCTTCGGCCCGAGAGCGGCGAACTGTTGAGCTTCACCTTCCGCGACGACCAGTTCCTCCCCGTCCAGGGGCGCTACGCATCGACGTGGCGGGCCGATGTCGACAAGGCCGGCGCCGGCGTGCTGATAGAGCACTCGATACACGACATCGATCTGCTCGAGTGGATGTTCGGACCGATCCGGGCGGTGTCTGCCACGGCCAGGTACGTGCACCGGATCGAGGGGATAGAGGATTCGATCGCCGTCCATCTGAGCTTCGAATCCGGTCTTCACGGGGTGATGCTGTCGGTCTGGCACGACCTGCTCGACCGCATCTCCAACAGGGACGTCGAGGTGTTCGGAACCACCCTGTGGGCTCGGCTCCATGGGGAGTGGTTCGGCGACCTGTCATGGAACCACGGCGACGAGAGCCATCACCTCGAGGGCCAGGCCCTGGTGACAGAGGCGGCCCGTGTGTCGCCGCGAGCGGGCGAGAACCCCGACGGAGCGTTCGTAGGGGCAGTGGCTTCGGGACGTCCGGCCTATCCAGAGCTGCGGGTTGCCCTCCGCGCCCACGAGATAGTCGATGCCTGCTATCGGTCGGTGGCGTCGGGCGGTGCCATGGTCGAGATCTGAGCGGCCTTGACTCTCGCTGGGACGCCGAGGTTGCCGTCGTGGTGTTGGAGCGTCGAACCCGCTCAACGATCGGTGAGGTCGATCAGATCCAGGCGGGGGCCGCGCCTCGGGGGTTTTGTGCCGGCGAACTTGACCAGGTTCTGCACCCTGGCCCTCTGTCCCCGATAGGGCTCGAGTAGTGCGAGCATACGTTCGTCGTCGGCGGTTCGTTCACCCGCCAACACCCACGCCACCTGGTTAGGAAGTTTGTAGTCGCCGACGATGACCGAATCTGGGTCGCCCAGGGCCAGCTGGATCACGATCGACGACGTCCATGGGCCGATGCCCGGGAACGCCTCCACTCGAGCCCTCGCCTCGTCGGGTTCCATGCCGATGGCCTCTTCGAGTCGCACGGCCCGGCGGGCCGCGGCGATGATGGTCTGGGCACGTTTGCGTTCGACGTTGACGCGGTGCAGATCGTGGTAGCCGAGGTTTGCCAGATCGGCGGGTGTTGGCCCGAGACGCAGCCGCGTCGGCCCAGGCCCCGGGGGTGTGCGGCCCCACCTGTGCAGGATGGCTCGCCAGGAATCGCGGGCCGAAGCCGTTGGTACCCTCTGGCCCAAGACCGTCGGGACGATGTGCTCCCACACCGAATTCGTGCGCGTCATGCGGTCGAACCGGAGTCGCTTGATGAGGTCTGCAACGATCGGATCGTGGACGACAAGAGCGGTCGGGTCGTCCCTGGCTCCGAGCAGGTCGGGCACCCTGTCCGAAGCGATTTCGGCACCAGGTCCCCAGGCGTGGACGTGGGCGCCCGAAGCGCTCGGGCAGATCCTGACCGTCGCGGGCCCTTCCATCGTGTTGACGGCGCGCCAGGTGTGTGACCCGTCGAATTGAACGGGACCGATCGATCCCTTGCCCTTCACCCGTTGCAGCATGCGGGCGGCCACCGGGTTGTAGCCCAGCTCGTGGTGCTCGACCAGATCGGCCGACGCCGTGATCGCGTCGGAGATCACCCGATGCGACACACCGGGTCGGGTTCCGTGATGACGGGGTTGTCGATGGCTCCGATGCCGTCGATCTCGACCCGGACCCGTTCGCCGGCGGCCAACATGCGACGGGGGTCGCGGAAGACTCCGACACCCTCGGGTGTGCCGGTGGCGATGATGGTGCCCGGCAGCAGTGTGAACGCGGTCGACAGGTAGGCGATGAGTGTCCAGATGTCGAAGATCATGTTGCCGGTGTTCGTCTGCTGAAGAACGTCGTCTCCGACGATGGTCCTCAGCTCGAGGTTCATGGGATCGTCGATCTCGTCGTCGGTGACGAACCAGGGGCCGATCGGGCCGTGGGTATCCCACGACTTTCCCATGGTCATCGTCGGGCTGGCCATTTGCCAGTCGCGCACGCTGACGTCGTTGACGATCAGGTATCCGGCGACGACCTCGCGGGCGCGCTCGACGGGCACGTGACGGCACACCTTCCCGATGACGACGCCCAGCTCGCCCTCGTAGTCGACCAGGTCGGGAGCGTCGGCCGGGATGTGGACCGGCTGGTGAGGTCCGTTCACACAGGTCGCCTGCTTGTTGAACACGACGGGTGAAGTGGGATCGGGACGTCCACCTTCGGCCACATGGGCTCTGTAGTTCAGGCCGATGGCAAGGAATTCGGGCGGCCTGACGATGGGTGCACGCAGTTGGGCACGATCGATTCTGACCGTTGGTGAACGTTCGGCGAGACTGGCCAGCCCGGCCAGATCGACACCCGACGCGAGCAGTTCGCCGACATCGGGGCTGTCGTCGCTGAGCTCGCGCAGGTCGGAGACCGAAGCGGACTTGTCGTCTGAGTCGAGGACCAGCCCCAGCCCAACCCGAACGTCGTCTGTGGTGTCATCGCTGAAGCGGCAGATCTTCATAGCTCCCGAAGATACTCGGTGCCCATGCCCCGTCGCGCGCCCGCAGGGGCAGCGTCGGGGACCCCGTCGTGGGCCGTGTGGAGGGGCGTTTCCTCAGAGCTGTGACGAAGTTGCCGACAGGCATCCTTGAGAATGTGGACGCGCCGTGGCACTCTGGCCACTCGTTGCGCGAGACCGACGACTGGGCTCGAGACATGGATGAACCTCGACAGGAGCACGAGATGCCAAACAGCGGCCCATTGCCGGCAAGTACCGAGTCGCTCAATGATCCCGTTTCGGGATTGCCCGACCACCGCTTCTTCGAGCTGGCGATCGACCGCAAGGTCGCCCTGGCCCGCCGGACGCTAAAGCCGCTGGCCATCGCCGTCGTCGAGATCGACGATTTCGGAGGTTTCGCTCCATACCTGCGAGATCACGCTGTTCGGGTCCTGACCCGGGTGATGCAGAACACCCTGCGCGACTCCGACACCGTTTGCCAGATGCGCGACGGTGTGTTGGCCGCCGTCCTCGACGACACCTCCGAGACCGGAGCGGTTTGGGCAGCCGACCGTATCCGCCGGTCGTTGCTCGAAACACCGGCCCGTGAGGTTGTTACCGTCTCTGCGGGTTTGGCTTGTTATCCCAGCCATGCCATGAGCGCAGGCGACCTGCTCGGTGAAGCAGAGCGCGCTCTCAAGACGGCCCGCGACCTCGGACCCGGCCGCATCGAGGTTGCCGCCATCGACCCTCAATAGGTGTGAACCTTTCGGGCACCGGCGGAGCGTATGGCTTGGGGACTAGAGGCCTTGAGCGGCCCCGGTCATGGCCCTCGGGTCGGCGCACCCGGCCAGCACATCACCCCGAACGTCGATGAGGTGGGCGTGTCCGAACGCGGTGTCGTGACGCTCGAGCGTCACGGTTCTGTGTCCCTTGTTCTCGAGATCTGACGCCCACGCTGGGGCATGGCCCTCGATCTGGACGACCAGCCTCGACGGATCGGCCCATGTGTGGAATCCCGTCGGTGTGTCGCCATACAACCGCCACCGTCCCGACGCCACGGTGCGCGAAGGCGACTGGCCGCAATGCAGCAGGCGGGCCAACATCTGGAGCACCACCTGGGGTTGGCTGTCGCCTCCCATGGTGCCGAGGACCGTTCGAAGCGAGCCGTCGGGGTTGGTCACCAGGGCCGGCGAGAGTGTGTGAGGGGGGCGTCGCCGCGACCGATATTCAGCCCCGTGTCCGGGAATGAGGTTGAAGCCGAGTCCCCTGTTGTGCAGGAAGATCCTCGTCGAGGGTTCGGCCAGCCCGCTGCCCCAGCCACCCGCGTTCGATTGGATGAGCGACACGCCCATGCGATTCTCATCTACGGCGCACAGGTAGATCGTGTCCCCGGCCGCACCCGGAACGCGAAGATCGCCGGCCCTCCCCTCGGAGATGGCGTCCCGTCGTGGTGTGAGGTGGTGTGGGGACACGAGGGCCTGGCCATCGGCGTCCTGGTGCAAGACGTCGGGTCTGTCGTAGCCGGCCTGGCGCGACGATTCGATCAGCAGATGAGCCCACATCGGGTCGTCGGGGTCGGTGGGTAGATCGAGACCGTCGGCGATCCAGGCGCTTGCGAGCGACAGATATCCCTGCGAATTGGGCGGTGTGGTCCAAAGGGTGTGCCCGAATGCCTCGACGGCTACGGGATCGACCCAGTCGGCATGTTTGTGTTCGAGGTCTGACCTCGTGTACTCGCCACGGCCCATCTCGAGCAGTCCGTCTCCGAATTCGCCGAGGTAGAAGGCATCGCGTCCATCGTCTGCGATCGCCTCCAGCGTGCGCGCAACACCGGGGCGTTTGATGATGGATCCGATCCGGGGGGCACCACCGGCGGTGTAGTCGGTGGCCCAAGGGTGTCGGGCGACGTGTGGGATGCTGGCGACGGTGTGGGGCGAAGCGGGGAAGCCACCCGCCGCGGCGTCTATGGCCGGAGCGAGCACCTGAGCCATGCTGAGGCGCCCGTGGCGGCCGTGCAGTGTCATCCACCCATCGACACATCCCGGCACGGGAGAGGCCCGTATGTCGCCGTAGAGGGGAATCTCTGAGAGTCCCTCGGCGCGGGCGGCATCGGGATCTGCCCCCGAGCCGGCCCAGCCCGATGCGTTCAGCGTGTCCGGCTGGGCAGCGCCGCCGTCGTGGTGGATCAGGGCCCACAGGTCGCCACCCATGCCGCACATGTGCTGGGTCGTGACCGCCAGCATCGCCGAAGTCGCCACGGCCGCATCGGCGGCCGACCCGCCCGCCCTCAGCATCGCTACTCCGGCGTTCGATGCCAGATGATCGACGCTCGAGACCATGCCGCGGCGCGAGTGGACGGTGACGCTGGGTACCTCGACCGGTGATGCCATCGAAGCAGGCTAACCCTTCCCGCAGTCGGGATTTGCCAGGCCGCCGTGAGCGGTGTCAGCCCGCGCAGCCGCCGGACGCGACGTCGACCACGTGGGCCGCAGCGGAGTCGATCTGTGCTTCGTCGGTGTCTCCCAGGCGGATGGTGTTCAGCGACTCGAGCAGACCGATCGCGGCGGTGGGATCGGCGCTGTAGAGGACGGTCAGGGAGAGGGCGGCGGCGAACCGTTCCGGCTCGTTGCCCTGGATCATGGTGGCTGCGGTGCAACGGAGCAGCACCTGGTCGGTGTCGCTCATTTCCTCGAGGTCGGCCAGACGCTCGCCCAGTTGCCCACATGCGGCGGCGGTGCCGTCGGTGCCACACAGAGCCATCACCTCGTCTATCGGGGTCTCGGCGTAGATACCGTCAGGGTCGGCCAAGACTGCACCGTCGTCGGTGGGAACTGTGTCGTCGGCCATGGCTGCACCGTCGTCGGTGGGAACTGTGTCGTCGGTGGGAACTGTGTCGTCGGTGGGAACTGTGTCGTCGTCATCGGAGCCGTCGTCGACACGCGGCGCACCTTGGGGAGATCCGTCACCGTCGGTGGTTTCGCTCGATGAGATATCGAGCGATGAGCCGTCGGTCACCTCGATCTCGGCACCGTCGGAGAGTTCGGGCAGGTCACCCGATTCGGTCGGTGACGAACACGCGGCCGCACCAACGGATACAACGAGTAGGAGGCCGACGATTCCACGGCGCGAGCTGCCAAGAGACTTCATGCAGTACCTGTCGGCAGCGACACAACAGTTCTTGATTCGATGGTACAAGAAAGCCCCGGATCAGTATCCGGGGCTTTCATGCGATAGGAGATCAACTCGGCGTCACGCCAGAAGCGAAGCACCAAACGAGGGCTCTCGGGCCCGAGGTGCGGTCAGCCGCGCCTCTTGCGCGCGGTGAGGAGCCATGCCTTCATCGGAGCGGCCGTCGAGAGCTTCAACGAACGGCTCCGCTTGATCTTGATGGTCTCGCCGGTCTGGGGGTTGCGACCCTTGCGAGCGGCGCGTTCGCCCATCGAGAAGGCGCCAAAACCGGGCCAGGCGATCTTCTCGCCCTGCTTCACCTGCTCTGCGGTGTGGTCGAAGAAGGCAGCAAGAACTGCCTCGGTGGTCTTCTTGTCACTGCCGGCGCGGTCGGCGACGGCCTGAATCAGCTCAGCCTTGGTGGCCATGGGGTCTCCCTGCTTTCTGCAAAGGTCGGGGTCTGCCGGACTTTCCGGCTGGTCGAATCAACGAGGACACCAGCTTTCGGCCCACAAGTGGTGGATCTCCCGGGTATTTGTGACAGAAACCCCACCGTTTCCTGGGGTTCGCCACTATCCGTGCCAGATACCCCGCTCCATGAACACTTCGCGTAGCACGCGAGGGCGGTCGGTCATGACTCCGTCTACGCCCAGGTCGAGAAGTCGATGCATCTGTTCGGGGTCGTCGATGGTCCAGACGTGCACTTCGAGTTCGGCCGAATGGGCTGCCTCCACGAAACGTTTGTCGACGATGGGGATGCCCCTGCTGGAGGGAGGGACCTGTGCGATGTGACCGGGATAGGAGCCAGAGCGGTTCACCAACGATGTGAACCTCAGCCTCGCGATGCTGCGAGGGCCGAGTCCCAGGCAGATCGAATTGCCGAAGCGTTCGGCGAATCTTCTCAAGCGGCCGTCGCTGAACGAGCCCACACAGACACGTTCGAGGCAATCTCTGTCCGCGAGCAGTTGCATGAGCGGCTCGGTCGAGGTCTCCTCCTTCGGGTCGATGTTGAACCGGACGTCGGGAAAGGTGTCGAGCAATTCGTCGAAACGAGGAATGGATGCGTTTGTGCCGTCGATGCCGACGACCCTCGCCTGCGCGACCTGCGTCCAGGTCAGATCGTTGATGCGCCCGGTCTTGTCGGTGACACGGTCGAGAGTCGAGTCGTGGAATGCGACGAGCACGCCGTCCGCGGTGACGTGAACATCGGTCTCGATGTAGCCATAACCCAACGCCACCGCGTTCTCGAATGCGGGCATGGTGTTCTCGGGCTGATCTGTCGCCCCTCCCCGGTGGGCGAACGCGATGGGTGACGGATGGTCGAGGAAGGGGTGGGTTCTGTTGCGCCGACGGCCGGTCATCGAGAGCGCCCCGATGCGGCCGGATCGACCGGTCTGATGGTGCCAGGGGTTTTCACATCGTCAGTATTGCCGCTGTAGCTTCGGCCGTCATGAGCGACAGCGAAACCGTCGAAACACCCGAGCCCCCCTCACTGCTCCACCCCGGCGTCACCGCGAGGCAGACCCCGGACAAGGTGGCCTATGTCCTCGAACCCTCTGGCATCGAGGTGACCTATGGCGAGCTCGAGGCCAAGTCGAACCAGCTCGCACACCTGTTTCGAGATCTGGGTCTGCAACGTGGTGACCACATCAGCTTTGTTGCCGAGAACCATCCGCTCTATTTTGTGCTCTGCTTTGGCGCACACCGGGCCGGGCTGTACTACACCGCCATCTCGAGCCGCCTGCACGAGGACGAAACCGCCTACATCGTCAACAATTCCGGTTCGAAGGTCTTCATAGCGTCCAATCAAAAACGCGACGTAGCGGAGGCAATAGTTTCCGAAACGCCGAACGTCCAGCTGCGTTTGATGATGGACGGCGTCTGCGAGGGGCACGAGTCACTCGATGACCGGATGGCCGGGTACCCGACGACGCCGATCGCCGACGAGTCCGAAGGTGCCGACATGCTCTATTCGTCGGGCACTACCGGTCGTCCCAAGGGAGTGCTGGGCGAACTGCCCGAGGGACCATACGGTACCGCTCCGGCCGTAGCGGCCCTTGTCCAGGGTCTGTTCGGGGCTTCGCCCGATTCGGTCTACCTTTCGCCGGCGCCGCTCTACCACGCCGCACCACTGCGCTTCTGCCTGGCCATGCTGCGTTTCGGCGCCAAGGTTGTGGTCATGGAACACTTCGACGCCGTGTTCGCCCTCGAGCTGATCGAGAAACACAAGGTGACCCACAGCCAGTGGGTTCCCACGATGTTTGTCCGCATGTTCAAGCTCCCGGCCGAGGTCAGGACGCGATACGACCTCTCGTCACACCAGGTCGCCATCCACGCCGCGGCACCATGCCCCGTTCAGGTCAAGAAGGAGCTGATCGAATGGTGGGGCCCGATCGTTCACGAGTACTACGCAGGCTCCGAGGGCAACGGCTTCGTCTACTGCAACAGCGACATGTGGATGAGGTTCCCAGGAACCGTCGGAATGCCCTTGGTGGCAGAGGTGCGCATATGTGATGAGGACGGGTCGGTGCTCTCGGCCGGTCAGTCCGGAACCATCTACTTCGCAGGGGGCAGCACGTTCGAGTACCACGACGACAATGAGAAGACCAAGGGATCTCGACACCCCGACAACCCCACGTGGTCGACCCTCGGCGACGTGGGCTACATGAACGAAGAGGGTTTCCTGTTCCTGACCGACCGCAAGGCGTTCATGATCATCAGCGGTGGTGTGAACGTCTATCCACAGGAGGCCGAGAACCAGCTGATCCTGCACCCAAAGATCATGGATGCGGCCGTGTTCGGGATTCCCAACGACGACTTCGGAGAAGAGGTGAAGGCCGTGGTCCAGCCTCGCGACATGGCCGAGGGCGGGCCCGAACTCGAGCGTGAACTGATCGCCTACTGCCGCGAACACCTCGCCGACGTGAAATGTCCTCGCAGCATCGACTTTCGCGAGGAACTGCCACGTCATCCGACCGGGAAACTCTACAAACGCCTGCTCAAGGACGAGTACTGGGAAGCTGCCGGGCGCAACATCTGACCTCGAGCCCCTGCCGTTGGGGCACCCTTTGGCCTCGCCGATGGGTTCGGGCGAATCGCTTTGGGCTCGAGTCAGCCTGTCGACGGTCAACCAAGACCGAGACGCGACACGGCGGCAGAATGGTGCACCTGGTGGGATTGAACAGACTTCGGGCGATCGCGCTGGTCGTGATCGTCGCGGCGTTGTCGGCGGCCTGTGCCTCCGATTCCGTCGATTCGGCCCCGACTACACAAGCGTCGACGACAAGCGCTCCGGCAACCGACGCTGACGACGAACGGTCCGCGACGGTTGCGGAGACATCGTCGACGGTGGCGGCACAGCAGGCCTCAGAGTCCACCGACGAAAGTGTCCCCTGGCCCGACGGGGCGTTTGAATCTGTGTCGCCTGGTCACTTCGCGACGTGGAGCGAAGGATCGTGTCTGGTCGACACACCCGACGAAGGGGCCGACACCACGTGCGGGACGCTCGATGTCCCGCTGGTTCGCTCCGATCCGTCAAGTCTCACCCGCGTAGAGATTCCGGTCATGGTCGTGCACGCCATCGAGCCGACAGGTCCACCGGTGCTGTTCATCGACGGTGGTCCTGGCTCGCCGACGCTAGAGAGTCTCGACGACTACTGGGACGTTTCGGCGTTGTGGGACCTGCACGGCGACAGAGACGTCGTGCTGTTCGACACCAGGGGATCGGGCTTCACCGACAGTCCGGTGTTGTGTTCGCGCGCCCCTGGGCTGTTGTCACCCTCGCTGGCGGTACCGGGACACGCGGATATGGACGATGCCGCGGCCGCAGAAGAATTCGACAGGTGGGTGTCGTTGTGCCGGCTGGCTCTCAAGACCCGATTCGATGATGGTGAGATCAGCTCGTTCTCGGTGTCGAACTCGGTGGGCGACATCGAGGACATCAGGAGGGCACTCGGCATCGACGAATGGCACCTCTTCGGCGTCTCCTACGGCACCCGTGTCGCTCTCCACACATACCGAGCTCACCCCGAAAGTGTGGTTTCGCTGATTCTCGACTCTGTGATTCCTCCCGACGAGATCGCTCCGGTGTCGGGGCCCAGCGAGATCGAGAGATCTCTTGGGCACCTCGACGAGGCCTGTGAGCGCTCCGACGGTTGTCGAAGCCACTACCTCGACATCGTCGGGCTCTACGGCGATGCGCTGGAACGAATCGGGATGGGCGACCTGACGATCCACAAGGCGGGTGAAGAGGTTCGGGCAACCGAGTTGGATCTCCAGTCGGTCGTCGCTGCGTTGCTCTACCAGTCGTTCAACGCACGCGAGATCCCGGCCCTGTTGACCGGCATCGTCGAAGCCGATGCCGACTATGTGAGCTTGCTCGGCGCCGTGCAAACCTACGCCGACGAGGATGAATCGCTCCTACAGCTGGTCCAGTTGTGTCTCGACGAGGTGCTGAACAGGGAGGAGAGCGGTGGCGATACCTCGGTCTTCGACGCACATCTGGTCGTGGACTCCTCGGGCGCTGTCGAGACCTGTGGGGCACTCGGTCTCGAACGCGGCGATCCCGCTCCGACCGATCCCATCGTTCCCGCGATCCCCGTTCTGACCCTTGGCGGAACCTTCGATCCTGTCGCTCGCATCGAATGGAGCAGGGACCTGGCGGCGGCGGCCCCACGAGGGAGATTTGTGCGATTGCTCGATCGTGGACACGCCGAAGGGGACGCATGTTCGGACAGACTGGTCGCGGCTTTTGCTCGTCGACCGGACCAGCCCTTCGACACAACATGTGAGACCGTTCCACTCGAGTTCGTCTCGCCGACGGGTGGGCTGGGCCCCGACGAACCCCTCGATTCGTTCCTCGGGCACCAGTCCTTCGTGCTGAGACCGATGTGGCTCGGAACGGACCCTGGTTTGATCAATGTCGAGTTTGATCTTCCGTGGGAGTACACGCCGAACATCATCGAAGAAGAGGTGCCCTGGGACCTCCTCATTCTCCAGGGAGCTGGCCTGACCGATCCGGCCTTCATCATCCAATTCGCGGCGGTACGACCAGAGGAACTGGGCGAGTTCACCGATGGGCTGCTGCAGGATTCCGAGACCCCAGCCGACCCGTGGACCGAGCTTGGTGGAATTCCTGTCCTAGCACACGCCGAGCACGTGACCGGCGGTGAGACGATGACGATGGTAGCCGTCGAGATCGACGGCTACGTCGTCGTGTTCGGCCTCGTCCACACGGGTGGGCTGGACCCGGGGGCCAGGGAGCTGCTCGACCAGATCGTGCCAACGTTCCTCCTGGCGGAGATCGAGTCATGAAGCGGTGGATTCGAGTTGTCGTTCTACTCGGTGGGGTCGTCATTTTGGCGGCCGGGTGCACTTCTGGAGATCCGGATCAAGCTGCTCTCCCATCCGACGCCGCTGAATCGGCCGGCACCGACGAGATATCGAACGACGGTGTGACCACCGAACAAGCCGAAGGAGGCGGTGAGCCCGCAGAGAGTGAATCCGAGGCGACCGCCAGACCGGTGACGGGGACGCGGGACCGGCTGATCTCGCTCGAGCAGGAGCGGTGTTCACGTTCCTGGATCGAGGAGGATTCGACGTGCCACGTCGCCGTGATCCCAGAGATCGCTTCGGAGCCCGACGGAGACCGGCTTTACTTCGACATCACCGAGACCGGCGATCCCACGAACCCGACCGTTGTGATTCTCGGTTGGTCGCCGCTCCCCGTCAACGATCAACTGCACGTGCTCGAGATCTGGCCGGCAGGGTCGACCGGCGGACCGGGTGGATTCTACTGCGACGGTGACGCCGACTATTGCACCGAAGTTGCAGCCGGGGGTGGCATCGACATCTCCCAGTATTCGCTGGAACGTCGGGCCACCGACATCGAGAGCATCATCGATGCGATGCTCCCCGATTCGCCCTACAACATCTTGGCGCTGGGATATCGGGTTCCGGTGGCCGAGGAGATCGCACGGCGGTCGCCGCCGTCACTTTCGCGAACCGTGCTCGTGGCCGATGCAGGATCGGGCAGCCCGGCAGCTGCCAACAGCCCAGAGGAGCTGGTGGCAGCGGTTGTGGATCTGGGCCGCGACTGTGCATCCGCGGGCTGGTGCGAGGCTGCTCCCACGGCCGGGCAGATCTCGGAGTTTGCTACCACAATCATGCCAGAACCTCTCGATGCCGGCGCAGGCGCTGATGCAGGTGCACGGCCCGAGATCGGGGCACTCCTGGCCTATATGCGAGGTGACGACCTGGCGGTTGCGACCCTTCGCCATGTTCCATCACCTCCCCCCGATTCGAGCGGCTGGTGGATGAGCTACTCCCCGTCGGCGACATACGTCGAGAGGTGTGACCAGCACAGATGGGGGGACACGTCGGCTCCACCGATCCTGTCGGACCCGATGGCCTACTTCGCCGCCTTCGATTGTGAAACGCTTGGAAGCTCGCCGTCACGGTGGGAACCTCTCGGGGAACTACATTTTGTGCGTTCGTACGGCGACGTCGAGTTTCGCGACCATCCCGTTGCGAACAATGTCGTGATCCCGCGGCTCGGTTCAGATCTGCACTTCGACCAATGTCGTGGCGCTGCCATCGTCGATCTGATCCTCGGACGCGAACTCGACCGGTGTGTCGACGACGACACATGGGAACGCGTGCTCCTTCGATCCGAGGTTCCCGGATGGTCCGAAGTTGTGATCGAAACATGGACCGAGGCCGAGGTCGCGGTCGACCTGCCCTCCAACTGGACCGTCGATCTCGGCTGGGCTTCAGGTGGTCCCGATGCCCTGACGATCGCCGAGTTCTCGGTCGATGTCATCGACTCGATCACCGTGGATGACTACTTGGACGGCGGCTATCGGTGGGACATCCTCTACGCCGACGAGGCAACCTTCATCGACGACGAGACGGGCGAGATCGACCGCTCCAGCGGGTTCGAACGTGATGGTTGGCTGGTCTTCAGCAGCGAACTAGCGGACGAGACGATCGTTCTGGCCCTCGAGGAGACCGACGGGGGAGTTGTGGCCTGGACGGTCACCTCTGCCATCGAGGACCTGCCCGCCCAGGAGATCGCTGATCACGTGTTCGCTTCGCTGCGAGTCCTGTGACATGCATTGCAGCCCGCTCAGGGTTTCATTCGCCATACTGAACTGCTGAGCTCGAATCCACGAGGACGGCGTCGATGACCCACAGAGACATTCCCACCGAGCCGCTGAGCGCCCTTCCGGGTCCGCTCGGCGATCTCAAGCGACTGGCCCACAACATGTACTGGGCCTGGAACCCCAAGGCTCGCGAGGTCCTGCGTTCCATCGACCCGGCCAAGTTCGACTCTGGCATGAGCCCGGTCCGCATGATTGTCGAATCCGACCGGCTCGACGAACTTGCCGCCGATGCCAGGTTTGTTGCGTCGCTAGACAAGGCTGTTGCCGGTCTCGACTCATACCTGGGGGCAAAACCGGCCCGCCACAAGGGTATGTCGCACGACAATCCGGTCGCCTACTTCTGCGCCGAGTACGGAATCCACGAGAGTTACGCCCAGTACTCGGGTGGCCTCGGGATCCTCGCAGGCGACCACTGCAAGGAAGCCAGCGACATGCGCATGCCGTTCGTCGCTGTTGGCTTGTTCTACCAGCTCGGATTTTTTCGACAGCTTCTCGATCCCGCCGGCGTGCAGATCGAGGCCTACCCCTCGGCCGACCCTAATCTGCTTCCATTGCGCAAGGTGCAAGACCCCGCCACCGGCGAGCCGCTGCTCGTCAGCGTCGAGTTCCCCGGGCGCCAGGTTCACGCGTGTGTCTGGTTGATGGAGATCGGCAGGGTTCCCCTGCTGTTGCTCGACGCCAACGTGCCCGAGAACGATCCGGCCGACCGGGCGATCACCGCTCAGCTGTACAACGCCGGACGTTCGATCCGTTTCCACCAAGAGGTCGTACTCGGCGTCGGGGGCATGAAGGTGCTGAGGGCGCTCGACATCGAGCCGTCGCTGTTCCACATGAACGAGGGGCATTCGGCGATGTTGCTCGTCGAGCGTCTGACCGAGGCCATGGCCGCTGGAGCGAGCTTCGACGAGGCCGCTGCCGGGCTCGTCGATTCGTCGATCGTCACAATCCACACGCCGGTCCCTGGAGGAAACGAGCGCTTCGACGCCTCGCTCGTGTCCGACGTCTTGACCCCGATGCTGAGCGGCGCTGGTGCCGACGTCGACACCGTGGTGAAGCTCGGACGAGACTCCGAGGACAACCCCGATGTGTTCGACATGACGGCATTTGCGCTGCGCCTGTCGCGACAGGCAAACGGGGTCAGCCTTCTGCATGGCGAAACCGCGGACAAGACGTGGCGCCGCGTCGTGGGAATGCCCGTCGGTGCCGTCACCAACGGCGTGCACATGCCGACCTGGCTCGGACCCGAGATGAGGGAGGTGTTCGGCAAGGCCGGTGCTCGCTTCGACAGGGCCACCGGCTTGAAGACCGTCGATCACGACGACGCGCGCAGCACGTGGGAGGCCGTGTCGGAGATCTCGGACGAGGTTCTGTGGAACGCCCATCTGGCCCAGAAGCAGCGGTTGTGCGACCTGGTCTCCGAGCGGCTGATGCGCCAGCACACGAGATATGGCGATAGCCCGGACGGGCTGCGGCGGATCGAGGGAATTCTCGACCCCGACGCGATGATCATCGGTTTCGCACGCCGATTCACCGGCTACAAGCGGCCCGACCTGGTGTTGTCGGACCTGCGCAAGCTCTCGAAGATCGTCGACGACCCCAAGCGGCCGGTTCAGATCGTGTTCGCCGGCAAGGCCCACCCCCTCGACATCGAGGGCAAGGACATCATCGCAAAGGTCTACGAGGCATCACAAAGTGATGAGTTGTGCGGCAAGATCATCTACCTCGAGGACTACGACATCGCCGTCGGGCGCGCCCTGGTGCAGGGTGTCGACCTCTGGATCAACAATCCGTTGCGACCCCTCGAAGCCAGCGGCACCAGTGGCATGAAGGCAGCCGCAAACGGCGTGCCGAACGCTTCCATCCTCGACGGTTGGTGGGACGAGGCGTGTATCTCGTCTGGAAAGGGACAGAACGGGTTCGAGATCGGCGCCCGCAAACCCCGCCGCACCCGCTCTGCCCAGGACCGCTTCGACGCCAACGAGATCTACCGAGTTCTCAGCGAAGAGGTAGTTCCCCTGTACTGGAAGCGACGCAACCGCCGTTCTGCGGGTTGGATCAGGGTCATGCGACGATCGATCGCCACCAGCGTCGACGCGTTCTCGACGAGACGGATGCTCGAGGACTATCGCGACACGATGTATCACGACGGCGCGACCTTCTAGCTCTTCGACACCAAACGGTGCCAGCACCCGAGTGACGCGAGCACGGTCTGGGCGGGTTCGGGAGGGATCGGCAACCGGACGATGCGCTCGAGCGTTTCGAGGCCTTGATGGCCTCGCCCCAAGAGGCGAGCTGGTGCAACTCGCGGAGTGCTCGTTGGCGCTGGCCAAGTGCCTGATGCCCGACGGAGCGGAGTCGAAGCGTTCATCGGGAACTCGACCGAGTGCTACTCGACCGCGAACAGTCGTTTGGATCTGGTTCTCGAGACGTGAACGGGCATCCCATCACCCTCGCGATCGTTCTGGCAGATGTCGCAAACGCCGTCGGGCTGAACCTCCGAGTGACCAACTCGCCGGGTCACGTGCGGGTCGCCGATCCGCTGGAAGGGTGTTGGTACGACCCATTCATCGGCGGTCGACCAGCTGAGGTGTCCAATCGAGGGAATCGATCGGAGGCACCACCTTGCTCTCGCGCGCCTGCTCGCAGAGAGCGGAGACGTTTCCTCGGCTGCAGCGGTGCTCGAGCGGCTCGCCCGAAGCGGGAGAGCGACAGCGCCGAGCTATCGGCTCGTGCCGAGCGCCTGCGTGCGCGGCTGAACTGTCGCTGCGACGCCCGCCCTTTCGCGTCTCAACAAGACCGCGCCGAGAGGACGACGGCGCCGTCGTCGGCTCGGCGTGTACCGATCATGGCGAAGTCGTGCCTGTCCACGTCGGCGCACACGTCGATGTCCGCGAGGAAGGCCCGGACCCGTTGCTCGGTGGCCGGGCTGCGCCAGGCCGCCACATGGGCATCGCGGCTCGACCGCACCTGCGATGATAGGCCCGACGGTGCCGGCCACCGCCCGTTCAACAGGTCCTTCATGAACTCGGCGCAGTAGCGGTCCTCGGGAGTCGACGAACCGGTGCAGAGCAACAACACCGTGTCGTTGTCGGATGCTCGGTGGCCGATCCACCGAACGGTGGCCGATGCTGTCGTCGCCCCGGCGGCGAGGGCCACAGCGGCATCCACGGCTGTGACACCGCGGGTCCCGTTCGACGTTCGCTGGCCGATGGCAACACCTGCGACGTCGGCCTCGGCGAGGCTGAGCGGCGAGTTGTCGAAGTCGAAGCCAGGTATGTGGCGTCCGCCTTCCTCGCCCATGAGTATGCCGACGGAACCACTGTCTCGCAGGGCCAAAGCGGCATCGGTCGACTCGACGCAGGTGATCGACTCGGCCCCTCGCTCGAACGCGGCTGCGGCTGTTGTGAACGCTCGGATGACGTCGATGGCGACAGCGAAGTCGGCCGACGGCAAATTGTCGCCCAGGTTGGCGATGTCGACTCTCACGGCAGTGTCTGTCGCTGCCTCACGGCAGTGTTTGCTGCTGCCTCACGGCAGTGTTTGCTGCTGCCTCACGGCAGTGCCAGGACCCAGGCGACGAAGCTGGCTGTCACCTCGCCGCGATAACGATCCTCGTTGAAGAAGCCGTGCCCGCCGTCAGCTGAGATCTCGAAC
This sequence comes from Actinomycetes bacterium, assembly GCA_024228575.1. Classification (GTDB taxonomy): domain Bacteria; phylum Actinomycetota; class Acidimicrobiia; order Acidimicrobiales; family Poriferisodalaceae; genus JAAETH01. Next base: position 65,412 of record JAAETH010000542.1, read on the forward strand.
GAGCAGTTGTCGCCCATCGATGTGCACAGATCGAGCACACTTTCCACATCGACAAGGGCATCGGCGTCGCCGTGCAGCAGCAGGGTCGGCAGCGACGGCGTTCCTTCGGGCCAGCGTTCGAGGCCCACCGATGGGTTCAACCACACAAAGGCATTCGGGACAGCGCTCGGGTCGTCGTTGTCGGTCAGGGCACGTGTTGCGGCTCGTGCACCCGCTGATGCGGCAGCGACCGTGATGTGATCGGGATCGATGCCCAGATCGTCGGCATTGGCCCGGACGTATCGCACGACGTCGAAGAGGTCCTCGGACTGGTCTTGTGAGTCGGCATCTTCGGCGAAGGTCGAGTACTCGACCAGCACGCCGATGCCGCCAGCCGCTGCAAAAGCATCGGCCTGGGTCGTGAACTGTCCGGGATTTCCACGGGCCCCGTGAACAAAAAGGAGAGCGCGCAGGGGAGACGCGGCCGGCGAATCGGGCCTGACCAGATGTAGATGCAGGGCACGTTCGTCGTTCGATCCCCACTGGACGATGTCAGCACCGACGTCGAGCTCCGGATATCCGACGGGGTCGGGCAACCGCGAGTCGGTGACCACTACCCACAACACCGCGAGAACGGCAAAGACGACCCCCATGATGACGGCAACGCCAAGCCACCGTCTCGACGGGCGTATCGAGTCAGCCGAGGTCACGAGGGTGGGGGAGCGACCTGATGTGGGCGGTCTCGTTCAGCGACATCAGGCTGCGCTGGCCGCTGGAAGCGACCAGCACGCGGCTGATCGATGTGTAGTCGACATTGCAGAACATGAAGTCGTCCCGGTCACGGCCCAGCACCTCGGAGATGTATGCATTGATCACCCCACCATGGCAGACCACGACAACTCGCTGGCCCTTGTGATCCGAGGCGATCTGGGCGACGGTAGCCGAGACCGTGTCCTGGAACAGGATCGGATCTCCCAGCCCGTCGTAGCCGCCTTGCATCATCGTCTGCCACGCCTCGTAGTTCGTCTGCTTGAGCACCTCTGACGGGATATATGCACTGTGGTCGCGGTCGAACTCGGCGATGCCGTCGGCCACGATCGCTTCCATCTTCAGTGCCCATTCGAGCGGTTGAGCGGTCTCTCGTGCCCGAAACATCGGGCTCACGTAGATGGCGTCGATCTGTTCCTGGGTGAGCCACGCGGCTGCCGCTTCGGCCTGGCGTCGCCCGAGTTCGGCCAGGGGTGGATCGGCCGGACTTCCATCGGTCTTCTCGATGTGTTCGGGCAGTCCATGGCGTACGAAGATGAGCTCCACGAAGGGCGAGGCTACCGCGATACCCTTCGCACACATGTCTCGCCGCACCAAGATCATTGCAACAATCGGTCCCGCTTGTACCGATGCCGCCACACTGAAGGAAATGATTCACGCAGGCATGGACGTGGCGCGCATCAACACGTCGCACGGCCGGCTCGAGGATCATCTCGAGACCCAAGATCGCATCCGCGGGATCGCAGCCGACATCGGCAAGCCGATCGGCATCCTCGCCGACCTGCCGGGTCCAAAGGTGCGTACCGCCCCGTTCCCCAAGGGTGGTGTGCACCTGGGCGATGGCGAACACATCACCCTGACCGCCGGCAACAACAAGTCGACAGCGGAGGTGATCGAGGTCGACTACGAAACGCTGGTCCTCGACATGAGGCCTGGAGACAAGCTGGCATTCGGCGACGGCCAGGTCGTGGCAACGATCGACGGCAAGACGGCTGACGCCCTGACAGCTCGCGTCAACTTCGGAGGGCTACTCCAAGGTCGTAAGGGCCTGCACATCCCGAGCGATCGGCTGCGTGTCACCGCCCCCACCGAGACCGATCTCAGATATCTCGATGCCTTCGTCGAACACAACGTCGACATGGTCGCCCTCAGTTTCGCCAGGTCGGCACACGATATTCGACGCCTCGGAGTTGAACCCGCCCCGAGGGGACCATTGGTGGTGGCCAAGATCGAGACCAGAGCCGCTGTCGAGAACCTCGAAGGCATCATCGACGCCGCCGGTGCCGTCATGGTCGCCCGTGGCGATCTCGGTGCCGAGTGCCCCATCGAGGAGATTCCGCACCTGCAGAAACAGATCATCTCGGAGTGCATCGCCCAGGGCCGACCGGCAATCACGGCGACTCAGATGCTCGAGTCGATGATCTCGTCACCGACCCCAACCAGGGCCGAGGCCAGCGATGTTGCCAACGCTGTGTTCGACGGATCGTCGGCCGTCATGTTGTCCGGCGAGACCGCCGTTGGTGTCGATCCGGTCAACACGGTCCACATCATGGCGCGCATCTGTGAACGAGCGGACGCCGAGTTCGACTACGACCAATGGGCCGAGCGCATCACCGAGATCAGGGCGGCGGCACGTCTGGATGTCCATCCGACGGACCGCACCGCCGACGCCATCACACATGCAGCGTGGGAGGTCTCGAGGCAGCTCGACGCGGCCGCCATCATCTGTTTGAGCAACACCGGCTACACGGTCCGATCGATCGCCCGGTTCCGCCCCGGCACCGCCATCCTCGGCTTCAGCCCCGACGAGCGCACCGTCAAACAGCTGTCTCTCAGCTGGGGTGTCGAGCCGATTCATCAGCCGGACAGGGCGACCTCGTACGAGATGGTCCAAGACGCCCTGCATTCGGCGCGCGACGCTCACGCGCTGCGCAGCGGCGACGCCGTCGTTGTGGTCTCGGGCCATAGCACGGCAACGCGTGCGACCGACACCCTGCGTGTCATGACCATCCCGTAAGAGAGTCCGTGGTCGGTTGGCTCAATCGTGGAACGACTCAACCAGGGTGTCTAAGTCCAGCGGCAGTGACTGATCTCCGCACGAGGGGTTGTCGGGTACCGTGACCTCGTTGCCGAACAGGCTGCAAGAACACGTCGCCTGACATTCTTTCAGCGAGTCTCGTTGCGACCACACAGCGAAGATGGCCAACCCGATGAGGACCAGATAGACCGTCATGGTCACAACCGCCTTGATGACCTTGGTCACCAACAGCGCTCCGACGGCGAGGAGGAACATCACGCCGACGCTCAGTTGGGTGAGCCGCTCTGCATCGAGCCATTGGGGCATGTGAGCCGAGGGTACCGATTATTGCGTTCCCCGGCCACGCAGGCCGTCTGCGGGACGTCTTGTGTCGTACTCACGCAGGCCGTCTGCGGGACGTCTTGTGTCGTACTCACGCAGGCCGTCTGCGGGACGTCTTGTGTCGTACTCACGCA
>JAAETH010000543.1 GCA_024228575.1 Actinomycetes bacterium
AGCTGCAGCACCTCTGGCCCACCCCGTTTGGTGACCACAACTCGGTGATTTCGACGGGTGCTGTTCATCGCGATCGCCCTTGTCAGTGTCTATTGATCATCGACATCTTGTCGTCGCGCCGGTAGAGCAGTTTGTCCCCGGATCAACCTCACCCGACTGTTTCGCGGTTCTGGGACACCAGGCCAGCGCCTACTATTCATGACCTGGCGATAGCCATCCGAGGGGAACCAATGACGCTTGCAGATTTCCGGCTCGAAGACCGATTTGTGCGCGATGAGGGCGATGTGGCGATGAGTGGTGTGCAGGCACTCCTGCGCGTATTGCTCGACCAGTTGCGTGCCGACCGGCGCGACGGCATCAACACGGCGGCCCTGGTGTCGGGTTATCGGGGATCGCCACTCGGCGGGATCGACGGGCTCATGCTCGGAAACAATGAGGAGCTCGAGGCGAACCAGGTCACCTTCATCCCGGGGCTCAACGAGGACCTCGGGGCGACGGCAATTTGGGGAAGCCAGCTGGCCAATCGCAACTTCGATGGCAAGTACGACGGTGTCTTGGGCATGTGGTACGGCAAGGCGCCGGGCCTCGACCGCAGCGGCGACGCGATCCGCCATGCCAACGTCTGTGGCGTCGACCCGTCGGGGGGTGTGCTGCTGGTGGCAGGCGACGACCCGGCGTCGAAGTCCTCGACCCTGGCTTCGGAATCAGAGTTCGCCCTCGTCCACCTCCAGACACCGATCTTCTACCCGGGCAGCGTTCAGGAGGTGGCCGACTATGGCCGCATCGGCTATGCACTCTCGCGCTATAGCGGCCTCTGGAGCGCCCTGAAGATCGTCACGAACGTCGCCGACGGCTATTCGACCATCAAGGTCGGACCGGGTCGGGTCCAGACCGAACGGCCCGACTTCAAGTGGGACGGGCAACCCTGGCAGCACACCCAGCAGGACGGTCTGGCCGGACCGGCCGCGGTTCGTATGGAGCTCGAGATCCACGAGGGGCGTATGGTCGCGGTCGAGCGGTTCGTCGCCCACAACAAGCTCAATCGCCAGACCGTCGCGCCAGCCACCGCAAAGGTCGGTCTGGTCGCTGCGGGCAAGACCTACTACGACCTGCGCGAAGCACTCGACCGTATGGGCCTCGACGAGTCGACGCTCGAACGCCTGGGTGTTCGTGTCTTCAAGCCCGCTGTGGTCTGGCCGCTTGAACGCAACTCGATTCGCGAGTTTGCCGATGGCCTCGAGGTTGTCGTGGCGGTCGAGGAGAAGCGCGCCTTTCTCGAGACTTCGATCCGAGACATCCTCTACGGGTCGGTCAATGCTCCCGTCGTCATCGGCAAACGCGACGAAGAGGGCAACTTCTGGTTCCCCGGCCACGGCGAGATGGATGTCGACCTCATCGCCCGGAAGATCCGTCCCTTCCTGGTCAGTCGTTTCGGCGAGGACGTCGTCGGACCGGCGGTCAAGGAGAACATCTCGATCCCCGTCACCCTCGGCGCGCCGCGCGAGAACAGGTCGGCGAATCGGATGCCCAACTTCTGCTCTGGATGTCCCCACAACCGGTCGACCCGGGTTCCCGAAGGCTCGGAGGCCGGTGGTGGTATCGGCTGTCACGGCATGGCGTCGATGAAGCCCGACAGCAGGGTTCGAGGCCTCACCCACATGGGCGGTGAAGGGATTCAGTGGATCGGTGCTGCACCGTTCGTCACCTTGAACCATCGTTTCCAGAACATCGGCGATGGCACCTTCCACCACTCGGGCTCGCTGGCGCTGCGCCAGGCAGTCGCTGCGGGAACAAACATCACGTACAAGATCCTCTACAACGCCGCCGTGGCCATGACCGGTGGCCAGGATGTCGACGGCGCCATGGGGGTGCCAGAGTTGACCCGGTCGATCGAGGCCGAGGGTGTGGCAAAGGTGATGGTGGTCACCGACGACCCCGACAAGTATGCGGCCGGCGCGAAGTTCGCCAAGGGCACCGAGATCTGGCATCGCGACCGCATGGACGAGGCCCAGCGCAGGTTGCGCGAGATCCCTGGGACGACGGTCATCATCTACGACCAGGGATGTGCGGCCGAGCTGCGCCGCGATCGCAAACGGGGCAACATCGTGGAACCTCCGACGCGTGTGTTCATCAACGAGGCCGTATGCGAGGGTTGTGGCGACTGTGGCGAGAAGTCGAGCTGCCTTTCGGTGCAACCGGTCGAGACCGAGTTCGGACGCAAGACCCAGATCCACCAGTCGAGCTGCAACAAGGACTACAGCTGCCTCGACGGTGATTGCCCTGCCTTCGTCGAATTGATTCCGGGTGGCAAGATCCCCGAGAAGTCGACGGTTTCGGTCGCGACGATCGGCGACGACCTGCCCCAGCCGAACCGCATCGACGAGGGCAATATCCTCATGATGGGCATCGGCGGAACCGGTGTGGTCACGGTGAACCAGCTGCTCGCCACGGCGGCCCTGCTCGATGGCAAACAGGCCCATGGCCTCGACCAGACCGGGTTGTCCCAGAAGGGTGGCCCCGTGGTGTCGAACCTCAAGATCCGGGCTGCTGTTGCCGACGACGACGGCGACGAACTCGGAGAGGGAAACAAGGTCGGCACGGGTGAGGTCGACGCCTACATCGTGTTCGACCTGCTGACGGGAACCAACCCGCAGAACCTCACGAAGGCACTTCCCGGACGGTCGGTGGCTGTCGTTTCGTCGTCGAAGGTGCCCACGGGAGCGATGGTTCGCGACAGTTCTCAGGAGTTTCCCGAGTGGAGCCGGTTGCAGGCGAGTATCGACGACGCGACGACACCGGAGAAGAACATCTACTTCGACGCCACCAACCTGTCGGACAACCTGTTCCGTTCACACATGCCCGCCAACGTCATCGTGTTGGGTGCGGCCTACCAGACCGGAGTGATTCCCATCAGCTCGGCTGCCATCGAACGTGCCATCGAGCTGAACGGTGTCGCCGTCGACATGAACGTCCAGGCGTTTCGCATCGGCCGCAAGATCGCCATCGACCCCGGCTTCCTTGATGGTCTCGGTATCGACCGGCTGGGCAAGGTCGAACGCGAGGCCGGGTCGGCAAAGCGGTCCCAACAGATGATCGGGCTGGTCGAGTCACCGAGCGAGGAACTCGAACGCCTCCTGGGCATTCGGGTTCGCGACCTCATCGATTATCAGGACGAGGCCTACGCCCAGTCCTATGTCGATTTTGTGGCCGAGGTACGTTCTGTCGAAGCCGGACTGGGCGACGACACCCGCCTGTCGGAGGCCGTGGCCCGCTATCTGCACAAGCTGATGGCGTACAAGGACGAGTACGAGGTCGCAAGGCTCCACCGGTCGAGCGGGTTCCACGATGCCATCAAGGCACAGTTCGGAGACGAGACGAAGATCACCTACAAGCTGCACCCACCGACCGCTCGCCGCGTCGGGGTGAACAAGAAGATCGGTTTCGGGCGCACCGGTCAGGCTGCTTTCCTCGGACTATCGAAGATGAAGAAGCTGCGCGGCACATCCAAGGATCCGTTTGGTCGCACCGCCCACCGCGAGCTCGAACGTCAGCTCATCGACGAATACCGCGAAGCCGTGCGGGGCCTCGTCGGTTCGCTCTCTGCTGGCAACTACGAGGCCGCGGTCGAGGTGGCCGAACTACCCGACATGGTCCGAGGTTTTGAGGCGATCAAGGAGCGCAACGTCGAGGCATACCGCGCCAGGCTCGCCGAACTCCTCTCCTGATCATCGGTTCCACGAGGTAGAACACCCGGTACCAACGTGGTGCCAGCGATGGATCGGGTGGCGTTCAGCGTCTCTTCAGCTTGGATCGGTGACTCTGGCTGGAATGAACTCAGTCCTGCACTTCGTACTTGGTTCGCGGGCCGACTGGCACCTGCATCGACCAGCCCTTCCGCGACTGCGGCCGGGGCTTCACCTCGTGGGACCTCTCGCCATCGTCGCCGCGTGTGTCGTCGGCTGGCCTGCCTTCGCCGGTGCTGTGGGCGAGGATGGCAGCGTGGCCTTTGGACTGTGGGTCGGGTCCCTGTCGATCGTGCTCATGGCCTGGAGCTTCGTCCTTGCACTTCGGCCCAAGGTCCTCGAACCCCTTTTTGGGGGTCTCGATTCGATGTACCGGGTCCATCGCTGGGCCGGCGCTCTCGCCGTTGTGGCCATGTTCTTGCACACGAGTGTCGAACCCGAGATCGAGGACGGCATTCGTGGTGTTTCCAAGTCGGTGGCCGAGGGAGCAGTCGATCTCGCAGGGGTTGGTGAGATCATGCTCTACATCCTGGTTGGGCTGAGTCTGGCTCGGGTCGTTCCCTATCGATATTGGCGCTGGACCCACAAGCTGCTCGGGGTTCCGTTCGTGTTCGCGAGCTGGCACTTCTTCACGGCCGAGAAGCCATATACGAACGGATCGGGCTGGGGTTGGTGGTTCGGGTTGTGGATGCTCGCAGGCATCTGTGCCTACCTGGTTCGCGTCGTCGGTGTAGATGTGTTTCGTCGCGGCAGGCGTTATCGGGTCGTGCAGACCGAACACGGCACCTCGGTGACACGCCTCGAGCTGGAACCGATCGGGCGGCCGCTGCGCCGACGTTTGGGGCAGTTCGCCTTCCTGAAGCTCGATGTTGATGGCATGTCCGAGCCACACCCATTCACGATCGCATCGGCACCCGAGAACAACAATCTCGTGTTCTTCATCCGCCGGCTCGGTGACTGGTCGCAGAATCTGCCCGGTCGCGAGCTGGGCGGGCGCGAGGCTCGTATCGAAGGTCCATTCGGGCGTTTCCGACCCCTTGGTCGCACCGACACACCCACCGTGTGGATTGCCGGAGGTGTCGGGATCACACCATTCCTCGCCGCTCTCGAGGGGATACAACACCACATGCCCAGCCCTGTATTGCTGTATGCGGCCCGCCCTGAGGAAGAAGACCTCGTGCTCGATCGGTTGCGCCATGCCGAGGCGGCGCGCAAGGTCGAACTACACCTGTTCACAGGTGCCGACGCAAGGATGACTCCAGAGGTGCTGGACCTGATGTTTCCCGACGGCATGGAGGGAATCCATGTCGCCCTGTGTGGCCCGACCGGGCTGGTCCGAAGCATGAGCGCCGCTGCCCGACGGTTGGGCGCGGACACGATAGAGACCGAAGATTTCGATATTCGGCAGGGGTTTGGCCCCGAACGAAGTGTCGAGATCGCCAGGGTGGTTGCAAATCGAGGGCTCAGCACATAACAATATCGCTATGTCGTTATCGGCTGATCCATCTTCTGCCATCGGCGGCGTCGACCTCGATACCGCCGAGCACGTCTTCAAGGCATTGGCCAGCGAACGCCGGCTGCAGATTCTCGAGTGGTTGAAGGATCCGACCGCCCACTTCCCCGCGCAAGAACACGGCGACCCGATCGAGCATGGTGCATGCAACCAGTTCATCGTCGACAAGCTGGGCATCAGCCAGCCCGCGGGTTCGCGCCACCTGAAGATCCTCGCAGACGCCGGGCTCGTCATCCCCACGCGGCGCAAGGGATGGACCTACTACCGCCGCGACGAGGCAGCACTCGCGGCGGTGGCCTCGACAACCCATTCGATCTGATCCGCCCGCCTACCCCAACCCCGAAAGGCAACACCAATGACCACACACCCATCCCTGCAAGGCAAGGTCGTCCTCGTCACAGGTGCCGGCAATGGCATCGGCCGCGCCATCGCGGAGCGATTCGCGTCGGTGGGTTCCGCTGTTGCGGTCAACGATGTCAGCGCCGACAGGGCGAACGAGACGACGGAACGAATCACCTCGGCGGGCGGTGACGCCATGGTTGTGGTGGCCGACGTCTCCGATGCAGAGTCGGTCGCTGGGATGATCGACTCGGTCATGGAGCGGCACGGCCGTATCGATGTCGTCGTCAACAATGCGGGTCTGGTCGAGCCGATGCTGCACTTCTTCGAGGCCGACGAGGCCTGGTGGCGGCGTATCATCGACGTGAACCTGACAGGCCATTTCCTGGTCTCGCACCCCGCTGCGCGCATCATGGCAAAACAGGGTGGTGGTTGCATCATCAACATGAGCTCTGGCGGGGCGACCAGGGCACACCGTGCGTTCACCGCATACGACGCGACCAAGGGTGGAATCGAGGCGCTGACCAGGGCGATGGCCCTCGACCTCGGCCCGTACAACATCCGCGTCAACGCACTGATGCCCGGATCGATCGACACGAGTGGCCTTCCCCTCGAACAGCGGAAGCTGCGCGGCGAGAACGTTCCCCTCGAACGCATCGGCGAACCCTTCGACATGACCGGAGCCGCACTCTTCCTCGCATCGGACGACGCCAACTACATCACAGGCGACGTCATCCGCATCGACGGCGGCATGCTGGCGCAGCAGCGTTCGGCGACCGTCGACATCAAGGCGCCGTCCGGCTTTCCGCGGATCGAGGACCTCTGATATGGGTGGTGGTGTGCGGGGTGTACGCATCGGGGCCGATGTGGGTGGCACCTTCACCGACATCGTCTTCGACCGCGATGGTGAGTTCCTGTCGACGAAGGTCCTGACAACACACGATGGGCCCGAACGGGCGATTCTCGACGGCATCTCGAGGCTCGCTGCCGAGCACGGCATCTCACTAGCCGATGTCGATCAGGTCATCCAGGGCACGACGCTCGCCACCAACGCACTCATCGAGCGGCGGGGTGCTTTCACGGCGCTGGTCACAACAGCCGGGTTTCGCGACGTCATAGAGACGCGCACCGAGGGCCGCTTCGAGCAATACGACCTGAACATCGTCCTGCCCGCACCGCTGATCGCCCGCCGGCACAGGTTTGTTGTGCCCGAGCGGTTGAACGCCAGGGGCGAGGTGTTGTTGGCCTTCGACGATGAAGCGGCGAGGCAGGTCATCCAAACGATCTCCGATCGTGGCTACGAATCGGTTGCCGTCGGTTTCATGCACAGCTACCGAAACGGCCGACACGAACAACACTTCCGCGACCTGTTGCTGGCCGAGTTGCCCGACATAGCCGTCTCGATCAGCAGCGAGGTCTCGCCGCAGATGCGCGAGTTCGAGCGATTCAACACGGTGTGTGCAAACGCCTATGTACAACCGCTGATGGCGTCGTATCTCGGGCGACTGTCCGACGAGCTGAAGCGTATGGGTGCCGACTGTCCGATCTACATGATCCATTCCGGCGGCGGTCTTGTCAGCGTCGACACCGCTGCAGCCTTCCCGGTTCGGCTCGTCGAATCCGGGCCGGCAGGCGGGGCGATCTTCGCCGCCCACCTAGCGGCGCGACACGGCCGAGACCGTATCGTTTCCTACGACATGGGCGGCACTACAGCCAAGATCGCACTCATCAAGGACTTCGTCCCCCAGACGGCAAAAACCTTCGAGGTGGCCAGGACGACCAGGTTCAAGAAGGGCAGCGGCATGCCCATCTCCATCCCGGTCATCGAGATGATCGAGATCGGTGCTGGTGGCGGGTCGATCGCCCACGTCGATGCGCTGGGACAGATCCGTATCGGTCCTCAGAGTGCCGGATCCGAACCCGGGCCCGCCGCCTACGGGCTGGGCGGCACCGAACCCACGGTCACCGACGCAGATCTGCACCTGGGACGACTTCATCCCGACACGTTTGGGGCGAAGACGATTTCTCTTTCTCCCGACCTTGCGATCGCTGCGCTCGCCCGCGATGTCGGAGTTCCACTCGGGCTCGATACCGACGAGGCAGCCATAGGTGTTGCCGAGATGGTCGACGAGACCATGACAAATGCGGCCCGAGTTCACGCGGTCGAGAATGGTGAGGACCTCACCGAGTTCTCGATGATCGCATTCGGTGGTGCCGCACCGGTCCACGCCACCCGGTTGATGGACAAGCTGGGGCTCGACGAGTTGTTGGTGCCCGTCGGTGCGGGCGTCGGGTCTGCAATCGGGTTCTTGTTGGCACCCTTCTCGTACGAGGCGGTCCGTAGCTTCTACACCAGCACCGACGATTTCGACGTCGCCGGAGCCCGCTCGACCATGGACGAGCTGGCCTCCGAAGCCGAGGCATTTGTCAGGAGGGGAACAACGGCCGACATCGTCGTCGAGCGGCAGGTCTCGATGCGCTACCGCGGGCAGGGTTGGGAGATCCCGGTGTTTGTACCACTGGGCGACTTCGACGCGGTCGCGGCAGATGCCCTGGTCACCGAGTTCTCCAAGACCTACGAGCGGTTCTTCGGTCGTGCTATCGAGGGCTTGGCCATCGAGGTGGTCAGCTGGTCGGTGCGTGTCGCGTCCGTTTCGGAGTTGCCTCGGCGAGTCGATCGGCGCGAACCGAACACAGCGGTCGAGGGAACGGGCATGAGACCCGTCTACGACCCGGCTGTCGGAACGACCGTGTCGACTGCAATCCACGAGCGATCGGCTCTATCGCCCGGACACACGGTCAGTGGGCCTGCGGTGATCGTCGAGGAGCAGACCTCCACGATTCTCGGCTCGCACCACGTGGCCGTGGTCCAGGGCGATCGAAGTCTTCTGATCACCAGGAGGGTGAACTGATGGTGTCCCGGGAAGTGCACCGGCAACTGATGTGGAACCGGTTGATTGCGGTCGTGGAGGAGCAGGCGCTGACGCTGGTTCGCACGTCGTTCTCTACATCGGTGCGCGAGGCGGGCGATCTCTCGGCCGGTGTGTTCGATTCGCAGGGCAGGCTGATCGCCCAGGCGGTCACCGGTACACCCGGCCATGTGAACACGATGGCAGCGTCCGTGACCCACTTCATGGACGACATCGGCCTCGACGCAATGTACGAGGGCGATGTCTATGTGACGAACGATCCTTGGAAGGCCACCGGTCATCTCCACGACATCACGGTCACAACCCCTGTGTTCATCGACGATCAGCTGATCGGGTTCTTCGCTTCGACCTCCCACGTGGTCGACATCGGGGGCAGGGGTTATGGGCCAGACGCCAACGAGGTCTTCGAGGAGGGCATCCGCATTCCGATCATGAAGTGGGCCGAACGGGGCCAGCTGAACGACGACCTCGTCAACATCGTGCGCTGCAATGTCCGCGAGCCCGATCAGGTCGTTGGAGACATCCATGGCCTCGCAGCATCGAACGAGACCGGCCGCCGTCGACTGTTGGCGATGCTCGACGAGTTCGAGCTGACCGACCTGGTCGAGCTGACCGAGTTCATCTTCGACCGAACCGAGCGGGCCATCTCGAGCGCGCTCGTCGATGTGCCCAACGGTGTCTACTGCAACAGCATGGACGTCGATGGCTACGATGCGACGGTCCATCTGGCGGTCACGTTGACCGTCACCGACGACGGTATGCACGCCGATTTCGCAGGCACGTCATCCACCAGCCGATTTGGCATCAATGTGCCGGTCGTCTATGCCCAGGCCTACTTCACGTACGGCATGTTGGTGGCCCTCGCTCCAGAGCTTCCGAACAACTTCGCCTCCCTGGCACCGTTCACCGTCAGTGCTCCACCGGGCGTCATCCTGAACGCGATCGATCCCGACCCTGTGTCCGTTCGTCATGTGATAGGTCACTTCGTCACCGATTTGTGTCTCGGCGCAATCGCCCACGCCGTCCCCGAACGGATTCCCGCCGAGGGTGCTGGTGCCCTCTGGAATTTTCAGGCCAGTGCCCGCAGCGCCGATCCTGAACACAATCCTCTGGCGCCCGTCGAGCTTCTCATGTTCAACAGCGGGGGCAGCGGCGCCCGTCCGACGCTCGATGGTCTGACCGCCACCGCCTTCCCGTCCGGCGTCATGACGATGAGCACCGAGGCCACCGAACAGATCGGGCCCATCGTCATCTGGCGAAAGGAGATCCGCGAGAACAGCGGTGGTGCCGGGTGTTTCAGAGGAGGTCTGGGACAGATCATCGAGGTCGGAGCCGTCGACGGTTATCACCTCGAGTTCTCGGCGATGTTCGACAGGGTCGACAACCCCGCCAGGGGTCGGGAGGGGGGAGGCGACGGTGCACCCGGCCGGGTCTACCTCGACGACGGTTCACCGTTCCGCTCGAAGGGCAAGCAGACGATTCCGCCCGATCGACGATTGATCCTCGAGCTGCCGGGTGGTGGTGGTTTTGGCGATCCGTCGGACAGGGCGACCGAAGCGCAGGAGAACGACAAGAAGCAGGGCTACGTGTCATGAAGACGAGGCGCAGCAGCTACGACGTCGTCATCATCGGCGGCGCAGTCATCGGTTCAGCGAGTGCATGGTTCATGTCGGCAAACCCCGACTTCGACGGCTCGGTGCTCGTCGTCGAGAAAGACCCGACATACACCAATGCCTCGACCACACACACGAACAGTTGTATGCGTCAGCAGTTCTCGAACCCGCTGAACGTGTCGATTTCGCGCTTTGCAGCCGACTTTGTGCGGAACTTCCGCAGCTACCTGGGCGACGACCCCGAGGTCCCCGACATCTTCGTGCACCACTTCGGGTACATGTACCTGGCGGGCGACGATGTGTTTGCCCAGACGCTTCGCCGGAATCAGGGCGTTCAGGCCGAGCTTGGTGCTGCCACGAGGATCTTGACTCCGGCCGAGATAGCCGCCGACTATCCCTTCTACAACGTCGACGACATCGTGTGCGGAAGTCACAACCTGGTCGACGAGGGATATTTCGACTCTGGCACGATGTTCGACTGGCTCAAACGCAAGGCTCGCCAGAACGGTGTCGAGTACATCCACGACGAGGTCACTGCTATCGAACGTAGCGGTGATCGGATCTCGTCGATCGTGCTCGCCTCTGGCGATTCGGTCTCGTGTGGCACCGTGGTGAATGCCGCTGGTCCCGCCGCTGCCGAGGTGGCGAAGATGGCGGGTTTTGTATTACCGGTCGAACCACGCAAGCGTTACTCGTTCGTCTTCGACGCCGCCGAACCCCTCGACAGAGCCTTGCCGCTGACGATCGATCCCAGCGGGGTCCATATGCGAACCGATGGTGCCGCATATCTGGCCGGCTGCACACCAGACGATGATCCTGCGGTCGCCCATGACGACTTCGCCATGGACCGCGACATCTTCGAGGACAAGGTGTGGCCCGCCCTCGTGAATCGGGTCCCAGCGTTCGAACGCATCAAGATCACATCGCAGTGGGCCGGCCACTACGCCTACAACACTCTCGACCACAACGTTGTCGTCGGACCACACCATCAGGTGTCGAACTTCGTGTTCGCCAACGGGTTCTCCGGCCACGGCGTCCAGCAGTCGCCCGCGATGGGACGCGGTGTTTCGGAGCTGATCGCCTACGGCGAGTACCGCTCGCTCGACCTGGCGCCCCTCGGCTATGACCGCATCATCGAGAACCGCCCCTTCCTCGAACACGCCATCATCTGAAGCGATCGCGATCTACCCCGACCTGTCTCCAAAACTGGTCGCTCTGGCGCCCTGTCGGGCGCCCAGAACGGCCATAGCGTGCTCGCGTAGGAGATGTTTGCGCAGCTTGCCCGTGGGCTCACGGGGGAGTTCGTCGACGAAATCGATCGAGCGGGGCACCTTGAACCGGGCGAGGTGTTTGCCACAGTGGTCGGTCAGTTCGTCGACCAGCGCGGGATCGGGGGTCGCTCCCGCCGATGGTTGCACTACGGCCCTGACCTCTTCGCCGTATTCGTCGTTGGGCACCCCGAACACGGCGACGTCGTCGACGGCTGGGTGGCCGAGGAGGACCTCCTCCACCTCGCGCGGGTAGATGTTGATTCCACCTGCGTTGATGGTGAACGACTTGCGGTCGGTCAGGTAGAGATAGCCGTCGTCGTCGAGGTAGCCGATATCGCCGAACGTTCCGCTTCCAGAGGCGCCCCTTGACTCCGACGTCTTGGCCGGGTCGTTGTAGTACTGGAAGTCGCTGCTGTTCGAGAACCAGATCTGGCCGATCTCGCCCGGCGGCAGCCGGTTGCCGCCGTCGTCGATGATCAGAACCGGGCCGCGCATCGACCGACCGACCGATCCCTTGTGGGCGAGCCACTCGTCGGGGCCGATGAGGCACATGCCGGCACCCTCGGTGCCCGCGTAGTACTCGTGGATGACCGGTCCCCACCAGTCGAGCATTGCCTCCTTGATCGGGATCGTGCATGGACCCGCTCCATGGATGGCAAACGAGTGCGTCGAAAGGTCGTGTCGGGTGCGCTCGTCCTCGGAGAGCCGCAGCATGCGCACGAACATGGTGGGTACCCACTGGCTGTGGGTCACGCCGTAGTGCTCGATGTGAGCGAGGGCACGTGCTGGGTCGAACCGTTTCATGATGACCACCGCAGCGCCGACACGTCCCATCATGATGAGGAATGTCATCGGTGCCGAGTGGTACAGAGGTGCCGTCGACAGGTAGACCGATCTCGTGTCGATGCCAAACAGCGCTGCGCTTCCCCGGTCGCCGGGGCTGAGCTCCTCGATCGGTTCTGGCGGTGCCGGTCGCAGGACACCCTTGGGCTTTCCCGTCGTGCCAGACGAGTACAACATCGACACGCCCTCGGCTCGTTCGTACACGGGTTTGCGTTCGTCGGTCTGGCCGAGTGCGTCTGGCTGATCGATGTCGATGACATGTTCCAAGCCGGCGATTCCCATCGCGGAGTCACGGCTCGAAGCCGTGTCGGACGAGTGAATGAAGACGCGGGCGTCGCAGTCGTCGACGATGTAGGCAACCTCGTCGGGTGTCAGCCGGGTCGAGATAGGGGTGTAGCGAAAGCCGGCGTCGTGACAGGCCCACACAAGCACGACAAACTCGAAACGGTTCTCGACACAGAAGGCAACCGCATCGCCGGCACGGATCCCGAGATCGTGGATGGTGTTGGCCGCCTGTACCGATTGACGACGGAGCTCGGCCCACGACATGGTCGCGCCCGTCTCGGCGATGATGAGCGCCGTGTCGTCTGGGCGCTCGGCAGCCTGGAGCCCTGGATGAGCCATCTGATCAGCTCCGAGTTGAGGACTTGATCAGATCGATCGACATCTCGAGGTGGGCGATCTGGTCTGCGGCCGTCTTGCCCTGGGGTGCGACGCGGAGGCAGTTGACCCCCGCAGCCGTGTAGGCCCGGATTCGGTCGCGGACCATGTCCTCGGTTCCGATGGGGTAGGCGGCCAGAACCATCTCTTCGGGGACAGCGGCTGCTGCTGCGGCCTTGTCGCCCGCGACCCACAGACGCTGAACCTCGGCGGCGACATCTTCGTATCCGGCCCGTGAGAAGGCCCTGTTGTAGAAGTTCGTCTTGGCCGAGCCCATACCGCCGAGTGTGAATGCCATGCCCGGTCGGGCGCGGGCGATCAGAGCGTCGACGTCGTCGGACACGACCAACTGGCCGTTGACATGGATGTCGATGTCGTCCAGGGAACGTCCTGCCCTTGCCGCACCGGTGGCGAGTGAGTCGAGGAAGACGTTGGCATGTTCTGGGATGAACGATGTACCGAGCCAGCCGTCGGCCAGTTCACCCGTGAGCTCGAGCGATTTGGGGCCCAGAGTGGCCAGGTATATCGGTAGTTCTGGCCGGGGCCGGATGGACGACTTCAGAGCCTTGCCCTCGCCTCCCGGCCGTGGCAATACGTAGTGTTCACCGTCGTACACGAGCCGTTCACCGTCGATACCCATGCGGACGATCTGCATGTACTCCCGCAGGCGGCCGAGGGGTTTGGCGAACGCCTCGCCGTGGAGGCCTTCGACGACCTGGGGCCCGCTGACACCGAGGCCGAGAAGGAACCGGTCGTTCGATATCTGCGACATCGACAGTGCCGTCATCGCCGTCATGGCCGGCGTGCGGGCGCTGATCTGCATGATGCCGCTGCCCAGCCTGATCTGGTCGGTGACGGCTGCGAGGTAGCCGAGGGACGAGACCGCCTCCATGCCCCACGCCTCGGCCGACCACACCGAGTCGACACCGAGACGATCGGCCGCCTTGACGTACTCGACCAGGTCTTCCCAGTTCTCGCCGTCGTAGTAGGCACTTCCGACAGAAACGGACACTCGCATCTCGACACCTCTCCAAGCAGTGCTGAGAGATTACGGTACCCAGCGGGAGGATTTTGATGGAAACCAACTCGACTCGGTCCGGCATCGAGCTGTCACCGGTATATGGACCCACCGAACCCGATGACCACTATCGGGACCGATTCGGAGATCCGGGCGAGTATCCCTTCACGCGCGGGACCCGCGCCTACACCGGTCGGGGTTGGATACAGCGCGAGTTGTCGGGCGAGGGCGACGCTCGTCGGTCGAACGAGCAGTTCAAGTACCTGATGGACCTGGGCCAGACTGGCCTTGACGTCATCGGCGACAGCCCGACGATGTCGCTGATGGACCCTGACCATCCGCTGGCCCGGTACACCGTCGGCACCCAGGGCGTCTCGTTGTGCCGCCATGACGACTACCGCGAGTTGCTCGACGGCATCCCGCTGGACCAGATGTCGATATCTAGTTCGAGCCCATCGATGTTCATGGTCGCGAGCCTCTTCCTGCTGGCCAAGGAACGTGGAGTCGATCCGGGCCTCTTGCGGGGTTCTGTCATCGAGTGGCCGTTCTACTCAGAACACTGCTCGTACGCCTACAAGATGCCGTTCGACCTGCACCTGCGCATGTCGTGTGACGTGATCGAGTTCTGCAGCGAGGAGATGCCGAGGTACCACGGCTTTCTCGAGGACACATACTTCTTCAGCGAGGCCGGGCTGAACGCTGTGGAGGAGGCGGCGCTCGGTTTCGTCGAGATCCGCCACATCACCCGCACCCTCCTGAAGAGGGGCCTCGATATCGACAGCTTCGCTCCGCGTATCGCCATCTTGACCAACTGCTCGATGGACTTCTACGAGGAGATCGCGAAGATCAGGGCGATGCGTCGGATCTTTGCAAGGATGATGAAAGACGAGTTCGGGGCCAGGGATCCGAGGTCGCAAGCGGTGAACATCGCCGTGCACACGTCGGGGTTGTCCCTCACCACCGAACAGCCTGCCAACAACATCGTGCGAGGTGCGGTGCAGACCGTCGCTTTGGGCCTCGCCGGTGTCAGCGCTCTCGAGATCTCGACCTTCGACGAGGGTTATCGAACCCCGAGCAAGGAAGCCCACCTGGTCGGGCTTCGTACCCAGCAGGTGGTCGATCTCGAGACCAACATCAACAGCGTGCAGGATCCTTTCGGCGGGTCGTGGTTCATGGAGTCGTTGACCGATGACGTCGAGGCCAGGATTCTGGCCATGGTCGAGGACATCGAGTCTCGGGGTGACCCGGCCGAGTTGGTCAGTAGTGGGTTCTTCAAGCAGTTCTTCCATGGCACGATGGGCCGCTACCACCATCAGGTCCACGATGGTGAGGTCACGAAGGTGGGGATGAATGTTCATCAGATGCCCGCCGAAGAGGACACCTTGTTGCGCGACATCAGCGAGGAGAAGATCGAGCCCCTGTTCGGCCGCGTCGAGGGCATGAAGGAGTACCGGGCCGGGCGTGATCAACAGCGTTTGTTCGCCTCGTTCCGCCGACTCCACGACGTGATCCAGAGCGACGAGAACATGATGGCTGCGGTCATCGAGTGCACCCAGGCCGGAGCCACGATGGGTGAGATTGCAGGCATCATGCGCGAGGCTTGGGGAACACCGTACGACCCCTACGGATACCTCGAATCACCCCTGGTGGACAGATCATGAGCCGCACGGTGCGAGCGGTAGCGAGCCAGAAGGCGAGAGTAGGGCCATGAGCCGCACGGTGCGAGCGGTAGCGAGCCAGAAGGCG